>JAUIBK010000005.1 GCA_030428205.1 bacterium
GTGGAGCCGAGCTTTACCATTCTCTCTTTCTCCGAGCTGCTGAGGTTCCAGCTATGGGTGTGAGTCTTTTTCTTCGAGCTTTTTGTGGTGCTTTAACCTTTTGCTTCTTTCTGTTTACGAGTGAATCGCTTCCTCTCGCTGCCTTTAGCCTACTTGTTGTTTCCTTGCTCACGACACTTTTGTTTGATCACAGGAGAATTGGAGCCTTGGAGGCGTCTCATCGATCATTTCACGAAACTAGCTTGAAAGCTCTTTTTTGGTTAGCACTTCCACTTGGGGTTACCGTGCTTTTTTCTTCAGCTACAACCAATGTTCCTCGATATGTGCTTGAGTTTCAATTTGGTGCGAGAGAGCTTGGAGTATTCGCTGCACTCTTTGCACTTGCGAATGCGCTTTCAAGGATACCTACTGCAGCAGCAACACTGCTGCGTCCCAGGTTGGCTGAAGATGTTTTGAAGGGGAAAGAGTTCTTCTTGAATCGTTCCTACCGTCTTTTTTTCTTTACCCTTGCTTTCTGGGCAGTGGTCATAGGAATAAGCTCAAAGTGGGGAGAGCATTTTCTTGTGCTCTTCTATGGTCCAGAGCTTGAGCCTTATAATCATCCGTTTGTTCTCATTCTCGTTGCACACCTTTTCCTCTCTCTTTCAGGTATTGGAAACACCATGTTGCAAGCAAGGCAGATCTTCCATCTCCAGCCATTTCTTTATGGTACGAACCTCTTTCTTTCAGTTTTCCTTAGTACACTACTCATTCCTCGAGGGGGGCTTCTTGGAGCTTCTTGGGTGGTTTTTGGTTATGGTCTAGGTTCTCTTGCGCTCTACTTCTTTGCGTTTCTTTGGCTTTCTCGGGGTGGGGAGGGGAGATCCGCGAGCCAGTAAGATAAGGAGGATTCCTTAGAACATCGTCAAGGCTTAGGAGCTCAGCACTCTTAGGCTTTGACCTTGTCCTCGTCCTGCTCCAATGTATCGGATTGTTGCACCTGGCGCGATACGCACAGGCGCTGGAGAAGGGCGAGGAAAAGGAGTTTTGGCCTTAGCTCAAAAGAGATCTACCGCATCATCCATCGCCTCACAGAAAGCATCGAGATCTACCTGAGAGCCTTGAGAGAGGCTACTAAAATCCCATGTTGCAACATCAGTCCAATCACGATCTTTTCTTCGGTTTTCAAGCTTGGTCTTACAAACAAATCGGGCTCGAGCATAGAGTGTGGTTGACGGAGGAAGGGCACTTATCTGATCATAGTTCGCTCCAAAGCTTGGGTCGAAGTGACGTTCATCACCCCGTTGTGAGTAGAGTATGCAGGCGGAGTTTTGTCGGCCCTCTTTGGTGAGAAGAGCTTCTTCGCTCTCTGCGAGAAAGACCACGAGGCGGCATCCTAGACGTTTTAGTTTCCTTTTGGGTCTGCTGGTGAAACTTGTCGTACCACCCCAATAGCTGTTGAATTCATTTTCGTAGGTGAACTCTCCGAGTGAAGCATCCGTAATAATCTTTGCTCTTTTTTGTGTAGCGCGCGATTCACTCGTAGCATTTCCAGCAAAAAAAATGAGGACGAAGGGAAGAGTGAGTAGATAGGTAAAAAAGCGTGTGTTAGCCATATACTTGAGTTCTCTACATTATATCAGATTACAGCTGTCTATCGTCACAATTGAGCAGATGAGAGAGTATTATTTGACAACTATCTCATACGTGTAATATGAAAACACAGTTCTATTGACGTTTTGGGGTTTGTTGCTGGAGGACTTATGACCGATCTCGATACCGGGAGTACACCTGTTTCTGGGCGTGACTTTAATTTGAGTGAAATTCCACTAAAACCACTTGTAGATGCCGCTCGAGCGCCTTCCTTAGCAGGGAGGCCTCTTGATAAGGATTTTTATTATCATGCTGGTGGACTCTTTCGAAATGATGAACTAATGGGAAACGTCTATCTCGCAGGAGCTCTCCAACAGCTTTCTGGTGGACGCATAACCCCTGACCTTCCTCAAATGAAAGAAGCAAATACAGACCCTGAGCTTCGCTCGGTAGAGCTTATTCGTGCCAAGGATCTTCACGGTATTCTCTTGGATGATATGGCCCTGTTTATGTTTGAAGGAACTGACCTTGATGATGGAATGCTTGTTGAGCTTGGGCTCGCCAAAGCTCTAGGAATGCCAAGTGTTGTTGTGCGTACTGACTTTCGAGACGCGGGGGATGCGGGTATTGGACATGACTGGAACCTCATGTGTGATGATTGGCCTGCTCACCGTATTGTTTCTCGGGTGTCAATGGATGATTTTGCGAAAGCGGTTGAGAACGCCGAGGCTCCAACTGATGTGTCTGTTCGAAATTCAATGTATGAGGCACTTGGAAAGGAAGTTGTGGCAGCATTTGAAGAGTTAAGAGGTTTACCTCCGGTTCTCTCTGGAACAAGAGAGCAACTAGATTTTTACTTTCGTCAGCTCCTTAAAACCTACGACGGTTCTGGACATCTTCTGAAGCTTATCGATGACGAGCTTCTCGCTCAAGTTATTGAGAGAAAAGCGGCCAAAGGCCTTATTACGATTGAGGAGTAGGAACGATGCCAGCCCAAGGACCTGAAGTAGTCGTAGTTGGAAGTTATATTCAAGATCAGGCTATGCGTATGGCAAACTTGCCTGCACCTGGAGTGACTCAAATTGGCTCTGAACTCACTCTTGGATGTGGAGGAAAAGGGTTTAACCAAGCCGTTGCCTCTCAACGCCAAGGTGTTCCCTCGCTCTTCGTTGGAGCGGTTGGCAATGATAGTCAGGCCCAAGATATGCGAGCATTTGCTGAGAACGAGCGGCTTTTGGTTGCCCTCGAATCAATAGCGGGAGTTCCTACTGGTGTTGCTCAAATTCAGGTTGCTCAAGAGAGTGGACAGAATCAGATTGCCGTATATCTTGGAGCAAACGATAAACTCTCGCAGAAACACATTGATCAGCAAACAGCAAGCATCTCTACTGCCGATATCCTCGTTGTTCAACTTGAGGCAAATCTTGATGCTGTTCGACGTGCACTCGAAGTGGCTCGTCATAGTGGAGTAACGACGGTCCTGAATCCTGCTCCGATTAATAATGCGCTTACCCCCGAGATACTCGATCTTGTGGATATTCTTATTCCAAATGAGAGTGAGTTCTCGTTTCTTGCAAGTAAGTTATTCGGAAAAACTCTTGAGGGTGAGTATTGGAATGAAAAAAGAGAGGATCTTCTCGCCCTCTGTCATGAATGTAATATTCCAAGTATTGTTCTGACGCTTGGTGAGTTCGGCTCTTTTGTGGTACATAATCGCGGCGCTTCTGCATTCGATAACCGTGCTGGTAATGCCAAAACTCAGTACACGATTCTTGATGAGCGTGATACCTATCGAGTCGAAAGATGTCAGGTCGATGCTGTAGACACCACTGGCGCCGGGGATGCTTTTTGTGGCGGTTTTGCCGCAGCTTTTGTCAGGCACCGTGGAGATTTTTACAGGGCAATCGAACGTGCGAATGTCGTGGCTGGACTTGCTGTGACACAGCATGGAACAGCTCCTGCAATGCCTTCAAAAGAGGCGGTTGATAGATTCCTTGCTTCTTAAGGTGAAGAGAACATCTCTTTTGGCGAGTGTTTCAGGAGAGGTTTTTGGTCCTTGATCGTTTCCGAGGGAGCTTCTTCTGTCACAAGGGTGTCGACAACAGGAGCTATCTGTTTGGCTACTTCGTCTGGATCACGATCTATAAACTCTCCTTTGCGATTGAGAAAGAGCCAGAAAGCATCAATTCCGTCAAGCAAGACGGTGCCTTCAGCCGTATTGAAGACCCAGGTCGGAGAACGTTCAATGTCAAGATCTCGTGGCATCGAGAGATAGGGTGCCATCTGTCCTTGGAGAGCGATAAGCGCAAGTGACTGAGGAGAGAAGTAGAGGCCCGACATGAGGGGGTTTTCTTTTCCGGGAACAAACATTCCTATAGCGGCTACTTGAGAAACAATGAGATCAAACGTTGAGGCTATGTGAACGAGGTTCCCAACGTGTTTTGAAAAGTGGGCTCTGTCTCGTGCATTTATAATAACCCCAATTGATTTTATTGGAATACCTGGTTCATCAAGATAAGAAAATTCCTGAGCATCTTTTGTGTTTGTTTGTTCTTGAGGAGGTATCGTTACTGAGAGGGCGAGTGGATTTGTGGTCTTTTTTCTATCAATTTTCTTTTGTACCTTTGGTGGGGCTAGGTCTTTCTTTGTATTCATTCCCTTTGTAACAAAATCTCCCCCGAAGAGATCTTTTGGTTTCTTCGGAGATTGAGCGTTTAAGCTTAGGGGAAGAAGAAGGATAAGTATTGTACAAAGAATGTGTTTCATATCATCGCAACCGAAGTGATTCTCCGCCTCCAACTTGAGGAAAGTAACTCGGAAGGAGCCGAAAGACTCCTGGGCCAAATTCGAAAAGATCCCACTTCTCTTCCCCTACAAACCCATAGCACCCGGAGAACATGGTGAAAACTTCAAGAGTTGCTTCACTATGATTTCCAATGGTTTTTGTGGTTTTTCTATTCGTTTCCGGAAAATTCCAAGGTTTTCTGCCGCCTGCTGCTTGAAGGTCTTCAAAAAGATCGCAACGTTGAGCAGCAAAATCCAATAGGCCACCTCCGCTGTCATGACCCATATCGTGAGTGAGGGCATCGTTGATCTCATCAGGACCTGGAATGTTACGAGGAGCGAGATCGAGAATCCCTATTCCAGGGATGTTGATTCCGCCAATATCAATGCCATCTTCTCCGGGAAGAATGTGAAAACGATCTTTGGTGAGATCAAAGCTTACGGCCTGGGTACTACCTGGAGTGTATTTCGAATGGTATTGATTATATGCCTTAACGAACGTCTGGAAAAAGTAATCAGAGGTAGCAGGGCGCGTTTTTGCTGTGAGTGGAAAGACCTCACCGACGTCACGCAGACAGTCCATATCTTGAAAGTTGGTCTGGCCAGAGATTCCTAATGGTTCCCAAGCTTCTTTACACTCTCCGTTCTCCTCGGGGCAAATTCCGAGCAAGAGATCTTCTGGAGTTCGCCCAGCCGTTATATTCATGCGAGCGCATTTCTCTGGCATTTTGAGGTGAGCATCTTCGTCAGCTTCATATAACGAGGTGTTATGAGGGTTGCTGTAGCTCATCCAGTAGCTCAGTTTTACACCATACTTAGGGTCGCTCGAGCTTCCTCCTGGGCTAGGATCGATCGTATCCGTTTGATAGCTCGGTTGGCCCTCGACTCCATTGTTCGTGGGCCATTGGTGTGGGTAATAGTGTCCTTTTGCGTGAGAGTCCTGAACAACAAGGTCTGCTCCGAAGAAACGAGCAAAACCACGATTGTTCATTCCGCGGATCATAGAGAAAGTCTCGAGGCTGTTGGGATCAAGTGAGAGATTGTAAATGGGATCGTCATTTGGGAGTGCATCATAGTCCCAAAATTGAGGTTTATAGAAGAGATCCCAGAGAGTTTCGGAGCCAAAAATAGAGCGTTTCATGTGCTTGAGTGACTGTTGAAGCTGGACAAGTGGGAGCGGAGAGAGACCAGGGGCGGTCGCTTCTGCTAAGTGGGTTCGAAGTTCAGGAAGGTGTTGTAGCAGTACGTCAAAGTAGTCAAGGTAGCGACTGGCAAAAGGTTGTCGGCTCATGTTGAGTTTGTGAGTTGGGAAAAGATAGTCGACAACATGAGCCGCTTTTGCTTTGAGCTGAAAGGGGCAGCATGTCGGGCCCAAAATGAAATCAAGGTCGAGGCAAAAGCCAGCAGCAAGTCCCCATGTTCCATATCGAAATGGTTGGTATTCTTTTGTTTGAAAACATGTATGCCTTACGCAACAGCTCCAGCCGCAGGGTATCAAGCAACACTGTCCGGGTATAAAACCAGCAATCTGATTAAAAATAGCGATGTAAGGCTGCAAGGGGGCGAGCAGCGCATCAAGCGCTAATCCAGGTATAGTAGGGTGATCAGGAAGAAAATATGAAGCTCTCGGAAATCCGTAATAAGAGACAGGGGGGGTGTGAAGAGCACCGTATGTGTGTAGGTGTGTTTTTGGAAAGTCAATACGATTACACTGAGCTGTTTGAGCAGCAAAATCTGTCCAGTCAATTTTCCGCATTTCAGTTTGTCCACCGCCCCACCAGCTGTTGAGGGTGTAGACGGGAATAGATGGATCCGTGGGGCCATCGTACGGGTTTAAGTCTGTCAGAAGGTAGTGATCAATCTCAAACATGGCGTCAGGATAGATATTGCCGAGGTGCCACTTGCCTGGATCGGTACCACTGGCCCAGTTCTCAATATTTGATTCAACGTGAGGTTCGAGAGAGTTTTCGACGTAGGGTTCAAGTGCATCTATAAGTGGTTCCGTGACAGTTGTACTCAAATCATCAGTTGTCTGTGCCAACAATAACGTTGGAGAGATGAAGCAGAGGAACAAGAATCCAAATACGGAATTTCTCATAATTAGAAAAACTCCTTTAGCTTTCTTTGTACATTCGGGTGGATCTCCCATTTCTCAGTTTCGGGATTAAAGCGTTCTAGAGCATCTTCACCGTATCTTCGTTCAACGACTGATTTTGTTACACGTAGTCGAAAAGGCAGGCATTCGACGTCGTTCTCGGAAGCGACAAACGAAGAAGTCATTCCTGGCATCTGTGAATAGTATTCAACCTGGGTAGAGAGCCCGAAGAGTTCTTCAGGGCCAGTAAGAAGGTTTTTCATCTGTGGGGCAGATTCTTGAAGAAAGAGAACATCAAAGAGAACCTCAGAAGAGTCAATGTCCTCGTCAATAATGAGAGGGTGGTTGTCACTATTTTTGATGGTAACGGTCCTATCTTCAGAGCAAACGGGAAGCGTTCTTGGAGTGGCGAGCTTCATAAATTGATTGCTGCGGTGCTCTTGAGTTTTTGAGGGGGCTTTACGCTTCTGTAGATTTGATTTGAGCTTTCTTTGAGCTTCGACTATTCCTTCAAGGATAGCTTTACGCTCTTCCGGAGTCGGAGCAATTGGCTTGAGCTCATCTTCTGAGGGAAAAAGAACCCCTTTTCCAAAACGGTAATGCTTGTAGATGCCAGGCTTGACCTTGATTTTTGCTTTCTCTCTACCAATTTTAGTTCCCTTCTTATAGTTCACGATCAGATCGTGAAAACGCTCCGTAATTTTCGATTGGGCAGGGATTCCAAATTTAGAGGCGATAAGAGCTGCGACCTGTTCCGTGGTGATGTCCCCACCTTCTGCGAGATTGGGTTCTTCAGCTTTCTGCCACAGTTCTGGTGGAGGGGTTGGTTCTCCTTCGGGATGATAGACGAGATCGTCAGTATCGTGAACTTCTCCCTCGGAAGGGGTCGGGCGTGGAATGGGGAGTGCTTTGCTCACAGATGTGTGAGAGAGGGTTATGAAGAGAATTGCTACCAGATATGAGAATTTCATATTACAAGCACAGAGAACCGATCCAGTAAAAACCTACTTGGGATAATGTTCGTGGAGTTCGTAGAGCACCGTACCATGACGCATATGAGCGTACCTCAAAAGGTGAGCATGAGGGAAGTTGAGAACTGGCTCGTGAGAAAAAAAGACGAGAGTGGCCTCCCTCGTTGTGATAAAGAACGCTAAAAACCCCTAACTATTGTTATGCGAGAGAAAGAATGAAGTGTTACATAAAGTGCTTTGAAAGGAGGACGCCGAATGCTCGGGATACTTCAGCAGAGAGGGTATGATCTTGAGCGTAAGAGTACGCATTATCTGTGAGTCTTTGGCGGTATTGTGGGTCGTTGACCAGTTTTTGAATCGCTACAGCTATTGCGTGTGGTGTTCGGGGAGGAACAAGGATTCCATTTTGCTGATCGGAAATAATGTCAGGAACGCTCCCTGCGTTAGAAACACCAATGGGTACGATACCAAAGGACATCGCTTCGGGGAGGACTTTCGGGCTTCCTTCTGAAAGAGAGGGAAGAATAAGTACATCACTACTCGCGTAGAGTTGCTCAAGCGTATTGAGATCGTCAATTTTTCCATGCCACGAAATGAGATGAGAGATGCTTTTGTCGTTTGCACGTTTCATGCAAGAAGTCTTATGCTTTCCGTCTCCTACAACAGAAAGTTGAATGTCAGGAAGCGTTTCTTGTAGCAAGGCTACAGCATCAAGAAGATCTTCGAGTCGCTTTTGTGGCTCAATTCGTCCAACGTACAGGAGTCGCTTTCCGTCTCGTATTCGGTCGATTGGCGTTATCTTTTCATGAGTAGTTGAAAAGTAGGGAATGGTATTGGGGAGGGAAAGATCCCGTCCGAGCGCGGTTCCGGCGCTTATTATCGGTGCTTGAAGGAGCAGCGATCGCTCATACTGAGAGAGCTTGTTTGCGAGAAAAGGTACGAGTGGGTAAGGGTAACTCGCACAGAGAGACTGTTTCCAGTTACCAGAGAGATAGAAAGAAACCGGAATCGAAGAAGCAAGGAGGCTCGGTGTGAGAGATAGAGGGAGAACTGCCGGGAGTCGAATCTGAAAAAGTGAAGTATGAAGTGATTCGCAAAGAGATAAAATTCTGTTGGCAATCTTTTTTTTCTGAAATAATCCAGACAGCCTTCCAGTCATCGATTTGTTGTATTCTGGAATGCTCGAAAAAGAGGTGTCGAGCTCTTGGGAATGGTGAGCAGAAATTGGTGAGGAGTGGAGCGACGGGCCAACATAGTGGAGTGTTGAGACGTATTTTCGATAGGCTCTGAGTATGGCATTGAACGAACGATCGACGGTATGATTACCCGAAGCTGAGATAAAGACCTCACCAACAATTGTAAGATTTACATTATGAACCTTCATAAGACATATTGTGAATTGAAGTTAAGGAACTAGCAAGCGTGTCAAAACGTGTTCTCCATATTATTAACGGTATAGGTACTGGCGGAGCTGAACAATCTCTTTTACGCCTCATGCCAGCATCAAAGAGAGCTGGCATGCAATCGATTGTTCTTTCTCTTGAAAGGGTGACAGAGTTTCAACGGCAAGAACTCTTTGAAAACGAAGGAGCGTGCGTCATTTCAATTGAAGTTCCCAGAGGCACATTCGCACTCCTGCTTTACGTTCCATTTCTCATATTCCAACTACGTCGTTTTGTTCGAGCTCTTGAGCCTGACGTTATTTGTGGGTGGATGTATCATGGAGCTCTTGTAAGTCTGATTGCAGCTCGTCTTTCACCTAAAAGAGTTTCTCCCCTCTTGTTTATTCGCCGTTCTCTTTATTCGGTGAAGGACCTTCGACCGGCTACCAGGTTTATTCTTCGCGCCCTCGCGAGATTCTCGCACTCAGCGAAAGCGATTGTGTACAATTCAAATGTTTCAAAGTTACAGCATGAAGCTTTTGGCTTGAAAGACGGAGGGGTTGTGATTTCTAATGGCGTGCCTATCCATGATTTTGTGCCTTCGAGTGAAGAACGAAACAGTTTCGCTCTTGAACAGGGGCTTTCGAGTGATGTCCTCCTGATTGGTCATGTTGGGCGGTTTGTACCAGAGAAAGATCATAGAACAGCACTTGAGACCTTTGCCATTTTAACGAGAAGAGAGCCTCGGTTGCGTTTTGTTTGTATCGGGCGGGGAGTGCAGCAGTCCAATCGTGAATTTGCTCAGTTGTGTGAGCGAGCTGGTTTTGATCTTCATTTGCCAGACTGCCCTCTCCTTCTCCTTGGGGAAAGAGCCGATCTTCAGAAACTTCTACCAGCTTTTGACCTCCTCTTTTCGTCGTCTATTTCCGAAGGTTTTTCAAATGTCATTGCTGAGTCCATGAGTTGCCAAGTGCCGTGTGTGGTAACTGATGTTGGAGAATCTGCCACTATTGTAGGGGAAACAGGTAGAGTTCTTTCTGTGTCAGAACCACAGGAAGCTGCAAAGCATCTCTTAGAACTGCTCTCACTTTCAGCTGAGACTCGTAGACAGCTAGGAGAACAAGCGAGGGAGAGGGTTTGTGAACGTTACTCGGTTGAGAGGTTTTGTGGCGAGGTACTTGGGCTTTTTGAGTGAGATTAAATTTAGTCAAAAAAATTTTTATAACGCGAAGTACGCGAAGTACGCGAAGAGCTTTTAGGAATAGAACACATTCTTCGCGTACTTCGCGTTATAAATTTTGAAAAAAAACAAATACTCATCTATAAGTTTTTTTGTCGAGGTCGAACTCGAGGGGGGGGCGATTTAAAGGGATTGACGCCACTGTTGATAGATAATGACATCCCAGAGTTGGTAGTGCCAATCGTTGCCTTTGAGGTGCTCGTTCCAGAGCTTACGGATACGTTTTGGATTGAGGCCTGAGTCTTCGAGTGCTTTCACAGAGAGGAGTGGTTCAATCCACTCACGGAGATCTTGACGCAGCCAGCTCGCAAGTGGAATTCCAAATCCCATTTTTGGTCGCTCAAAGAGGTGTGATGGGACGTATTGTTCCAAGAGATCTTTGAGAATAAATTTTTGATTTCTATCTTGAATCTTCCAGGCAGGAGGGAGGGTCCACGAGAATTCAATAATACGGTGATCGAGTAGCGGGGTCCTCGCTTCCAGTGAATAGGTCATGCTTGCTCTATCAACCTTGGTAAGGATGTCCTCTGGCAAGTAGGTGTGCATATCGATATAAGCAAAACGCTCAAAGTCGTCAGCGAAAGGCGGATAGTTTTCTAAAAAGAAAGGCTCCCTCTCTATCTCTTTGGCATTAGAGATGAGGGATGCAGAATCGTACCAATGGGCGATCAGTGAGCGATACATCTCAGCTGGAGTTTGACGCGAGAGCATCTCTGCACCGCGCGAGAACATATCTCCTGTCCTCAGAGATTGAAACCGTTTGGGAAGTATCGGGCGTAGAAGAGAGTATCCAAGAGAAGCAAGGGGCTGAGGGATGATTTGAGCCAGAGTTCGGAGTGGATACGGAAAACGACGGAGCCATGAGTTTACCTGAGCGGCTAAGAGGTAACGCTCATAGCCGCCAAAAAGCTCATCGCCACCATCGCCTGAAAGAGCAACCGTAACGTGTTCACGTGTAAGTTTACTGAGAAGTAGTGTGGGGATTTGCGATGAGTCTGAAAAGGGCTCGCTGTAGCTTGATGCGATGGAGGGAATGAGGTCGAGAGCGTCTCTTGAGGTGACATATATCTCCGTGTGGTCTGTGTTGAGATGTTGCGCTATCTCTCTTGCGTAAGGTGCTTCATCGTAACCACCTTCTTGAAAGCCAATCGAGAATGTTCTGACCGGTTGAGTTGATACTTTTTGCATGCAACCGACAACGAGGCTTGAGTCAATACCCCCCGAGAGAAAGGCACCCACTGGTACATCAGAGAGCATACGGTAGGAGATAGACGACAGGAGG
This sequence comes from bacterium, assembly GCA_030428205.1. Classification (GTDB taxonomy): domain Bacteria; phylum Bdellovibrionota_C; class UBA2361; order UBA2361; family RFPC01; genus JAUIBK01. The sequence goes on from JAUIBK010000005.1 coordinate 11,327, forward strand.
AGGTCATTAAGCTTTTTCTTGGTTGGCTCATAGTCTGTAAGGGCTTCTCGTGAGGATGCTGCAACGAGCGATTCTAGATTCCAGTATCGCTTTGGAGAACAGTTTGAACGACCGGCAAAAGGAGAAAAAGAATTTGGCTTTTCTCTTAAAGAGGCACGAGAAAGCGTAAGAGTGGAGCCTGGGGGAAGCTTAAAGTGTGAATCGTAGATCGAGTAGGGGCTTGGAATATAATTATAGCGAAAAAAAAGAGCTGCTGTGTCTGGAGAGATATCTTTGGGAAAATTCGAATCAGCTGAAAATGCACCGAGCTCAGAAGCAAACCCAAATGAATTATTGTACCAACCGTAATAGAGTGGCTTTATGCCGATTCGATCACGAGCAAGAGTAAGCTCTTCGAGAGAGTTGTCCCAGACAGCAATGGCAAACATCCCATTGGCACGTTGAAGTGTTTGTTCGATTCCCCATTCTTCAAAAGCAGCAAGGAGTACTTCTGTATCTGAGTGGCCACGAAATGTGTGTCCACACTTTTTGAGCTCTGCATGGAGCTCGCGGTAGTTATAGATCTCACCATTAAAAACGATCGTAAACCGTGAGGATGAGGAGTGCATCGGCTGGTGGCCGTGAGCGGAGAGATCCAGAATTGAGAGTCTGCGGTGTCCAAAAGCCAGGTTTGTGTTTGAGGCAACCCATGTGCCGGAATCATCCGGGCCCCTATGAGCAAGGCAGTCGGACATACCTGAGCAAGTATTGGAGAGTTCGTCTTGTGAGCGGCCTTCAGAGAAGAGGCCAACGATTCCACACATATTCTACGACCATTGTATCCTATTGAAATTACAATAGTAATATCTGACGGAAGAGAGATCCGAAAGCCTTCTTTGGCGCATCTAAGAATGAGGAGAAAGAAGAGGTGGAAGTAGCCGTAACGGCACAATAGCGACATCTAAAGAAAAGATAAGGTTTTAAGCAGGTTATGCTCTCATCACTTCGAAGGCAACGAAATCTCCGAGCGAGAAAAAAATCTCGATCGAAACGGAAAAAGCTCCTGTTTGTTGTAAACGATCCCGCATTTTTTGTTTCCCATAGACTCATTCTTGGACAAGCTGCTCAGCAGGCTGGGTTTGATGTGTATGTTGCTGCGCCGTGGGGAGAAGGGATTGAGGTGATCTCATCTCATGGATTTCGATTTGTTCCAGTACGTATCGAGCGGTGGGGAATGAATCCACTCAAAGAACTTAAATCGCTCCATAGTCTCTTTGCGCTCTATAGAAGAATACAACCAGACATCGTTCACCACGTAACGATTAAGCCGGTGCTGTATGGCTCGCTCGCGGCATCACTTGCCGGAGTACCTGCCGTGGTAAATGCTGTATCTGGATTTGGATATATGTTCTTGCACCGTACTCTTCGTGGATCGGTACGAAGAATATTTGCAGAACTCCTTTACAGATTCGCGAGCCGTCATCCAAACGGAGCAACGATCTTTCAAAACAGTGACGATCAAAAATACTTCCGTAAAAAGATATTACGCTCAACGGCAAAGAGTATCCTGATCCGAGGCTCAGGCGTCGATCTTGAGCATTTCTGTGCTCAACCATTGCCAAGCACACACCGACCAACTGTCATGCTCATAGGTCGTGTTCTATGGGATAAAGGTATCGGTGAATTCGTAAGAGCGGCGCGTTTACTCCGAAGTTGGGGAGCTGATGCTCGTTTTGTTGTTGTTGGACCAGCCGTTCCAAACAATCCTTCAGGTATCTCGTATCAACAGATTGAGCGGTGGGTGAGTGAAGGTATCGTTGAGTTCTGGGGCAAAAAGTCTGATATCCTCCCGTGTCTTCAGCAAGCAGATATCGTCTGTCTTCCATCGTACCGTGAGGGGCTTCCCAAGGTACTTTTAGAAGCTGCGGCTTGTGGAAAACCTCTTGTGGCAACTGATGTGCCCGGTTGTCGTGAAGTTGTTCGTGATGGATACAACGGAATTCTTGTCCCCTCACGTTCGGCTCAAGGATTGGCAGAAGGTCTTGTCACCCTTGTCAGTGATGCTGAGCTTCGCTGTGAGATGGGAGCAAAGAGCCGATTATTAATGGAGGGCAATGAGTTCTCTGATGAGCACGTAGCGCACAAGACCCTTGAGCTCTATTACTCTTTGATTGGAAGAAAGCCAGAGCAAACCAAAATTATTACTCTTGATCTTGATTCAACTTCATCAGTTGTTCGCAGTAATCATACGGGTACCGATGCGCGCGGCTGATGCGGTAATTTCCACGAACTTCCCAAACGATCTCACCTGAGGAGGTGACTTCAAATGCCCTCCCAGTGGTATCTTCGGAAATAAACGTATTTCCATTCGGTAGCCTCTGAACAGAACCTCCCCCATAAGTGAAAAACTCACCTGGCTTTTCATACTTCCAAACAGTTTCGCGTGTCAGGGGATCGACTTCAAGCACTTTTGAGTATTCTCGGTGTTTGAGAAATCCGTTGTCGAGGAGAAGGACATTTCCAGCACCAGGAAGCCCCTCTGGAATCATATGCACTTCGTGTCCTCGAACAAGTCCCTCAGAGAGCTTTCCATCTGTTTGTTCGCCCTCATAGGTCCAAACCACTTCCCCAGATTCACGATCGACAAGATACGCCGTCCAAAAATTCCTCGGTAAAATAAAGATATTTCCGGGACGAAAACGGAGATCGCCAGCTGAAAAGTGTCGGTTGGGTCCAAGTGGTTGAGCGGTGTTCGTGTGGCTCCAGTCCCATACAAGCTCTCCGCCTTTCTTCTTCCTCGTTTTTTCACACCCGTTCCAGCCACAGGTGACAGTATCGAGGTGCTCGTGAGCATTCCATTGCCAGACAGTTTCTCCAGTAGGGGATATTTCTACGAGTGCATCAGAACGAAAGATACTCCGTTCGGCTTTCTTGGGTGAGAAGGGGTGTTTTTCGGGGAAGGGAAGCTCAAGACGTTCAAGAGTGAGAATGTTTCCGTTAGGAAGCTGGTGAATATCGTGGTGGAACCAGTTCTCAGAGCTACTCTCCCAGAGTATCTCTCCATCCCAATTATAGCGTCGTATAATTTTTTTGAGTTCACGCCACTTCTTTTTACGAAGTCCGTATTTACTCCCGTGAACGACAAGAAGAGAGCAGTCTGGCATGAGGCGCGCACGCGTTGCATCAAGAGGCCAAGAGTGAATTGACTTACCTTTTTCAGTGAGCAAGTGGATAGCGTCAGCGCCAGAGAGAGGATAGAGAGTCACGGCTTGGAAAAAATTTCCGCTTTTATGTATTGTCAGTTGTGGTTCCTGAGCTGCTCCGTCAACGGGTCGCTCTTTTGGTGTAGCAGGATTTAGATTCTTGTTATGGACGTTTGGAGATTGAAGCGTTTGATTGACGATTTCTGGAGTGTCGGTTCTCGGGGAGGATGGGAGGAGGTAAGCTGCTGCAACCATAGCACCGCTGAGCAGGAGTATGATCTGGAAGAGAGAGGTTAGCTGTCGTTTGGTGGTGCGATCCATAGCGGGCACAGTAGTATAGGTCGGATAGAGAGGCAATCCTTGGCTTGAGGTCGAAATGTTGAGTAGTAGGTGTAATTTGGTACACTTACCTTACGTAAGGGAGCCTCTATGACCGCCACAGATCCGGCAGATCCATCTACAACTCCTCCTTCTCCTAGCTCTGAGGAGCAAGTAGGGGAGGCTCGCCCATTACTTGATGTTTTTGAAGGGCTTGTTGTACCGCATGCCAATACGGACGACATAGAGGTCTCCAATACACTTGAGATCGATGTTCAAGAGTCAAATTTACGTGTGCGTTTTGTAGGTGACACTCATGCTCCAAGCCTTGGCTCTGAGAATGAAGTTCTCCCTGGAAAGCTTGAGGTCGAGCTTCTTACGGCTGGAGGACGTACCATTGATACTCTATCAATGTCTCAGCTTACTATGAGTTCGTTGAAAAAAATCCTTACAGCATTCACTCAAAGAGATATGCGTGAGCGTTTTCTCGGTCTTGGCCGTCTCTCGGGAGATACTTTTCTTTCTCAAGGAAAGTTGAGGAATCTTCTTACACAAGCAGGAGCTGAAGGGGTGCAAATTAACTCCTCGCTTGGTGTTGCGCCGAGTGACATTGCTTCGAATTATAACCGCCAGTATTCGCGAGCAAAAAGTGATGAAGATAATAGAGAAAGGTACCTCGATCTGATTGAGCGTAGTGCTACATTGTCGATAGTGCATCACGGTCTTGCACAAGCGAAAGCACTTGGTATTAACAAGGTGCTTGTACCCGTGCATACTCAATCAATTGTGGCTGAAGTCTCACGCTCTCGCGAAGATATCGATATTATATGGGTGGTGCCAAAAGCTGCGGTAGAGGGGGTGAATCTCTCTGAGGACGAAGGTGGGGATGTTGTTTACTTTTCGACAAATCCAAAAATATCACCTGATGCTGAGCAACGCCTTGCGCTCTTTTCTGCGCTTGCGAGAGGCCATCTCACTATAGATGAGCGTGTCCTGTGCCTAAAGGGGGCTAGTCACTCCCCGAACTTGTCTGGTTACGAGATTGTGGCTCCTCCGAGGATCTTTTCTTGGATTTCGAAAGAGAGTCTCGAGTCACTTCAGTCTATTCCTAAGAGCTCGCTTGAGGTTATTGAGCGTGTCGTTGATATCGCTATGAAGTTCTCTCGGGAAGGCATTGAAGGGAAGTACTTTGGTGCAACGTTTGTTGTTGGAAGAGGGAAGAAGCTCGCTCCGTTTCTCAAGCAGGTAATGCACAATCCACTAGAAGGACTCGATATCGAAGATCGATCTCTTTACGATCCAAGGTTTCTGCGAACATTACGAGCTGCGGCTTCAGTTGAGAATGCAGTGATTATCCGTCCCGATGGCCTGGTATCTTCTGCCTGGACAAACATTGTTGCCCCTACTGATGAGATCGAGACAAGAGATGGCTGGGGATCTCGTCATGTTTCCGCTGTAGCTATTACTGCGGTAACAGAGGCGTTCTCCGTGACTATCTCTGAGTCTACAGGCGATGTAACATTGATGTGGGCTGGAAAGCCTATTCTGGAGCTTTCTCCGAGGTAGACTTGTCTTCGCCGTAGGACAAGCCCTTGGCAGGGTTCTTTTCAATACCAAGCCGCCGCTTGTCGTACGCTTCAACCATTTGCACGCTTGCGTGCCGTGAGAATTCTTGAACTTCCCTGTGTGAGATACCATCTTCAAGGAGTTTTGTAATGGCGGTAGCCCTTGCTGAGTGAGGGCTTACATTCCCTGTTACGCCAGCTTTTTTACAGTAACTGCGAAACATCTTATAAACACCGCTCGTAGAAAGTTGTATGTCGGTTTCAACAGCACCACCACGACCTCGATACGAGATGAAGAGGTAATCGCCGGATTCTGCCCCTTTTTCCTTTCGTGCTTCAACGAGCGCGTGGATGCTTTCTGCTGCCCATTCGGGAAGTGATTGCTCGGCGTCATTTCCTGCTTTTGTAGATCGTAGGCGAATATAGGAAGTTCCTTGCTGAGAACGTTTTACATCTGCAAGTCTTACGTTCACGGCTTCAGCTCTTCTGAGGCCTGCTCCAAAAAGAAGTGAGAGAAGGGCTTTGTCCCTTATTCCTTTTGTCGTTTTGGTGTTTGGTAGAGCGATAATCTCTTGAACTTTTTCAAAAGGAATCATCTCTGTTGGGCGTTTTTGTCCAGACTTTGCTTTCGGAGGTGGAACTTTGTCTGTTCCAAAAGGGTTATCGCTCACAAGATTGTGGGAGTGGAGCATTCTATAGATTCTTCTGAGTGCTGCAAACTTTTTGGCTATTGTCGCGTTGGCGAGTGTGAGTTGTGTACCATCACGTGTTTGCCCAGAGGTGTTCGACTTTGCCATTTTCTCAGAGCGTGCAACAAGTGCTCGACCTGTAGACGAAGAAGTTGGAGAACCGATCCGTGGCTTTTGCCCAGGTCGGTTTTCAAGCCATTTTCGGTAGCGAATGGCATCAAGATCCGTAGCGTCGATAAACCGATGAGTGAGTTCGTTGTCACTACCAGAACCTTTGAGAAATGTGCACCACTCTTCGAGGATTCCACGGTATGTTCTCTGTGTATTCGCTGACTTGAGAGAGAGAAATGTTTCTATACGGAGGTTGAGCTCTCCTCCAAGCTCTTCTAGGGAGCGTTCACGCTCTGATGTCTCAGCGCCACTATTCTTCTGGGCCCTCTGGGCTGGTAGGACCTCAGGAAGGGAGACGTTGGTGCGGGGTTTGTCGCTTTCTGCCATGAGGACTATTTTACGGTAGTTATATCAATCGCAACAGGGGGCAATGTGTAAGCCCTCAGTTTTTTCTTGTTCTATGCATCGCGTGTTCCAGGTATGGCTGGGAGTGATGACATCATTTTTTGCTTTTGTTGTCTAAGGCGTACGTGGGATCTTCGCGTAGGTTGTGGCCTTATTTATTCTAGATTCTTTACGGTGAAGCCGCTCAGCTCGATGGCGAAAGCGGGCTTGTTGTGGGCTTTTTGCTGTCGCTGCTTCTCGAAGATGCGACTGCGGCCGTACCTGCTCCAACAGCGGCGACTCCGCCGGCGGCAACTGCGCTGCTACTTACACCAAGGCTAGATAGTCCAGCAGCTCCTGCGCCAGCTGCTGGTACGAGAGCAGCACTAGAGCCGATGGCAACATTTGTAAAAGTAACCTCTGGAACAGCCGAGGCGACAGTCCAAATACCTGGAGGTACTGTGTCGAAAATAACTGCGCCATTAACAGCAACCGCCGAGATAACCTCTCCCGTTTCTGCTGAAGTCAGCGTCACTTCAACTCCCTCAGCTGGTGTGCCACCTTCATCAACAAGATTGAACTCGACGTTTCCAACACCATCTATTTCTGACACCGCTCTTGTAAACCCGCTGGTATCCTTAATGGTGACTTCTGAGATCTCATCTGCCGTAACAAGACACGGGAGGAAGAGGGTTGAAAGTAGTAGTGCTTTAAGGGCTTGAGCCATGAGACAGTTCTCCTTTGAGGGGTTCGTTTGCTACCCATGGGTTTAGATTCAGATAGAAGACGCAAAGCTTCTTGAAGAAGGAAGAATTCACTCATAAAAAGTAGTGTGATCTTAGAGGGTTAGTTATTTGAGTGCTCGAGACGAATGATCAAGTGTCCGTACAGAACTCCTAGGAGGGAAGCAAGGGAGGGAATACGAAAGGTGAAGTCAAAGCAGCTTGCTCCGAGTAAGGAAAGGCAAGCGAGGAGTGAAAACAGAAGAAGGTGCCTGATATGGGGCGAAATCGACTTATCGGTCAATTGCTGCAGTGTGTTCCTGATAACGAAAATACCGAGAAATGCAAAGGGTGCAATAGCGAGCAGACCACACTCAAAAAGAAGCTGAATCGGATCGCAGTGGAGATACTCAGGATCGAATCCGAGTAGGTTAGTAGAGCGAGCCTTATAGAAAAATGTTTCCCATTCCCCAATACCAGCACCAAAGAAGGGAGCGTGGGGGAGTTGCTCGAGCGTCATCGAATAGAGTTGAAAGCGTATATGCTCGTGAGTTGATGAGAGTGTTTGATTGACCCTGGAGACAATGTTCTCACTTCCTTTGCCCCATAAGAGAAAGAGGAAGATGATCGCTATAATGCATAGAATTGCAGAAGGAAGGCTTCGCATTTTTTGTGTGAATGAGCGCCTTTGAGAAGTATGACAGTCGACGAACTTCTCACGAACAAAATAAACCAGGAGGAGTACGAAGAGACAAAGTAGAAGGATAAACCAGGTAGAACGTGAAAGAGTCAGTGAGATAGTGAGGAGTGTCAGAAAGACACCGCAGCTCCAAAGAAAAAAGGAGCGGAGGGCATGGAGGATATCTCTTCTGTGAAGTGTGTCGCGCAAAAGAAAGCGAGTTTTCTTCGAAGAGTTCTGAGAGGTGAGGTTTTGTTCGAGAAGTGTCATTCGAAGGAGCATACCGCTGAGAGCGAGGAGAAAGAGCGGTAAGAGGAAGTGCCCGAGGTGATTTGCATTCACAAATGGCCAACGAGCTCGGGGACTACGAAAAATGTGCTCAGGAAACAAGACACCGAAGAGAGCGCCAGAGTCTGAAAGGGCATGAGAGAGTCCAATGAGCGACACTCCGATCGCGAGAAGGAGGAGGGGGTAGTCGAGCTTCACAATGAACGTTTTGTCTTTATTACGTCCCTCGGAGAGGGAGAGGGTGAGAAGGTAGACGACCCAAAACAAAAAAAACGAAGAGAGGTAGGAAAGAAAAGTCTGCCACGAGGAGTGCTCTGAGAGAAAAAGTGAATGAAAGGTGAGGTAAAGCGAAAAAAAGAGAAAGCTCTTTGTCGTTGCGCTGCGTAGTGGTGAGTAATGGAGAAGAGAGTTGAGTGTTGAGAAAAAAGGAGAGGTGCGAGTAAAAAGAAAGGTAAAAAGGAGTGCAGCAAATCCGAGGAGAGTCGCTCCAAAAATTAACGTGTGAACTCCTCCAAACGCAAGGGTTTGAATGATAAAGAGGATCCAGAAGATAAGAGCAAGATAGGGAAGTCGAGTCACCATTCTCCTTGTTGACGTAGCGTGCGCACGAGTCTGTCTACTTCTGCTTGAAGCTCTTTTTTTGTTCCTGAATTGGAGATAACGTAGTCTGCGCGCTTTACTTTTTCTTTCATAGAAAGTTGAGAGCTCAACTTTCTTTTAGCGAGATCTCTTGAACAAGAGTCGCGTTTCATGACCCGGTCGAGGCAAGTTTGCTCAGGAGCCGAAACGACAATGGTTTTCTTTATTTCAGGGTATTTATTTCCTGACTCAAAGAGGAGTGGGACTACGTAGACAATAGCAAGTGCTTGCTTGTGGAGTCCTTGTGCGATCTCCTTGTGCAGCCTAGCAAGTTCAGAGAGGTAGTGTTGGCGTATAAGCGGGTGGAGAATCTTCTCGAGTTCTGACTTCTTCTCTGGATTTGAGAAGACCAGTTTCCCTAATTTCTTTCTGTCAAGTGTTCCATCGGAAAGAAGTATCTTCTCACCGAACTGTCCTACAACTTGAGCAAGCCCCTCTGATCCAGGAGCAACGACCTCACGGGAGATGAGGTCTGCATCAAGAATCAAAGCCCCTTTTTCCTCTAGCAGAGCTGCAACGCTACTTTTGCCACTTCCTATGGAGCCTGTTAGGCCAAAAATCGGTAGTTGAGCTTCTTGGTTCATAGGTCAGGAGTCATATTGGTGAAATTTATGAGCTGCATGTATGTTGGCACATTCTTCTCTGTGTTGGTATACTCTTCGGTGAGAGGTATGAACCGTTATGACAGAATCCGACAATATCAACGAACAGCAAGAGGCAGAGACACGAGAACAGCTCAAAGAGGCTTCGAGTATTCATGCTTCAAGAGATGAAGTCTCTGCGGAGGAGCAGCTTGATGCTGCTCGAGAGCAAGATCGCTCAAGCGATGAGGCTGAGGCTTCCGGGTCTCAAAGACGTGGCCGTGGTCGTACATCACGTACTCGTTCCTCACGAGCCCACGGAAAACGAAATGCGAGCGATCTTTTTCAGAGCGAGTTACTTGAGCTTACCGAATCGGCAAGTCCCTCTCTTCGATCTCAGCTCAAAGGTACCATTGCCCTTTGCCTTCAAGATGGTAAACATGGTTACCTTTTTGATTGGTCTTCCTCGGAACCTCGTGTCAGTGAATTCCCTCTAGCGAAAGAACCACCGAAAGCTGACTGTACGCTCCACTTTGACGAGAGGGTTGCTCTTGATATTGCCAGTGGAGAGCTTAATCCTCAAATCGCTATGCTTTCTGATAAAATACGAGTCTCTGGTAAGCACCATTTGGCTGTATACTTCTTCAACCTCTTTGATTCCTAGGGAGAGTTGCTCGTGAATGGTGCGCCTCTTCAAGCTAGCGGTGATATCTACCCGTGGCGTAGTGAGCTTGATGCTCTCCGAACAAACATGCTTGGCTCATTGCATACGATTCAACGTGAGCTTTTATCCAAAGGAATTGAATACTTCGATCTCTCTATGATCAATCCAGATCTTGCTCCTCCTCGAGTTCTTCAAGATCGTCTCGTTGAAGCCTCGCTTCAGTCTCGTAATCACCGTTATGCAGTGGCAAGGGGTGTAAGAAGACTCCGTCATGCATTCTCTGAGAAATACTACCGTCGATTTGGTGTAGAAGTTGATGCAGAGAGACAGATCTGCGTCACGCTCGGTGCAAAAGATGCTGCCGTGCAGCTGTTCTACGCATTAGCCCAGGAATCAAGTATAACAAAGGTTCTCTTTGGTGCTCCGACCTATCCTGCGCATCTCTCAGCAGCGGTACTTAATGGTCTTCATGCCTCTTTTTTTGAGATGAGCCGCAATGAAGCTGAAATGTTACGTCGTATTGAAGAGTGTCTCCGAGCCGATGCTTATTCCGCACTCTTCCTTAATTTTCCTAACAATCCGACCGGTATTAGTGTCAGCGACGGCTTTCTTGAGAAGGCGGCGCACCTTGCAAAGCAACATGGCGTCCTTCTTGTCAATGATTTCGTTTACGGTGAGATGGGGCTTGGAGAAACAAAGCCAGTTAGTATATTAGGCGCTGCTGGCGGTGACTCACGATTTGATGGTCTGCTCGAAATCTACAGTATGTCGAAGGCGTATAATATCCCAGGGTGGCGTGTGGGAGCTGTGCTTGGAGACTCTGCTATTGTCGAACAGATTTCGGTACTAAAAGCTCATCTCGATTACGGAACCTTTCTCCCTATTCAGTATGCTGCAGCTGCTGCACTTTCCTATGAGCAAGATCTTACGTCTCGTACCGTGAAGGTGTATGAGCAACGTTGCCGACGTTTAGTTGATGGGTTGTTGAAACTTGGCTGGAATCTTACTCCACCAGGAGCGGGGGCCTTTGTGTGGGCTCGTATCCCAGAGATGTTTCGGTCCGGAAGTAGCGTGGCCTTTGCTGAGGAGCTCCTGAGAGAAGCTGGGGTGCTGGTTATGCCTGGAGACCTTTTTGGTGAACAATTCTCTCAATTTGTTCGATTTTCCCTCGTTGTGAATGAGCAGCAAATTGCCTCTGTACTTGAGCGTTTGGAACAGTTTCATGCACGAGTAGCAAAGGGGAAGCACGATATTGCAAGTGTCAGCTATCAATAGGTTTGTCGTCCATGATCAATTATGTTTCAGTTTTTCGAACCCTCCTTTGTTTTCTTGTATTTGTTTCTCCTGAACGAAGTTTAGCGATTGAGAAAGATTGTGTGAAGGCGAGCAGGCTTGTTCGTGAAGGAGTTGCGCTCGGGGATGGTTCTGAGCAAGAGGAGAAGTTTTACCGAACTGCTCTTCTCTATTGCCCCACGATGGCTGAGGCTCATCATAATATTGGTATTGTCCTTTCTAAACGAAACGATTTCGATGGAGCTCTTCGGGCATTTGAGGATGCGGTAAAATTTAAAGATGACCCTGAGTTTCGTATTGCCATTGCGAGTATGAATTTTCAAAGTGGCGACATAGAGCAAGCGCAGAAACAATATGAGCTTATCCTTGATTCCAATGCAAAGCACGTTGGGGCATTGCTTGGATTGAGTGTTGTCTATGAGAAGAAAAACGAGCTCTCACAAGCCGTTGATCTTATCCACCGTGCACTTAAAAATGCGCCATCTGATGTAACAGCACGATATAACCTTGCCGTGCTCTATGAAAAGCAACAAATGCTTGATGAAGCGCAGTCTGAGTATGAGCGGGTGTCAGAAATCGATCCGACTCACTTCGACGCTTGGTTTTACCTCGGGATGCTCCATCAAAAACGTTCTCAGTACGGTGCCGCGGAAAAAGCTCTTGCTACTGCTGCTCAGATACGACCAGAAAGCACCCGTGTTCATAAGGCACTCGGAGTTATTCGTGAGAAGTTAGGAGACTACGATGGAGCAGAACAAGCTCTAGAGAGAGCCGTTGCGACCGACCCCGAAGATATCTCTTCACGTGTTAATCTTGCTGTTGTTCTTATCCGAAAGAAATCGGAGTCTCGGGCCGTAGATGTGCTTTCCCTCGTCATGAAAAAACAACCAAATCACGCTCGAGCTCTTAGTGTCTTGGGCTGGGCACAGTTGCAGCTCGGTGATTATGACCAAGCAGAGGCGTCACTCAAGAAAGCACTTGAACAAGACAAACTCAATGCAACAGCGCACAATAATCTCGGTGTCTTATACCAGCGAACTGGTCGTGAGGCTCAGGCAGAAGAGGAGTTTAAAGCCGCAGCTCGACAAGACCCCTCGCTCTCTGTTGCACAAGAAAATGTAAAAAGATTTACGTCGCAATAACAGAGACTTAGTTCTTCCACGTCCGCCAGTGAACTGCCGTCACATACTTTCACTCTAGCGCGATCATACCCCCCAGCTTATATTATTTTTTTAGCGCTCTTCGTTGCCAATTTTGTTTGGTTGCTCACGGTTATGGTCACTGGTTTTGTGCTCTCTTACTCAGAGAGCACATTCCAGACAGCTCGTATAGAGAGATAAAAGAGAGTTTATCTCCCGTTATATTTTGAGGTGATCAATGGTTCGAGCGGCATTAAAGGTCGTAGATAGTCCACCGTTTTACTCGGAAGGGGTTGCTCTTCAAGCTGAGCACGGTGGGGACGTACATTCTCTTCATCAGGTGGTCAATCTTCCTTACATGACCCGGCCTGGTGTTGCTACTTACTGTATAGAGCGTTTTAGCCGACCAGGTGACGTCATTTTTGATCCATTTTGTGGGACTGGGACGATTCCTTTAGAGGCAAATTTACTCGGTCGTGTGGCGTATGCCTCTGATCTTAATCCCTTGAGTGTTCGCGTGACGCAAGCAAAGCTTGATCCTGCAGACCTCACTGAGGTTACCATGGCTCTTCAACAGCTTGATTTTCGTCGACCTGTGAATCTCAAGCGCTACAATGAGTACTTTGCTCCATTTTATGATGTCGCCACCTACCGTGAAGTTGCCAACCTCAAGCTTTTTCTCGAGAGAAATCGTGATCGTGCGGCATGTTTTCTTGAGCTTCTCGCGCTTGGACTGATGCATGGTCCGAGTGCTGGGTATTTCTCGGCGTACTCGCCTTCTCAGATTTCTCTCTCGCCGATGGAGCAAGAAGACCTCAATGTGAAGAGACGACAGGTGCCTGATTACAGGGCAGTAACACCACGCCTCCTTAAGCGTTCGGCCTCGAGCCTCCGTGATGGATATGTCTCTTCGACTCGTAATGTTGCGCTACGTAATATTTCAGGGCTCTCCGATGCTCGAAATGTTCCGTTCATCCCAGCGGGTTCGGTTGATCTTGTTCTTACGACTCCTCCTGTACCAGGCGAGGAGCAGGCTATTACTCAGCAGTGGCTTAAATTATGGCTCTCTGGCTTTTCTGCGCAACAACTCACACGGGAAGTCTCTGTCGGCCATACCCCTACGGCATGGTGTGATTTTATGAATGAGGTCCTTGTTGAGCTCGCGCGTGTCGTGCGTTCCTCGGGACGAGTTGTTCTCAACCTCTGTGAGATACCGTGGCGTGGTGATCGTATTGCGCTCGATGAGTTGCTGATTGAGCTTGTTGAAACGCATCTTCACCGCTTCTGGGAGCCTGAGTGCCTCCTTGTTGACGAAGGAATAGCGGATAAAGTTGCTGGTCGTAAACGCCGAACTGGTAGTGGGAGAGTAAGTGTTGGATCACGTATTCTCGTACTACGTCGGTTTTAGGAAGCCACCCCTTTGGAAACATTACAGACCCCTCGGATACTCCTCTCGGGAGTTTCTCGTGGTGTAGGCAAGTTTATACTCTGCGTTGGTATTGTTCACGAGCTCAGAAGGCTCGGTTACGGAGTGTCGTGCGGAGTCTTGGGAGCGAATCTCTTACAAGCGGTCGTCTTGCGGAGGCTCACTGGCCGATATGTCCGCTGTTTTGATCATACGTTTCTTTCTCGAGCTCAAAATGCATACAGCCTCTTTCATGCCGGGGTAGGCGCTGACATTATTGTGCTGCTTGGCCAAAACGGTCTCTATGATAGTTGTCTTGTTGGTGGTCAAAGCGGAAGTGACGCTGAGTTTGCCGCTCTCACGGGGACACCTGTGGTGCTTACGGTAGATGGTTCAAAGATGGGCTCAAGCCTTGCTGCCGTTGTGAAAGGTTTTGAGTCTCTCACGCAACAGTTCACTCTTGCAGGTAGCATTGCAACAAAGGTTTTCGAGCGTCATGTTTGCGGCGTCGACAAGAGTGAGGTTTTTGCGCAAGCTTTTGCGAAAGCCGGATTAGATGCTCCCCTTGGTCTGGTTGGTCCAACTTCATATGATACGGAGATTCCCCCTGTTATTCTTGATGAGTCGAGGAACCGCACGATACTTCCTCGACAATTTTTTATTGAAATTGCAGAACTTGTCAGGGAGCACGTAGACCTTGAGCGATTCATGGCCCTTGCTTCTGGTGCGCCAAGGGTAGAGCTACCTGATCTCAACTATGAACCATCTTCACGCCGTGCGAGAATTGCCGTCGCTGAAGACTCCTGCTTTCACGTCTGTTTTCAAGATAATTTAGATCTCTTGAAGTATTATGGTGCAGAGATTGTTTCGTTCTCACCTCTAGCTGATGAGGAGCTGCCCTCGGGGATTGGTGCAGTCTATCTCCCAAGTGGAGTTATACGTGAATATGGCTACGAACTCGCGCGCAATGAGCCTCTTCGATCTTCATTGCGGTCTTTTGCGGGACGGGGAGGATGTATCTATTCTGAAGGTTCTGGCTCGGCGTACCTCTGTAGCTCCTTTGAGGTTGCTGAAGGAGAGTTTGTTGATGGAGTAGGGGTGCTTTCAGGGGCGGCATACGCAAACGGTGGGGAGTTGACGAACAATGAAGGTGTCACCGTCGAAGATTCTATTCTTGGGGAACCGGGAATAATTCTTAAAAGTCTCTCTTCGCACTCGTGGCGTTTTGTCGAAGAAGACTCTCTCTCACATATTTTAAGACTTACCTGTGGCGATGCTGCACCAGTTCGTGAAGGGTATTCCCCAACAGCGCAGTCCTTTTGTACTTTCTCGTTAGCTCACTTTGGCTCAAACCCAGTGGTGGCTGCTTATCTTGTAGATGCTGCTACTGTCATAGGTGGTTAGCAGTCTTACCTAAAACCGCAAAACTACCTGCTCGTTGAGCTCGACCAACCATGAACACTCCTTACAGGAGTCAAAGTTGAGCTAGAAGCGAAGATAAAGTTGTCAGTATTTGCCGTATCTACGTTTGAATCTTAAAACAAACCAAGAGCGCGTCTTGCTGCGTTATCATCCCAACGACTTGAATAGATCTGTGATTCCTTCGTTGGGGTTCGAGTTGTGGCCCAGGCAAGGCTTGATCCGTCAGGATGGAACACAGGGAGTCCATCAAATCCATTAGTGTACGTGACACGAACAGGGGTGTTCTCTCCGTTGCTGTCAACAATATAGAGCTCGAAGTTGCGGTGTCCCTCAAGGTTTGAAGAAAAGATAATATACTCTCCAGATGGGTGAAAGTATGGTGCCCAGGAGAGTGCGCCAAGTTTGGTGAGCTGCTTTTTATCCGAACCATCACGGTTCATAAGAAAAATCTCAGCTGTGCGACCATCTGCGGAGAAGTGTCTCCAGACGATCTTTGTGCCATCGGGGCTGAAAAAAGGGCCTCCGTCATAGCCTGGCTTATCAGTCAATTGCTGTACATTACTGCCATCGGCGTTCATGACATAGAGATCCATGAAATACCCAGGATCCTTCTCAAGCTGTTGCTTCTCGTCTGAAGTAAGATCCTTGTCATAGGCTGAACGGTTGGAGCCAAAAACGATAAGCTTCCCATCAGGACTATAGGAGCCTTCGGCATCGTATCCCATCGTTTGAGTGAGGTTGGTGTTCAGGTTGGTCTTAAAATCGTAGGCATAGATGTCATACGTAGGGTCAAAGTCCCATGCATACCGTTTGTGGGACTTGTTCTTTCGTCTTTCGAGCTCTTTTTGGACTTTCTGTAAGTAGTGCGGATCTTCGTGAGTGGAGGCATAGAGTGCCTTGTTGTTGTTGGGGTGTATCCAAGCGCAGGTCGTTTTGCCGATCCCTGGTGAAACCCGTTGTGTTTTGCCAGTTTTGAGATCTCGGAGATAGATCTGGTAAAATGGATTATCGGCCTCTCCCTCACTCTGAAAAATCATCTGAGACCCATCAGCGCTAAAATATCCTTCACCAGAACGTTTTCCCCAAGCGACAAGTGGAGTCGCCTCAGAGAGGTATGTTGTTTCAGAATTGGTAGGAGGCTGTGGTGTTTGCACAGAGCTACAAGATGAGAGGAGAACACAGACGGTGAGAGTAAGGATGTTCCGGGGTGTAAACATGAGAATGCCCTATATTGTAGTGGAAACAGATTTTTTGTGGTTATAGCGCTCTTGAAGGGCCTGTACAAGTATTGTCCTGCCAATTGGATAGAGAAAATCTTTGATTTTCTCTATCCAATTGGTAACTCAAGCGAGAAGTGCGAAACGAGAGCTCGGGCTAATTTTCTAAAGAAGGGGAGCCCAGAGTTGATTGAAGAATATACCCCGTGAGATCGGCTCTGTTGTGCTCTCTGAAAGATTGTGTCGCGTATGGTGGTGTGAAAGCTAATCGCTTTCACGCGTTTTTCTGCACGGGGTATATTTGTCCTCCCCAGGCCCATAAATGGGCCGTGCGGCCTCCCCGAGGAGGCCTCGAAAATGCTTCGCATTTTATACTCAATCAGTTTTGTCTGCGACAAACCTGCGTTCATTGAGTATATGCTCTGCAAGAATAGAGGAGGGATTCCCATTTTGGTGATAAACAGCCTTTTCAATAGCTTGAGTAAGCGATGTTCGTTTGAAATAGACGAGTTGGTCGTTGCCGAAAAATTGGGGGAGATATCCACCGAAGGTATAACCGTAACGTTCTAATTCATTAACACAGTGATGGGCTGAAGGATCCTCACAGTTAACAAAGAGAATTGGGCTGTCAGTTTTTGAACAGTGCGCGATCTGCCCGAGGTAGTCCTCGGCTGTTCCAAGCAGTGATGGCTGGAGAAACGAGTGTGATACTCCTGTTTGATAATAGTGGCACGTTCTGATAGCTGGGGTGTCCGCAGGGAGTGAGTAGGTTGATTCGCAAGACGATCTCAAGTCGTGATCGATGCACCGTGCAAGGCCGAGCTGGTCGTTTAAGTTGAGTACAAGAGATGCATGCTTTTGAGGTATGTACAGTGTCTTTCTCTCTTGGAAGTCCTGTTGAAAGAGTTTCACAAAGAGTTGTGCGGAGTGGCGTTTTGATTGTGGTACGCCACTTGTTCCATTTCGAGAGAGTGGACGGTTGCGTAGTTGATGATTTGGATAATACCCAGGAAGAATACCGAGTTCTTTACACTGCAGAGCCTCTTTGAGGAACGTATCAGTTCCTGGAAGTCCCGATTTTACAGAGGCGAGAAGGGTGTGCCAGCTTCGCCGCTTGGCAACATTTGAGAGATACTCCGAGAGCGTCTTGGCAATCTGGGGAAGTTGGGAGAAGTGATCTGGGTGGCAGACAAGGTGTTCGAGGTGAGCAGAGCCTTTAACACCAACCTCTTCATTATAGGCGATATGGCATACGAGTTCACCATCGAGCTCACCAACGATGCTCACAAAACGTGAACCGATATGGCTCTTCCAAAATTGTAGATCGTATACTCCAGGAATTGGATAGCTACGGCCGTATGAGGCCCAGAAGAGCTTGGTTAACTTTCTGAGCAAAGCGTCGTTGTCTGGACTCAGAGCAAAAATTCGAAACTGTAATGACATACTTATTTTAACCCCTAAGCTATGTTGACTATCTCTGGGCGGGAATCAAAAGACATCCTGTGGCCAGAAAGCTCAAGTGAGAGCGGCTGAGAGAACCTAATTTTCCCCAGCTCTTGCTCGTACACTTTGAAGGCGATACATTCAGCTGATCATTGATGGGCAACCGTTTGTGGATGAAACAATGCTAAGAGAATATATCGTGTTCTCTTATGTTATCCAACCTAAGTAATAGATATGACTCTTAATTCAGAATGACCATTCGTTTTTTACCCCCTTTCCCCCGTTTATCGCTTCTACCTACTTTCGCCTACTCCTCCAGCTAACGGTTGTATGTCTCAAAAACCTAAGGGAAACCTCAAAGGGCTCTCGCCTTCACAGATAAAAGGAATTCAGAAACTCTTTTCTCGCTCGGTTGACCGTTCACAACTTTGTCCGAGAGCACTCGGCTTAGAAGTGGCGGAGCTCTCAAGTAAGCTTGGGCGGCGTATTGGTTTACTTATCTCACGAGAAGGAAAAATTCTGGAAGTCGTCGTCGGAACTCGGGAGATCCTCTATCTTCCAGATCTTGGTCGGTATCGATTTGGAGCAGGGAGACTTCGTAGACTCAGGCTTGTTTTTGGGGATCTGTCAAAAGGGGACACCGCTCAAATTCCACACGATATCTATACAGACCTTGAAAAGTTACGGCTCGATGCCGTTGTCTCTGTGAAGTCCGTAAGTAATCAAGTACGCGCTAGTTACGCTCATCTTTTGCCACTACGAAATGAAGAAGAAGCTCCTATTGAGACCGAGGAGGTAAAAGACTTAAGCGAAGTAACCTTTCCTTTTATCGAGTTTATGGAGCAGCTCGAACAACAGCTCACATTAAGCCGAACACGCAAGAAGTCATCAAAAGAAGCTGCCGTACTTGTTGGTGTCTACGATAAAAAGCTTCAAAATGTTGAAGACTCTATGGCTGAGTTAGAAGAACTTGCGCGGACCGCAGGTGTTGAGATTGCCGGTAAGATTATCCAACGACGTACGCCAGACCCTCGAACTCTTTTGGGAAAAGGAAAGCTCGAAGAAGTTGTGCTTCGGTGTCTGCGACTTGAAGCTGAACTGCTCATTTTTGACACTGAGCTCAAGCCTTTTCAGTGGCGGGTTATTACCAATTCAACTGATATTAAGGTGCTCGATCGCAGTATGCTCATTCTTGATATCTTTGCTCAGCGAGCAACAAGCAGTGATGGTCGGCTTCAAGTTGAGTTAGCACAGTTAAAGTACAATTTACCACGGCTTGTTGAAAAAGATGCTGGGCTTTCGCGTCTTACTGGTGGAATTGGTGGAAGGGGGCCTGGAGAAACAAAGCTTGAAATCGGTCGTCGACGTATTCGTGATCGAATTAGCGATCTTGAAAAACGTATTGATAAGCTTGGAAAGCAGCGTGAAATGCGCCGAAAGAAGCGCAAGGGAATTCCTGTTCCTCTCGTAGCAATTCTTGGTTATACGAATGCTGGAAAATCGACGCTCTTTAACGCCCTCACAAGTGGATCGGTACTGGCCGAAGATAAGCTCTTTGCTACCCTTGATCCTGCTCAAAAACGGTGGGTTATTCCCGGTGGTGAAGAGGATCCGACTTCGTATGGTATGCCACTTGTGTTGACCGATACGGTAGGATTTATCCGAGATCTTCCCGACGAATTACGTACTGCGTTTCGTGCCACCCTTGAAGAGCTTTACGAAGCGAATTACCTACTGCATGTTGTTGACGCTTCTTCTCGAGATCTCAAAGAGAAAATGGCTTCTGTACGTGGTGTTTTACAAGAGATGAACTTACTTGATACTCCACTTATTACGGTTCTCAATAAGTGTGATCTTGTCTCTCACGAGCGGCTCGAGGAACTTGTTGCAGAAACTGAAGGGATTGCGGTTTCTGCAATCAATCGAGAAGGTTTTAATGAGCTTCGTAGGCGTGTCAAAGAGATGGTGACAGAAAAAGATGAGCTAAGCCATTAGATCTTCTATTTTGCTTCTCTCTTTTGGAATCATCCTTGTAAGTACTTCACACCCGCTCTTTCGTACGACGACATCATCTTCAATTCGTATGCCGCAGGCTGGGAGTTTGCCCACAGGCCTTGGAAAATAGAGGCCAGGCTCGATGGTGAAAACCATGCCCTCTTGGAGTTTTGGTTTATTTGTTCCACGCAGCCTGCCCACGTCGTGAACATCAAGCCCGAGGCCGTGACCGATGCCGTGTGGAAAATAAGGGAGGTGCGCACGTTTTTCTAAGAGCGCTGAGGTGTTGCCACGCAAGACCCCAAAGTCTTTGAGCCCGTCTATCAGAACTCTTGCTGCTGCATTATACACTTTTTGGATGGTAACGCCTGAGCGAACAGCAGCGATGCTCTTCAGTTGAGCCTCGAGGACACAGTCGTAGAGCTCAGCGAGTATTCCAGTAAAAGTACCAGTGACAGGAAGCATTCGTGTGACATCGGCAGCGTACATATTGTACTCAGCGCCAAAATCAAGCAGGAGGAGCTCTCCTTTTTTGAGTTTTTGGGTGTGTGCTTGGTAGTGCAAAGTGGCAGCAGAAGCTCCTGAGGCAACGATGGTAGAGAAACTCGGTTCACAACCAAAAAGACGCATATGGTACTCAAGGGTAGCGAGCACTTCATGTTCGCGCAGGCCGGGCTCAACCATCTGAGCTGTGTGCTGGAGTGATTCCCATGTAACCTCAGCTGCACGTTTGATCTCTGAGATCTCATGTCGAGATTTTCGAACACGCAGTGGCTCGAGTATGGTATCAACATGATGAAACGATCGTGGTGAGGTGAGGCGTTGATGTGATGGGAGCCCAAAGAGCTCGTTGACCATCCGAAATACCTGTGGATCGCTTTCGCTTTGGTAGTAGAGAGAATGAATAGGACGGAGCTTCTTTTTGATCTCTTGAGGAATATCAGAAACGGTCTCTAGTGTTGCGCCAAGTGAACGAGCAAGAGGTTTTGGTGAGACAGGTTTACCGTCCCATACGACTTTGTGTGCGTTTACTGGTTCTGTAAACAGGAGAGGTTTCTCCTCCTCTGTTGAGATCAAGAGATGTTGAGCTGGCTCAAGTGAACCTGTGAGATAAAAGAAGTCGCTGTTTTGGCGGTACGGGTGAAAGGTATCTCGTGAGCGAGGTGCAAATGGGGCACTTGATACGAGAAGGGCAGATGGAGTTTTTGTTGCGAGAAGTGTTTTGATGACTTTGCGAATTCGTGATTTGTATAGGTCTTTCATGATAGGGTTCTGTATCTCAATACTTCTTCGTTGTATACCAGGTGCAAATCAAAGTCCCCGCTCTCGGTGCTCAATGAATCGGGAATTTCAAATGCGGGGAGTATAAATTGTACTATAAGAAACGGTGATTCCACTACCATGTTTACCATTGAACGTACGATTCTGGCTGATGAAATTGAACCGGTATATAACCACGTTCACCACGCCAAAGCAGTTTGTTTTCTTGAAGAGGCTAGGCTGAAGTTTCTTGAGTTTATTGGGTTTCCCAACGAAGTCCTCATCGAAAAAAATCTCTACCTCGTTTTGACCCGTATTGAGGTTGATTATAAGCGCGAGCTCTTTGAAGAGGAGGTTACAGTCACCTGTGAGCTCCCAAAGATCGACAGGCGTCGAATGAGTGTTGAACAGAAGATCGTAAAGGGCAGCGGAAAAGTGGCTGTAGAAGCTCATGTGGAGTTCATGTGCCTTGATAGAACAAGGGGTAGAGGAGTTGAGCCCCCAAGTGATTTGAGAGAGGCCTTTCTGGCTGCGTAACTGGGTTTCGGTTCATATTGTTTTTTCTAGCACTTAAAAGCCCATATTCTGATGCTTGAGATACTCGTAGTGGCGAAAGATTGGGGCGAGTAGAGAATGAAATCTTTTTCTTTCTCCTTTTCCTCCTCTTGTGCTTGTACGAATCTCTGTATCTTACTCAAATGCTTAATGATTTAGGATGAGGAAGAGGAACTTGGTGCAGGTGCAGGAGGAAGAAGGGGAGAATGGGTATAATGACACTTGGTGTGATTGACTCGGATATCCCGGTTAAGGTAAGGTGCGAGCTTCATTTAGGAATTGGGTGCGTTACGACTCATTCCCACGAATAGTTATAAGTTTGTTGTAGTTGCCATTAGGCTAATAGGTATCACCATGAAAAAAGGAATTCATCCACAATACCATCAAGATGCAAAGATTGTTTGCGGTGGATGCGGTACAGAGTTTTCTATTGGCTCTGTTATGCCTGAGATTAGCATCAGCGTTTGTGCCGAGTGTCATCCATTCTACACAGGAAAGGCAAAAGTCCTCGATAGTGAAGGACGTGTAGATCGCTTTAATAAGAAGTTTGCGAAGTTTAACGAGCAGCGCCAAGCTAAGAAAGCGGCTAAATCTTCCTAAATCACTCCATGTTTGCACTTTTTCGCAGCATCGTCGTGCTTCTCAGCGTTGTGTCTGTGCTGTTGATGAGTGGCTGTCAGGTTCGTGATACAAGTCTTGCACCTGGCGCGCTGGCTCCTGAGCTAAAACTTACCTCTCTTTCTGATACATCCGAGCACCACCTCGCGGACTTTCGCGGAAAATTTGTGGTGCTTAACTTTCTTGCTTCTTGGTGCGCGCCTTGCTCTGAAGAGATGCCGTCATTGCAGCGACTTCACGAGAAGCTCGTCCCGCTTGGTGGAAGTGTCGTAGCTGTTGGTGTGGATGATAATCTTGTGGGCCTAAGGGAGTTCAAAGAGAAGCATCAGATCAGCTTTCCTTTTCTTGTCGACTCAAAGGGGCTGAGCACAAAAAAATACCGCCTCTCAGGTTTCCCAGAAACGTTTCTTCTTACTCAAGGTGGTAGGCTTGCTCTCTTTATCGATCCTCTGACATCTCAACCGGAATTGAAGTTTGTCGGCCCAAGGGAGTGGGATACTCCAGAAATGTTAGCGCTTATTCAACAATCAGTTACTGCTCGGCAGTAGTCACTTCGTTTGAGATGGATAGCGCAAGCTCAACAAACGGATAGAGGAGTGTTTTGAGCGCCTGCTCAGATTGAGGTTCAACGTTTGTAAGCATTCTCAGGTTTGTATGCTCACCAACTCGATCTAAAGCGAGGGAGAGGGGGGCTCTGTAGTTTAGGAGGCTCTGCTTTGTTGGAGTATCAAAAAAAGACTCTGCGCGAGTTCTATTACTACTCCGAATAGCCACATGTCCTAGAGGACCAGGTTCTTGGGGTGGGCTGCAGAGGGACGCTTTTGCAAGGAGACTTCGAATTCCATTTCGAACGGATATGGCTTGGCCAATAGCTGGGGCAGTTTGAACACTTCTAAAGGGATGATCGTCTCGTAGCGGAAGCGACGTTTCAACTCGGAGTGTACGGGAAGAGGCGATTCCGGGCGCGGCAAAAGAGACTTCGCTCTCGATAGTCAAAGGTGTTGTGCCGATGGTAATTCTCGTGGAGTAGCCACCGTTTCCATTTTTTGTAATCTGACCACCATGGGATTCAACAAGAGAGTGGAGAGCCCTATCGGTGTGACTCATTCCGCCATCTGGTGCTACAAGCCCACGTAGTTGATCTAAAAATCCAACTGCTGCTGTGGCTGAGGCATCTCGACCTTTATCTGTTGTCTGTTCGCTAACCATGCGAACATCGTAGCGTATCCTCGGGTCTTAATCGAATAGAGGAAGAGCCTTTTATGAACAGCTCAGAGCCACTTCTCCATCGACTGAATTGACGGCAAAGGAGGTCAAATTCTGGTTCGAATCAAAAATAGCACTCCCTGTCATCGTTCGCTTCACAGAGGAGGACTCGGCGCCAGAGAGGGTTGTGGTTTGAGCCCCTGAGACCTCCTCACCACTTACCGTTAAAGCCCCTGAGAGCTGAGCAGTTGTATCCCCAGTGGGATTTGTAGTGTTGAGAGGAACAGAGAAAGAGTTGTTTCCTACCTGAGTGAGGGTAAGCGAGTTTTGGGTGTAGGTGTCTGTCGAGGTTGTCAGTGTGCAATCGAGAGTTGCTACGAGATTTGAGTTGAAAACAGCTCCTTCAAGGACACTCGTAAATGGACGACCGTCTGGCGTGAGGACTTTTGCAACAACGGTGTAATTAAACGGAGGAACTGCTACGTCACTTGCGATATCAACTCCAACTGGGCCTGGGAGAGTTGGTGAGCGGTATTGACTAGAGAAGAGCCTCCGATTGATGAAAAAATCAAATTGGAGAGGGTAGAGTTGGTACTCAGTGTGAGGAATGTGAGCATCCGCTAAAATCTGAACCCTACCGCTGAAGCGATTTACTGTAACACCGAGGTCAGGTGTTCTGTCAGCTTTATCCATCTTGCCGGCGATACCCACCGTGCGATTGGTGACTGATTGGGCCATGGCCACTGTGCTACATACAAATGCACTCAGCACAAAGGTGAGCAAGAGAATGAATAGCATTCGCGAAGTCATGGTCATCAGCTCCTATCGATAGGTATACATCGCAATATTCTGACAGATGCAACTCAATCCTAAAAGGGAGTGAATAAAGAAGTTATCTTTGTCTTTTCCTCAGGCTGTTTATGCAGCACAATGAGTCTGAAGGTCGCTAAAATAATGTTTGTGATGCACTTAGCCAGGTATATCTGCGTATTCATTTGCTTCTGCTCAATTTTTGGCTGCTCTGTTCTCAAAAAGAACGAGCAGGGGCCTCCATCAATTGATCAGGTCAAATTGAAGCCAATGACGCCGGAGGAATCCGAAGAGATGCTCGGTACGCTCACAGGTAACTATTTTTACGGACCCGGACTTGGTGAAACTGCTGTGGCAGCCGGAGGAGTCTTTCTTTTTCCTCCCTATGCGCTTGTGCTGTTGGGAAATGCAGCTCTCACTCTCGGGGGATATGAGCCTATTGGTGTCGGTACCTTTCTTCCTGAAAAAGGAGAGGAGACGTGGGATACTTTATACGATGGATTTGTCTCTGTTCCTGGAAGGCTCACCGCGGCCGTTGCAGATACCCCTTACCGAACTCGACAAGACGTAAATAACCATCTGAAATCTTTTCTTTCCTCAAAAGAAAATCAAGACTCTAACGAGTAATTCGGCTCCTCGTAAGCTACATTTCTTGTGCTTGCTCCATAACAAATCTGAACGCACAAAATGTGCGCTCTGGATGAAGTGCTCCCATGCCTACGCAGGGAGATCTCCTATCGTCGGTTTATTAGAGAGGTTAAGAATGAAATATATGAACATAAAGTATCTGATTGCGTCATTTATTTTGGCGTTTGGACTTACAGTGTCATTTGGAATCACTAGAGCTCATGCTGATTCTTCAAGCAGTCAGTTTTCCAAGCTTAAAAGGCAATTTAAGCGTCTTCGCAAAAGAACGAAGGTTTTAGAGACTGCAGCGCAAGATATTTCGATCACCATTGATGGCGTAAACGATTCACCGGCATTGGGTGTAGATTACACCGGCCCTCAGGGAGAAGTTGGTCCACAAGGTCCTCAAGGACCAGCTGGTATTCAAGGTCCGGTTGGCCCTCAAGGTGAGACAGGAGCTGTTGGACCGCAAGGACCTACTGGACGAACTGGTGCCCAGGGGCTTATTGGTTTAACTGGGCCACAAGGTGAGATGGGGCCTGAAGGTCCTCAAGGCGAAATGGGGCCACAAGGACCAGCAGGTCGAAATGGTTCTCAGGGACCAATCGGTCTGACAGGTGCTCAAGGGCCTGCGGGGCCACAAGGAGACGTTGGACCTCAGGGGCCTACTGGACCACGAGGCCTAGTTGGTCCGCAAGGTGAGGTTGGACCTCAGGGGGCAGTTGGTCCACAAGGTGAAGTTGGACCCCAGGGGCTGATAGGTGCACAAGGACCTATGGGACCACAGGGAGAGGCCGGTCCAGCTGGTAGTGTCAATGTAAGCGAATGTTCGACTTCTATTGAGTATCATAATGTTACATCAGGATCGTATGCTGATGTCGACTTCATCTGCTCGAATGGTCAATTTCTGTTTGAGTATGGATTTGTAGCTCAATACGAGTTTATGGATCCCGGCGACCTAGGGTCTGTATGGATTGACACTAACGCGGAGCTCTTAAGAAAGACTCTCCTCTTTCCTAGTGGAGTCACCTTGAGACTTACAAGAGAACCGGCCGTCGATCGATATCAAAAAACATTAGTATGTTGTCAAGAGTAGGACCAAGTTATTAAGAATACCTGATATAGGGCGTTTCGTTTACGGAACGCCCTTTCTTTGTTTGTGCTCCTTAAATGTTTACCCTTTGGACGATCTCGTCAGGTTTTGCTATTCTCATCACGTACGATTTGGATGTGAGAGAAGTGATACATGGCAACGATTGGATTAGTTCTTAGACCAGGTGTTGATGGAGTAAGGACTCTCGCTTGCGAGATCTCCGATTGGGCAAAGAAGAACAACCACACGCTACTTGTCGAGCAGGGGTCGGCCGATGTACTTGAGTGTACATGTCAGACTGTTTCTGCCGATGAGCTTGCTTCCCAAGCTGATCCTATTGTTACTTTAGGAGGAGATGGGACTCTCATTGGTCTTGGCCGCCACGTGACAAGTCCTTCCCCTCTTATGGTTGGCGTGAATTTTGGAACACTTGGTTTTTTAACCGAGGTCTCGCCACAAGAAGTCTTTGACGTTCTCCAAACTGCGATTGATGGGAGTGCGTCAGTGGGAGAGCGAATCATGCTTCGTGCAACTGTTTCACGAAATGGAAAAGAGGTGTTTTCTTGCCAAGCTGTAAATGATGCGGTTATTCAGAAGGGGAGTCGAGATGCGTTGCTCGATCTTGATCTTCACGTGCAAGGCGAAGATGTCACCCGCCTACGGGCCGACGGGGTCATTCTTGCAACTCCAACAGGGTCCACAGCTTATTCCCTAGCTGCAGGGGGTTCCATTGTTCATCCAAGTCTTGATGTTGTTTTAGTCACACCCATTTGCGCTCACGCATTAACGTCTCGTCCATTTATTCTGCCACTCTCTTTTGAAATTGATGTCCATATTCCTGAGTATGGCGGTGAGGTGTTCCTTTCTGTTGATGGACAAGAGTCCTGTGAGCTTACTCCGGGAGATGTCGTGTCCGTGAGACGTTCTGAACACTCCGTTCGTTTTGTCCTTTCAAAATCAAAAAGCTACTTCAATATTTTGCGACGAAAACTCAATTGGGGTGTCGCTAATCAGGGTGATTGATGTTACGCGAACTGCAGATCTCTCAATTTGCCATCATTGAAAAACAGTCGATAGAGTTTGGATCTGGACTGAATGTTATTAGTGGGGAAACAGGAGCAGGAAAATCTGTCATTCTTCAAGCCTTTGACCTGATCCTTGGTGGACGACCGAAGCCGAAATATATCCGCACTGGAACAGAAGGCTGGCAAGTTGAGGCGCTTTTTGATCTCTCAAGTCTTCCACAAAATCTCCGCGAACAACTTCCAGAAAGTATCGAAGGAGACGAGCTTGTTGTGAGCCGCTCTATGAGTAGCTCTGGACGAGGAAAAGTCTATCTCAATGGACACCTCGGCTCAGTTTCTCTCTTGCAAGAGACGTGTCGTTCCTTAATGAATATCTGCGCACAGGGCCACCACGTACGCCTGCTCGAGCCTACATATCATCTCGAGCTTGTTGACACGTATGCAGATAACGGCCAACTGCTTCAACGCTACAAACAACGCTTTGCTCAATGGAAGGAACTCTCACATAAGCTACATGAGAGAAAGGAGCGTCGCGAACAAAACCTCCTGCGTCGTGCTGAGTTAGAGTTTGTTGTAGAAGAGCTCTCCTCTCTTGCCATTCATGAAACTCTCCGTCAGGAGCTTGAAACTGAGATCTCTCGTTTAACGAACAGTGAGCAGATACTCGAACAGGTGGGGGCACTTCTGGAAGTGCTCCAAAACGAGCGCTCTGGTGTGTCGGGAATGCTTGACCGCGTATTTTCTGAACTACAAGGTCTCTCACGGCTCGACTCCTCGTTTTCGGGTCAAATTGAGAGGGTCTCACGAGTTCAACAAGAGATTGAAGAGCTTGAAATCGATCTCCAAGGGTATGCCGGTCAAGTTGAGCTTCTTCCTGAAGAGCTCGAATCTCTCCGTGAACGCCTGTCTTCTGTTGCCTCACTCGAGCGAAAGTACCGTACCGATTGTAGTGGTCTTGTCTCTCTCTTTAAGCGGGCAGAAGAAGAGCTCTCTCTGCTCGATGATGAGTACTCTCTCGGTGTGCTTGAACAAGAGTGCGAATCCGCCTATGCAGACTGCCTTGAGCTAGCCGAAAAACTCCGCGCGACCCGTAAGATTGCTGCTGGACGCCTTGTTCAAGAGGTTTCGCAAGAGCTCGCTGAGCTCAATATGCCTGATGCACTCCTAAGCGTGAGCGTGGAAGAAGGGGAGCTCGGCGTGAGGGGAGCCGACCGAGTTGAGCTGCGAATCTCAACGAATAAAGGCGAACCGCTACGCCCCCTTCGAGAGATAGCCTCAGGTGGTGAGCTCTCTCGAATTATGCTCGTGCTCAAGAAGGTGCTCCGTGATACCTCCGGCGTTGACGTGCTTGTCTTTGATGAGGTCGACACGGGTGTTTCAGGTGGCGTCGCACGCTCGGTTGGAGAGAAACTCAAACAGCTTTCTGAGCATTCTCAGGTGGTTTGCATCACTCATTTAGCCCAAGTTGCCTCCTTAGCTGATAGGCATTTTTTAGTGGAAAAAGTGGTCGCAGATCGGACAACCAGTGTTTTACGAGCTCTTTCGAGCGAAGAAAGAGTCGAAGAAATTGCAAGAATGTTAGCTGGTTATGAAATTACTGCTGCAACTCGTGAGTCGGCACGAGAGTTGCTCTCATCTAATCTGTAGCTCAAATTGAGGCTTGTTCCACCCGGTGTACCGGGTGGGTAGTAGGCGGCTTAGCCGTTTGATCTTCAAATGAGAATTGCGTAGCCTCTCAGACTTCTTTGTGGCGGTGTTGTTTTATGGCCACTTAGGTTCTTGAGAAATGTTGGTCATTGACAAACATGGAGCTAACATTTCTTATTGGAGTCTCATTTGTTTTAAGTTTGTTAAAGTATGAAGTGGAAACTGAAGAAAGATTTCTGTTTGTGGGTCGTTCCTCCTACTGATGGGCGAGTTCGTAAGCTGCGTCTTTCGCACCGTAAGGTACTCCTCTCTGTTTCAGTGGCACTGCTTGTTGCCTCTGGGTTTCTGTATGTGGCTGGTGACTACACCCGGATTCAACTCGTGCGTCTCAAAGATGCGCTCTTCTTGAAGCAAGTCACTGCAGAAAGAGATGCACTTAAAAATGAAAAAGCATCACTTCATACGACGATTTCCACTCTTGAGGAAAAAAATCTCAAAGTCCTCGCTTACGAGAACAGTATCCGTACCAGAGTCGAAGAGCTTGAGGGGATTTTAGAGTCTGCCTCAGAGCTTGGGGTTGTCCCTGCAGAAGAGCTCGCTTCAGAAGATGGACACGATGAGGTGGGTGGTGCTGAAATTGATTGTACTGGAGGAGACTGCTACTCACAGAGCGCGTCGCTCCTGAGTCGAATTGTGCCTGGCGCTGCTTCAGACGAACCTAACCTCTTTGAAAAACTCGACAAGACAATTGAACTCATTCGTTCTGCGCCTCTTGGCTCTCCTGTTAATGGTCACATAAGTTCTCATTTTGGTATGAGACGCTCACCATTTAGTGGAAAGTGGAGAAAGCACCAGGGGATTGATTTTTCCATGCCTTACGGCAGTGAGATTCTAAGTACCGGTGACGGGGTTATTAAATCCGTCAAGCGAACTCGTACCTATGGGCTCGTTATCGATATTCTCCATAGTGACAACGTCGTTACACGTTATGCCCACCTCTCAAAAACACTGGTCAAGAAAGGAGAGAAGATCTGTCGTGGCGAAATTATTGGTCTGATTGGATCCTCTGGCTCTTCGACGGGCCCACACCTTCACTACGAAGTGCACGTGGATGGCAAGCAAATTGACCCACTCCTATTGGTTAACCTTGCTCAACGGCTCGGTGGCGCGTTCTAGCAAACAAACCCTCGTTCTATTTACGCCGCTTGCGCTATAGCACTTGCAACCTTCTACCTATCTATTAAATTAGGGGCCATACATAGTTGCAAGGATTAGCTGTTGTCTTCTGTCTCTACTTATCTCCGATCGCTTTCTCTCCTTATCACACTAGGTGCCCTAGCCGCTCTGGGACTGTACCTCTGGTTTGGCCAAACGGTCAGGCCTGGCTCGATTGGTCTTCGTAAGCTCTCGCTTGGCTCTGTGTATGAATCTCAGATGGAGATCCTCGAGCCTGGTTTCCATTGGGCTCTTCCGTCAGTAGCAAAGATTCACACGCTTGATGTTTCTCCAATAGTAAGCGAACTGCATTTCTCACAACCGCTTGCTACTGGCCAAGAAGTGAATCTTACATTTGCGTATTCTTTTTCTCCAGAACGGAGTCCTGTTGACATGCTCCCGACGCTCTTCTCTGAGCTCAAACCTGAGCGAAAGGTATGGGAGGGGGTTGTCGCGAAAGTGTTAGAGCATGAACTCGCTTCGCAGTTATCAACGGTACACTTTGACGGTATTGCTCAGTTTCTCTCCTCCCCAGATGAGAAGCTTCAATCTGCAATTGAGCGAGCTACTGAAGAGCTCCTTGCCCAAGGGCTCTCACTTTCAGGAGTTGCACTACGTGAGTTTCGGTTTGCCGATGATGGTGTTGCGGCTCAGTACGTAGAAAGTCGCTATGCCCCTGAGCTGGCAAGAATTGAGGGATGGAGCAATACTCAAAGAGCATCGAAAGATGATCTTCTTGAAGAAAATCATACTCTCGAGCAAGAGCTCGATCTCATGAGACGCACGGCAGAGCGTCAAGAATTAGAGCTTATCTTAGAGGGAAAACTCCTTCGTGAAAGAAGGATGGCGGAAGGGGATCTGCTCGTAGCTGAAGCACAAGCCCAGGTTGCCAAAGAACTGAGCGCTATTCTCTTTGGGGATACCACGAGCTCAGAGAGCTCTCTGTTAGCTAGCGGCGAGAGAGGATAGTGTTATGACCAAGAAGCTCCTTCTCATACTCTTTGTTGTCTTTTCGTCTGTTGGTTGTGAATCGCTTGCAGGAAACGAGAGGGGGGTGCGATTTTGGAAGTTGCCAACGGCACTTGGCGGTGGTCTCTCCTCGACCGGGATAGGATCTGCTGAGAGCTTTGTCTCGATTCCGTATATTAGTGAAGTCTACTCTCAAGAAATAGAGGAGAGAATCTATCAGTGGTCTGAGCAAGCCCCGCTAACCTTTTACACTCAAGATGGGATTCTCTTTCATGTTCACGGTGATTTTCAATTTAAACTCGCTGGAACTGATGATGCTCTAGTTCGCTTCTTTCAGAGTCTCGGTGGGGACTTTGAGCGTGCAGAGCGTCTAGCCTCCTTTCATGTTGAAAATGAACTGCTACGAGAGCTTCGCGGGTTTCACTCGCAAGATTTTGCCTCACTCGAAGCGCTAGAACAGGCCGTTGATATCTCTGAGCAGAGGGCCAGAGAGGCGCTTCGCCCAAATGGGCTCTTTTTATCTCGTATTCATATTCAGGAGATGAATCTCTCTGCTCCCTTTAGGAAAGAAAAAGAGAAGCTTGTGGCAAAGGAGGAGTCGATAAAGAAAGAGCTTGTAGTTCTCGAGCGCGACCCTGCTTCATTACGGGACCAAAAGGAAGCGCTTGCTCGTAAGCTAGAGCGGCTCATCGTTACTGCCCAGAATAAAAGAGACAACTTACGAGAGGAAGGAGAACGGTATTTTGAAACGAAGCAGAACGAGGCCGAGCGAATCCGAATAAAAGGGCTGTCTCAGGCTCAAGGAGTCAGGAAACGGCTGCAAGCAATGTCTGGACCGAATGCGAAGGCAATGTTAAAGCTTGAGCTCGTAAGACAGTTAGTGAACGAACAGCCAGCGCTTCCAGAGATCGTTGAGCAGGTCACAGAAGCTGGAGGCACCCGTGCGAGTGTGCTAGGAAGTAGTGTGGTTCTTGATGGAGAGCTGTCGAGTAGTGATAAGGTGAAGTAGGTACTTCTCCGCTAGAAGTTTCAAAGGGAAAATTTCATTCTTTCAAAGTATAAGGAGCAGATAATGTCAGGTCGTAAGAAAATCGCAATGATCGGAGCAGGAAACATCGGTGGAACACTCGCCCTTCTTGCTGGTATGCGAAATCTCGGAGATGTGGTCTTGTACGACATCGTTGAAGATATGCCACAAGGGAAGGCTCTTGATATCTCTCATCTCTCGCCTGTATTTGGACTTGATTTTGATATTCAAGGAACAAATGAGATCGCAGACATTGCTGGTGCTGATGTTTGTATTGTTACTTCCGGAGTTCCAAGAAAGCCGGGAATGAGCCGTGATGACCTCGTTAATACGAATGCGAATATTGTTAAAAGTGTTGCCGCCGGTATTAAGCAACACGCTCCAAACGCGTTTGTGATTGTTATTACCAACCCGCTCGATTCTATGGTCTACCTCATGCAAAAGGAGACTGGATTTGCGCCGAGTAAGGTAGTGGGGATGGCTGGTGTGCTCGACACTGCACGTTATCGGTCATTTCTCTCGAGAGAGCTTGGTATGTCTGTGAACTCTGTTTCAGCGTTTGTTCTCGGTGGACACGGAGATAGTATGGTGCCTGTTCGATCGTATACGACCGTTAATGGTATTCCAGTTGAAAAGATGCTTGATAACGACAAGT
The DNA here is from genome assembly GCA_030428205.1 of bacterium. Taxonomy (GTDB): domain Bacteria; phylum Bdellovibrionota_C; class UBA2361; order UBA2361; family RFPC01; genus JAUIBK01. Next base: position 43,770 of record JAUIBK010000005.1, read on the forward strand.
TAACAGCTCTTGAAAACAGGACTCGAAAAGCCGGCGGTGAGATTGTCGGACTACTCAAGACAGGTTCTGCTTTCTACTCACCAGCTGCGTCAGCTATCCGGATGGCGGAAGCGTATCTCTTTGACCGAAAGGAGCTTCTTCCTGCAGCAGCGCAGTGTAATGGAGAGTATGGTGTAGACGGCCTCTATATAGGCGTTCCTGTGTTGATCGGAAGCGCAGGTGTAGAGAAAGTGGTGGAGATCGATCTTACGGACGAAGAGCGAGCTTCTCTTCAACAGAGTGTCGATGCTGTCAAAGAGATAGCGGCTACCCTATAGTTTTGTCCCTCTTTGCCACTGGAGTAATAGGCGACTAAGGAGACGTTTATGAACGTATCATGTGAATTTTATCGGAGTTCGGTTGGAAAGAAAGTGGTTGTGGCACTTACTGGTGCTGTGCTGTTTCTCTTTGTCGTTGGACACATGCTTGGAAACCTGAAAACTTTTATGGGGATGGATCCAAGCGGCGTGCACCACCTCGACATGTATGCACATTTTCTTCGTGAATTTATGGCCGAAGCGATGGGGCACGGGAACTTTCTCTGGCTCACCCGAGTAGTACTTCTTGGGTGTCTTCTTCTTCATGTCGTCACGGTTGCTCAACTTCAGGCCAGAAGCTCTGAAGCTCGACCGGTGAAGTATAAGAAGCAGACACTGAGAGCCTCGTCTGTCGCTGCTCGAACGATGTGGTACGGTGGAATGCTCGTCTTCCTCTTTATCGTACTTCACCTCGGGCATCTTACTCTTGGGAGTTTGCATAGTGATTTCGTTGAAGGTGAGGTGTATCGAAATGTGTACATCGCCTTCCAGAACCCGCTCATTGTCATTGGGTATTTTATTGCCATGTGCGTGCTCGGATTTCATCTCTATCACGGTGTCTGGAGCTTTTTTCAGACGCTCGGCCTTGATACGCCTGATAGAAACTGTGCTCTGAGGCTCGTTGCTAAGGTTGCATCCTTTGTGATTGTTGTTGGCTTTCTATCAGTCCCTCTCTCTCTTTCACTTGGTCTTTTACCGCCGCCTGTTGGCATGTGATCTGTCCCGAGAGAGAGTTGCTTAGAGTTTCTTTTGTGAAGTGAGAAAACGTTATGACCCTTGATTCGAATATCCCTGAAGGCCCAATTCAAGATAAGTGGGACAACCACCGGTTCTCTATGAAACTGGTAAACCCGGCGAACAAAAGGAAGTATTCTATTATCGTCGTTGGTACTGGTCTTGCTGGAGCATCTGCTGCTGCATCGTTTGCTGAGCTCGGATATAAAGTCAAAGCTTTTTGCTATCAAGATAGTGCACGGAGAGCACACAGCATTGCTGCCCAGGGTGGGATTAATGCCGCAAAGAACTATCCGAATGATGGAGATAGTGTTTGGCGACTTTTTTATGACACGGTTAAAGGCGGTGATTACCGATCACGAGAAGCTAACGTCTATCGCCTTGCTCAAATCAGTACCAACATTATCGACCAGTGCGTAGCCCAAGGAGTACCGTTTGCTCGTGACTACGGTGGATTGCTTGATAACCGCTCTTTTGGTGGTGCTCAAGTGAGCCGGACCTTTTATGCGCGTGGGCAAACAGGACAACAACTCTTACTCGGTGCGTATCAAGCACTTTCAAAAGAGGTCGCTCGTGGACAGGTTGAGCTTGTTACGAACACAGAGATGCAAGATCTTGTGGTCGTCGATGGTCACGCCAAAGGAATAATTGTGCGAGATCTCCGTACTGGTGAGCTCTCGATGCACGCTGCTGATGCGGTCGTGCTTGCTACCGGTGGCTATTCGAACGTTTTCTATCTCTCCACCAACGCAATGGGGTGCAATGTTACTGCGGCGTGGCGAGCTCATAAGCGAGGAGCATTTTTTGCTAACCCTTGCTACACACAGATTCACCCTACGTGTATTCCTGTCTCAGGTGATCATCAGTCAAAGCTCACTTTGATGAGTGAGTCCCTTCGAAATGATGGTCGTATCTGGGTGCCGCGCGATAAAGACGAGACTCGTCGTGCTTCAGATATTCCCGAGGAGGACCGTTACTACTACCTAGAAGAGCGTTACCCAAGCTTTGGTAACCTTGTGCCTCGAGACGTGGCCTCAAGGAATGCTAAGGAGCGGTGTGACAGTGGTTTTGGTGTAGGACAAACTGGGCTCGGAGTCTATCTCGATTTTCGCGATTCCATTAACCGTCTTGGTGAAAACGCAGTACGAGAACGGTACGGGAATCTCTTTGAGATGTACGAGAGGATTACGGACGAGAGCCCCTATAAAGTTCCGATGAGGATCTTTCCGGCTCCTCACTATACGATGGGTGGTCTCTGGGTTGATTATAATCTTATGAGCAACCTTCCCGGCCTGTTTGTGATTGGAGAGGCGAACTTCTCCGATCACGGCTCAAACCGACTTGGAGCAAGCGCTCTTATGCAGGGGCTCGCTGATGGGTATTTTGTGATTCCTTATACTATTGGAAACTATCTCGCTCGTCAGACGCCGGGCTCGGTTACGACGGAAGCCTCTGAATTCTCTCAGGTAGAGAGTGAAGTCCGCGATCGAATTGAGACCATTGTGAACCTCGATGGAGAGCGTTCGGTTGACTCTGTGCACCGTGAGCTTGGACGACTCATGTGGAATGAGTGTGGTATGGAGCGTAATGCAGATGGTCTTCAGGGCGCACTCAAAGAGATTCCGTCGATTCGTGATCAGTTCTGGCAGAACGCATCTGTGCCCGGAACGTCAGGTGAACTCAATCAAACGCTTGAGCGCGCTATGCGTATCGCTGATTTCCTCGAGTTTGCAGAAGTTATGTGTACGGATGCTTATGAGAGAAATGAAAGTTGTGGTGGGCACTTCCGTTCTGAATATCAAACAGAAGAAGGGGAAGCTCTTCGAAACGATGAAGACTACTCATATGTGGCAGCATGGGAGTTCAATGGGGTTGGGCAGAAACCTACGCTCCATAAGGAACCACTCGCATTTGATCATGTACCACTCACGCAACGTAGCTATAAGTAAGTTTGTAGATATAGGAGCTAAGACGTTATGAAGGTTACCGTTCACGTCTGGAGACAAAAAAACGCAAGTGCCGCAGGGAAGTTTGTGACTTACCCGATGGATGATATTAGTCCAGATATGTCCTTTCTTGAGATGCTTGATGTGCTCAACGATAGACTCGAAGAGCGTGGAGAAGAGCCCGTTGCCTTTGAGAGCGACTGTCGAGAGGGAATCTGTGGGAACTGTTCGATGGTGATTAACGGAACACCTCACGGCCCCATGAGGAACACCACTGCGTGTCAGCTTCATATGAGAAGCTTTTCTGATGGAGAAGATATCTATATTGAGCCGTGGCGTGCTAAGGCCTTTCCTCCTATTAAAGATCTCGTTGTTGATAGAGGGGCCCTTGATCGTGTTATACAAGCTGGAGGCTATATCTCGGTTCGTACCGGTTCTGCGCAAGATGCCAACGCACTCCCGATTCCTAAGCTCGATGTCGATCTTGCCATGGATGCTGCTACATGTATTGGGTGTGGAGCTTGTGTAGCGGCGTGTCCAAATAGCTCTGCCATGCTCTTTACGGCAGCGAAGATTTCTCACCTTGGACTTCTTCCCCAGGGGCAAACAGAGAGAATGGAGCGTGTTCGAAATATGGTCCGTCAACATGATGACGAGCTTTTTGGTTCGTGTACGAACTACGGAGAGTGTCAAGATGCTTGCCCGAAAGGAATTAGCATTAACTTTATCGGTCATTTAAACCGAGACTTCTTAAAGGCGAATTTTTTAAAGGTGAAGAACCCTCGTCGTGAGGTTGAGTCACAGTAACTTTGAATCTTACGTAAGGAATAGTGTAATCAATCTGGAGAAAGTGAATGAACTTACATGAGTATCAATCAAAACAGCTCTTAGCGAGTTATGGACTACCGGTTTTGAATGGGTATGTCTGTCACAATGCTGGTGATGCAGAAGCGGCGGATAACCTCGGTGGTGGAATATGTGTCGTTAAAGCGCAGGTTCACGCTGGTGGTCGTGGAAAAGGTGGTGGAGTGAAGCTTGCAAAAAGCTCAGCTGAAGCTCGTGAGCACGCCGAATCGATTATCGGAATGCATCTTGTTACCCCACAGACCTCTGCTGAGGGGAAGCTTGTACGCAAAGTCTATGTCGAAGATGGATGCAATATAGACAAAGAGTACTACCTTAGTTTTCTGGTCGATCGAGCAAAGAAGTGTATCTCCATCGTGGCCTCTACTGAGGGTGGTATGGAGATTGAGGTTGTTGCTGAGAAAACACCGGAAAAAATCATCACCTTAATGATCGACCCTAAGGTTGGTTTGCAGAACTTTCAGTGTATGGAGCTCGGGCTACGACTTGGTCTCTCGGTTGGCCTCGCGAGTGAGCTCTCTGATGTTGTTTTTGGGCTCTATGAGGCATTTGTTGAAAACGACATGTCTCTGTTAGAGATCAATCCACTTGTGCTCACGAAAGAAGAAGACTTTGTTCTGCTTGATGCTAAGTGTGCCGTTGATAACAATGCACTTTTTCGACACCCAGATCTGAAAGAGCTTCAAGATTACAACGAGATGGATGCTCGTGATCTCAAAGCAGGAAAGCACGGGCTGAGCTATGTTGGGCTCGATGGAAATATCGGCTGCATGGTAAACGGAGCAGGGCTTGCGATGGGAACCATGGACATCATCAAAGAGTATGGTGGTGAGCCAGCGAACTTTCTTGATGTAGGTGGCGGAGCGACAAAAGAAACCGTTACGGAAGCTTTTAAGATCTTACTTGGTGATAGCAATGTGAAAGCTATTCTCGTAAATATCTTTGGTGGGATTATGAAGTGTGATGTTATCGCCAATGGTATTGTTGAAGCGGCCAAAGAGCTCGGCATCGAGGTTCCTCTCGTTGTGAGGCTTCAAGGCACCAATGTTGATATGGGCAAGGAAATCCTTTCACAGTCCGGACTCAATATTATTGCTGCAACGACGATGGCTGATGCTGCGGAAAAGGCTGTTCAAGCTGCAAGTTAATGTGCTTGGCGAAGAGTTAGGAATTTTTCTATAGAGGATCATATGAGCGTATTAGTTAATAAAGATACGAAAATTATCACACAAGGTATGACAGGAAAGACCGGCACGTTTCACACTCAGGCGTGTGCTGAGTATGGAAGCCAGATGGTAGCTGGTGTTGGACCTGGAAAGGGAGGCAAAGAGCATCTCGGTATTCCACTGTACAATACGGTGAGAGAAGCAAAAGAGGCGACTGGTGCAACCGTGAGTGTTATTTACGTCCCACCACCATTTGCAGCTGACGCTATCATGGAAGCGGTAGACGCCGATCTTGATCTTGCCATTTGTATCACAGAGGGTATTCCGGTTCTTGATATGCTCCGCGTCAATACCTTTATGGCTGGAAAACGTACGCGCCTGATTGGACCGAACTGTCCAGGTATTATTACCCCAGGTGAGTGTAAGATTGGAATTATGCCTGGTCACATCCATAAACCTGGTCGAATAGGTGTTGTTTCTCGTAGTGGAACACTCACCTATGAAGCGGTCTTTCAATTAACCGAACTCGGTATTGGTCAATCTACCTGTATCGGTATCGGTGGCGATCCACTCAACGGAACAAACTTTATCGACTGTCTCCAACTCTTTAATGACGACTCCGAGACTGATGGCGTGGTCATGATTGGGGAAATCGGAGGTTCCGCTGAGGAAGAGGCAGCTGCTTGGATTAAGGAAAACATGACTAAACCAGTTGTTTCCTTCATCGCTGGTGCGACAGCCCCAGCAGGGCGCACTATGGGCCACGCTGGAGCTATTGTGAGTGGAGGCAAGGGAACAGCTGAAGGCAAGTTTGCTGCTCTAGAGGAAGCTGGAGCCCATGTGGTACGTTCTCCCGCTAATCTCGGTGAAAAGATTAAAGAAGTTGTTGGCTAACGACTTTCCCAGGGGGCATTCCCCCTGGCTAACACTATTCTCACTATTTCCTAACCTCATTTTCCTTGAGTAGAGTCAGTGCTGGGCTAAACTTCATGCTGGAGTTGTTGCCCATGATCGTGTCCCACAATAATAGAGAGCGTCAGCCTGTTTGCTTGAAGGTGCACCCTACTGATGATCTTGGGGGACTTCGAGGGGGAAGCCCTCATCAAGAAGCATTTAGGGCCCACGAGCACCTTCGTCAGGGAATCAATCGCGAAAGTCCTTCTCCTGAAATTGTCTCACTCGGACACGCTGCACTCTTTGACTGGTATACTGGGTTACTTTCTGATCGTGTATTCTCACTCCCATCAAGTGGTCAGATCCCTCAGAGAGAAGTACCATTTTTAGATCGCTTGCCATCTAAACTTGATAGTGTACTTGAGGAGTTTCAGCTCCGACTTGAAACCGTCACTGATAATGCACAGACGCAGTTAAGCGGGCTGAGAAGAGATCAGTTTCTCTTTCGCATTGGTGACCTTGAACACCGCGCAGGTAATTTCATCAGCCGCTTTCGCATGATAGCCGAACATATCGCTGAATACGGCCAACAGCCACACATGATGAAAGAGTTTTTTGACAGCTTTTTGCAAAAACCTCCTGTTCGAAAAGGAGAGTTTGTTCACTTTGCTATTCGTGCGCTAGGGGTTACTGGCCAAGAGAGTGTGAGTGAAATCTGTCAGAATGCCTTTGAGCAAGCGGTAGCAGAATACCGCTTAGATCGCTTTTCACCAATTACCTTCACCTTCAAAGCTGGCGGAGCTGCTGAACGTATTCCTCCCCATGCCTCCACCGTCTTTTCCATTGTGCAAGAGACAGTGCGCAATGCGGTTGAACATCTTAGTCCACGAGAGGCTGGTAGTCTTGCTATCACAATTAGAGAAGGTGTCGATTCTTTCCAGTACGAAATTACGAATAGCGGAGTTATTCATCCTGACTTTCGAGAAAGAGTCTTTGATATCGGATTCTCTACGAAGATCGGCCAATCTAAGTCGATATCTGGCCACCAGGGAAGAGGGCTTGCGCTAGCACGGAGAGAGGCGCGTTTGCTCGGAGGCGATCTCGTCTTATCGGTCAATGACGAAGATCGAACGACAACCTTTAGCCTGGCACTTCCTTTTGAGGAACGTGGTGTTATTGGTGATTTCCATATTTCACCAGCTGCATGTATTTCTTTTTTTCAAGAAAAAGCAACAAGACGAGCAGTCTTACGACATTCGGCACACCCAGAAGTAGTGCAGTAAGAAGATCTCAGACCCAAAGATCACTTTCACCTATAGAAGTAATCCTTCCTTCGGTACGTAGTTTATCGAGAATTTCAAGTATCCGTCGCTGTGCCTGTTCAACTTCGGTCAGACGTGCTGCTGGAAGCGCGTTGAAATCTTCTTCGACCATTTGACGTTTACGATCTGACATATTCTGAAGAAGGATTTTCTTGGTTTCCTCTTTCGCCGTTTTAAGGGAGAGCACGAGGTCGTGGTGGTCGATAGCACCGAGTAGGGTTTGGAGTCCTTTCGCTGAAATCTCAACGATATCATCGAAACGAAAGAGGTTCTCTTCAATTTTAGCTGCAAGCTCTGGTGCTCTTTCGTGGAGTGCTGATACAAGACGTTCTTTTTGTTCGGGCCTCATTTCGTTGAGAATCATAGCGGCTACACGCGCGCCATCTACCGGTTCGTCATTATCGCTCATTGACTAGGCTCCTCTTCCTTTGGTGATATGGACAATGCACACTTGTAGTATTTAGATGAGTCTCAGGTGGTAAAGTATTCGAATGAATATTAGTGGAATTACAGGATCTTAGGGGTGTTGTCAACACTCCGTCAAGGAAACGAGTCTAGCTCAGATCCACGGGTAAGGGACGATTCTCATAGCAGATATCACGGTTGAAATTTTATAACGCGAAGGGCGCGAAGTACGCGAAGGAGAGATCTTCGCGCCCTTCACGTTATACAGCTGTGACTGGGCGAGGGGCTGGGTTTAGACCTGGAAAATATAAGGACTTGGAGTCGGGATGCAACAACTTGGTGTAGGTCGTGGGTTAGAAGTTCTCACAGCAAATATACTCAAAAAACCTTTATGGTGAGTGGGATTACGGGGCGAAGAGAGGTCTTTCTCTTCGCCCCGTGTAGATCTCGTCAGCTCCCCTAGTTGATCACAAGCGTATCGAGAACCAGAGAGGCAACCTGACGGTTGCTCAGCCACATTCGTTGGACACGAGACTCGAGACTCTCGTCCTGACACAGACTGTACAGGAGTTCACGGTAGCACCGGTCGAGGTAAGAAGGAGTCGACCAGATCTCCTGACGTAGCGTCAGCCAGAAGAACATGTGAGCCAGTGCCCTGTCATCGTCCCCTTCGAACTCGTCGAAGTAGGGCAGATCGTGGCCCCTCGAGAACCCTCCCTCGAGGAGGTCGTCGTCTCTGCCGAGCTTCTCAAGAGCAACGACGCAGTCGAAGCGCTCTCGGCTGTTCTCGAGCTCCTTGGCAAGGCCAGGGTGCTCGCTCAGTGCCCTCGAGAGTGCGTAAACACACTCCCAGACGACATCCGCGTCTTCGCTGCTAAGAGCATCGAAGACTTTATCAATGGTATCGTACAAGTGAAGCAAACCTCCTTGGTGGTTTAGGGTGGATGGACGCACCGTGTGTAGATGGTGCACTACCTCAGCAGTGGTCCGTAGAGAACGCGTGAGGCGCAATAATCTACGGACAACTGCACCCTAAACGCAGCCTGAAAAACGTTACGTAATATTACGTGAGAACTTCTAACCCCCAACACTAGCCCAGACATTTCACCAGAAATCTGCTACGGGGAGTGAGAGTGCTGTTTTTTCGGGCCTTCAAGCTCCGATCCGACCTTGTTGTGTTTCAACACACCGTCGTCCGGATCGAATCTCGAAAACCCGAAAAAACAGCACTCTCACTCCCCTCGCGACGAAGTCTGGTGAAATGTCCGGGCTAACAGAAAAGAGCGTGTTTGCGGGAGTGTAGCGGATTTTTGAATCTTAGTGAAGATGGCACGAGGTAATCTATGATAAATAGAGCGTCAGATCCATTTCTTTTGGCGAAAGAAAAACAACATAGCTATGGCCACAAGAAGCATGAGGAAAAGGATAACCCAAAAACCAGCTGGGCTATGAAGCAGTGGGATGGCGTCAAAGTTCATACCGTAGAGCCCAACAACGATATTCATAGGCGCAGCAATGGTGGTAATGACCGTGAGAATACGCATTGTGTCGCCAAGTCGTACGTTTGCAAGCGCAAGATAGCTATCGCGAATACTTAAGACCGCCTGAATCTGTTTATCAAGCATGCGCAAGATAGCAACAGCGTGATCGTCGATGTCTTTGAAATACCGTCGTCGTTGATTGTCTTGGATTAACGTTGGGTCGCTAGAAAGTCGTCCTACAAGTGAGCGTTGGTTGCGTGCAATCTGTCGCAAGAAAGAGAGCTCTCTTTTGACTTCGAAAAGGTCTGTGACTTCGAAATCATCAGAGTCTTCAAGCGCAAGGTCTTCAAAGGTATCGATGATATTATCAAAGAAGACCATTCCACGCATAAATCTATCGATGAGCACATCGATAACGCGGTGAGCAATTCCTTCTGTGCCGTCACGTAGGAGTCTGTCAGGGCTCTGTTGAACTTGTCGAACAACAGCGTCGAGCCAAGCAACCTCTTTACGACGGTGTGTAACGATAAAATTTTGCGAGAGGTAGATGGCAATTTTACGGGTGAAGAGGTGGTTGACATCTTCTTTGTCGATAATCTCTTCTTCGTCTTCGCTCTCCCAGATCTCTTCAACCTCTGACCACGGCTTAAAGCCACGCAGGATCATGAAAAGGTACCCGCCGTAGTCATCGATTTTTGGGAAGTGTCCAGGAGTGAGACAGTCTTCTACGGTGAGTTCGTGAAAACCGAAGTATGAGGCAACGGTGGTAAGCTCTGCGATATTATCAGTCTCGATGTCAACCCAGACCTGCTCACCGGGTGAGAGATCGCCGAGTTCGTCGAGTGAGTTGTAGAACTCACACGGTTCGTCTTGCTCGAATTTGATAATAGAGAGACTCATCGCGCCATAACTCACTGAAACTTCATAAGAATCTGGTTCGTAGTTCGCACGATGGTACCACTTCTCCAGATTCTGGCAAGCTCTGCTTGCCCCTTTGCCTTCTTCGTCAATAAACGGTAGGTTACGTTCCCTAAATTCCCCCACGGCCACGTAGCTCAGCTGGTTAGAGCGCAGAACTCATAATTCTGAGGTCGGTGGTTCGAGTCCACCCGTGGCTATTCTTAAATTCTTGGGGATGATCAACTGTTGAGAGCCTGAAGCGACATTCATTTCACCACGAACAGAACGGGTGGACTCGAACCACCTGAAAAAATACTGCTGAGAGGCCAATCGCGACAGCGATTGGAGATACCACCCGTGGCTATTCTTAAATTCTTGGGGATGATCAACTGTTGAGAGCCTGAAGCGACATTTATTTCACCACGAACAGAACGGGTGGACTCGAACCACCTGAAAAAATACCGCTGAGAGGCCAATCGCGACAGCGATTGGAGATACCACCCGTGGCTATTCTCAATGAACATCGAACTTAGCTTGCTAAGTTCGCTCGTGAATTGATCCCGCCGTAGCACCTGCGAAGCAGGGACGAAGGGGGATTCCTTTGCCTTACGCACCTGTTAAGCCTCTAAACTGCCCCTCTCTATCAAGTCAAGTTCTAGTGATTCTACATAAGATGGAGGGTAGATTCGGATTCTATTACAATCACAGAGGCGCATAGAGGGGGGCACTTCTCGGTGTTCCTCTGTGTCTCACTCAATAGAGTTCTTGACCTTCCTCATAATGAATTCAGCAATCGCCTTAGGACTTTGCTCGCTATCGATACTGTACCAAGTGCATTCGGGCTGTTCTTTCTCTAGCTGCTGTTCTAGAACGTCTGGTGTTGCATCTGAAACATCACTCTTTCTCTCTGAGACCCTACGCTCAAGAGTCTCTTTGGGGGCTTCGAGCCAGAAGCCGTGAAATGACGCGTTGTGGTCTTTTGCAAAGTCTTCTGCTTGTTCGCGGTATTCATGTTCGAGGTGCGTTGCATCAAAGATTACGGAATAACCAGCAGTAAGCGCGTGCTCAGCTCTCTTAAGCATTTCATTATAGGTCCTCTGGGACATCTCAGGTGTGTAAAGAGACGATCCTCCTCGCTGCAAGAGAGGAACCCCACCAAGATGTTTTCGAATAGCGTCAGATCGCAAGATGATGCATCGACACAGTGTTGCAATAGCTTTTGCTATAGTTGATTTTCCTGAACCAGACGGGCCACCGAGAGCGATGATGTTGGGCTCTGGCAGAGAGAGTTCTGTATGAGCGAGTTCAATATGTGTATTGCATGAGTCCTGATTATCTCTGAGCGAGGCAATTTTAGCGCGTACTAATGCACGATATGAGATGTAGAGAGGAAGAAGCTCTAGTCCTTCATAGTCATCGCTGAGCTCTAGGTAGTGGTTGGTTGCACGTGTTGCAAGGTTTGGCTGGTTCTCATAGAGAAGATCCATAATCAAGAAGGAGATATCCCCCCAACCATCACTTGCGGCGTATTGGTCACCGAATTCAATACCATCGAAGGGGGTAGGGGTATTGTTATAGAGACAAATGTTTTTAAGGTGTAGATCTCCGTGGAGAAGCTTTACGTGGGTCTTTTGTCGTAATTTGAGAAGTCTTTCGTAACGAGAGAGCTGAGAGTAGATCTTTTCCTTGCATGGGGAGAGGTACGGAGAGTAGGGAGGCTCTTTCGCTTCTATAATTTCAAAACACTCATCAATAAAGTTAGTGAGCTGTGAGGCGTCCCAGTACGAAGGAGCTTTTTGAGCCCTCGTATGAAATGTATAGATGGATTCAATAGTTTTTTCGATCATTTCACAGCTTAAGTCGTTTCTGGCAGCAAGTTCACTAAAGAGAGAGTCCGTAGGGAATTGCTTCATTTTGACGAGAAAATCGGTGACCTCGCCTGAAGTAAACGAATAGGTGTTATGCGATTTATAGAGGGGGACAACCTCGAGGTATATTTCTGGCGCAAAGCGTTGATTGAGGTGGAGTTCGCGTTCACAAAAGTGTTGTCTGAGTTTGAGGGTAGAAAAGTCGAGAAAGGAGAGCTTGACCTCTTTTTTGAGCTTGTAGGCATACTGCCCTGTAAGAAAAATGTGTGAGATGTGAGTTTCAACGTGTTCTATCTCTCCTACCTGATGAGGGTAGTTTGCTGGTGAGAGAAGAAACTCGATCAGATCGTGTGGGGTCATACCTATGTGTGTCTTTTACCATGTGCAAAAGGAACTGCACATCATAATTTCGAAGAAATCTTGCATCTCAAGGCGTGGTTAACGATAATTTCACTATGCGCACGGTGCTCCTTTTTCTCCTCTTTTTGATTGCTCCACCAGCTCTTCTCTCAGCAATGTCGATAGAGCCGCTTGCTCCGACGTCTCTCTTTCTCACAATTGTCCTGCTCTGGTTTACTGAACTGATTCCACTTCCTGTTACTGGACTACTCGTTCCTGTTCTCATTGCCGTGTATGGAATTGTCCCGGTGAAAGAGGCTTTTCAACCTTTTGGTAGTGATATCCTTTTTCTCTTTATCGGATGTTTCTTACTTGCGCAGTCTATGGCGAAGCACGGGTGGGATAAGAGAATGGCATTCTACATCCTCTCACGTGATATCGGTACGCGCTCAACTGAGATATTAATTATCATTCTTAGCCTTGTCTGCTGGTCTTTGAGTATGTGGGTCTCAAATACTGCCACCTGTGCGATGATGACCCCAGTCTGTCTTGGAATTGCGAGGCTCTATGCAAAGGAAACGGACACCGTGCAGGCAAGAGCGTTTACCTCTCGTATTCTTTTTACCTGTGCCTTTGCCTCTAGCATTGGTGGTATTGCTACACCCGTAGGGACTCCTCCTAATCTGATTGCCTTTGAGTTTCTTAAAACACATGGAATTATAATCGGTTTCTTTGATTGGATAGCACTTGCGCTCCCTCTCTCTTTCGTTATGTTGCTCTGCCTCTATTATCTTCTGCGGTGGAGATATCCTCTGGGCCTTCAAAATATCGCACCCTTGAAAGCTCATTTTCGTGACGAGCTACGTGACCTCGGCCCATTGCGTCGAGAAGAGGTGCAGGTAGCTACTGTCTTTTTCCTTGCTGTTTTCTTTTGGATAGCGCCTGGACTTTTACACCGTATTGTATCTGATTCCTCGTTCCTTGAGCTGGTTAGCTCTCGAGCTTCAATGAGTGTTGTTGGGATTGTTGCGGGGATTGTTCTTTTTCTCTGTCCCCGACAGAATTCCAAGCTTATGAATCTTGAGTGGCGCGATGCACAGCAGATTGATTGGGGAACTATTCTTCTCTTTGGCGGAGGGCTTTCGTTGGGAGCTATGCTCAATTCTACCGGGCTAGCTCAAACTGTGGGAGAGTATCTTGTTCGACCTGAGCTTGGGTTTTTGGGGGTGTTACTCACGGTTGTTGTATTGGGAGTTCTGATCTCAGAATTTGCTTCGAATACAGCTTCAGCTTCAATTCTTCTGCCCATGGTTCTTAGCGTTCTCATTGCGTCAGGAACTGAGCAGTCTTTACTTGTTTCGGTGGTGGTGGCAGGAACCCTCGGAGCAAGCTTCGGGTTTATGCTTCCAGTCTCTACACCGCCAAACGCAATTATTTACGGTACTGGGGAGCTCACTGTGCGTGAGATGATACGCGCAGGTGTACTGTTCGATCTCTTAGGGATCTTTATTATTGTTGTCGGAGCTTTGTTTGTTTTTCCTTTTGTACTTTAAAAGAAATTTCCGCCACCTTGGCGCTCTTGAAGTTCTTCCTGACATTGAGTTTGAAGAGCGTCGAGATCGTCTTCAAGTTGATCGAGCACGCCTTGGATTTTGAGAAAGCTCTCGAGCTCTTCACGGTCAATTCCAACGATATTTGGGTGCTCTGATTCGTAGTTAAAAAACTGAAGATCTGAGATCTTAATCACGCAAGCATCATCGAGGTAGCACTGCAAAGTACAGTTCTCAAGGAGTAGGTGTCTGTCGTCCAGATAGTCACTGAGCTTGTCGTCAGAAACAGCAGAGTCAAATCGGTTTCTAAAATTTGGACCAATGAGTCTCCATTTAAGCGATGTACTTACTCTTTCAAGCCACTGAGATTGAGGTGATTTCTGTTCTCGCACGATTAATTCTCCCAAAATGTTGCACTTACACGCCCTGCCAGCTCTGTTTGGCCACGAAAGGTCGGTGCTTCCAAAATATGTATCGGCACAACTGGCAATTGAGTAAATCATTCTTCCAATATTTATGTGAAGTGCTCGAAAACTGGTTAATATGTGTAAGTACAGTAGGTTATGGCTGGTTGTGATATTCAATAATTTGCCCCCCTTTAAATCACACCGCTTGATGATTAGATAGTCTATAGAGAGTTGGAGCGACGAAGCTGACTATGAAATACGAAGATTACTATAAGACATTAGGGGTGGAGAGAACGGCGACGGGGGAAGAGCTACAGAAAGCCTACCGAAAACTTGCTCGCAAATATCATCCAGATCTGAATAAAGCTCCTGAGGCAGAGGAAAAATTTAAGGCTATTAATGAAGCGTATGAAGTTCTGAGTGATACCGAAAAGCGGAGCCAGTACGATGCGCTTGGAAGCAACTGGCGAGCTGGCCAAGACTTTCAACCACCTCCAGATTGGGAGCAGATGTTCCAAAGAGCCCACTTTGGTGGGGGAAGTTTTCAGGGGCAGGGCGCTGAACAATTCTCCTTTGAGGGGGCTGGTGCGTTTAGTGATTTCTTTCAAACGCTATTTGGTGGTGGTGCAGGTGGCCACGCGGCCTCATTCGTAGATCCGTTCGGAGGGGGCTTTCATACGGGGGCGAGTGGTCGAACCCGTCCTGAAAAGCGTAAAGGCCGAGATCTTGAAGCTCGGCTTGAAATCACGCTTGAGGAGGCTTTTCACGGAGCTAAAAAAGACCTCTCTTTTGAGCTTCTCAGTAGCAGCCCTTCAGGAGAGCGACACTCCGAGATGAAGAATTATTCGGTAAAGATTCCTGCAGGTACAAAGAATGGAACCCGAATTCGGCTTTCGGGTCAAGGGGGAGCTGGAGTTGGCGGCGGACCAAGTGGAGATTTGCATCTCCGTGTAGAGATTGCCCGTCACCCACGCTTTAAGCTCGATGAATATAACCTTGTGGCAACTCTTCCACTTACTCCTTGGGAAGCTGCTTTAGGTGCAAGTGTGAACATACCGACACTTGATGGGACCGTACGAGTAACCATCCCACCTGGCGCTCAATCAGGACAAAAGCTCCGTGTAAAAAACAAGGGGCTACCTGCAAAGAAGGGCGAAAGAGGAAATCTCTATCTTGAGTTAAAGATTGTTGTACCTGAGAAATTGACTGAAGGAGAGCGAGAAACGTTTGAGAGACTCAAAGATATTTCGACCTTTGATCCTCGAAAATAACTTTAACGTCGCAATATTAGGAATTCGTGATTAGGGGAATGTTATGGATACAAGTAAACTCACAGCCAAATCACAAGAAGCTCTACAGGCAGCACAGATGGAGGCTGCTAAACGTGGGCATCAAGAGATTGACATATTACACCTACTCCACGCACTCGTTTCACAATCTGAGGGGATTGTATCGCGGCTGCTAGAAAAGTGTGCGGTTGAGCAGAGCAATTTTCTTGCTACCATAGTTGAACATCTCAACAAAAAACCATCTGTATCCGGACCTGGGGCAGAGCAGGGAAAGGTTTATCTGAGCCAAGCCCTCGGTCAGCTCTGGGCTGCTGCTGAACAAGAGGCAAAACAGCTTCAAGACGACTTTATTTCGGTTGAACATTTTTTCCTTGCGCTTGTTTCTGATAAGAAAAATAGCGAAATCAAATCGATTTTCGATAAGCACAAACTTTCACGTGAAGGTGTTCTCAAAGCTCTCAGTGAAGTTCGAGGCAATCAACGTGTCACAAGTGCCAATCCTGAGGCTACGTACGAAGCACTCTCTCGCTACGGGCGAGATCTCGTTGAAGAGGCTCGTGGTGGGGATGTTGACCCAGTCATCGGTCGAGATACTGAGATACGACGCGCAATTCGTATACTTTCACGTAAGACAAAAAACAATCCGGTACTTATTGGTGAGCCGGGTGTTGGAAAAACGGCAATCGTTGAAGGTCTTGCGCAACGTATTGTACGAGGAGATGTGCCTGAGGGGCTCAAAAACAAAACCGTTTTTTCTCTTGATATGGGAGCTCTGATAGCAGGTGCAAAATATCGCGGAGAGTTTGAAGAACGACTCAAAGCTGTGCTTCAAGAGGTCAAGCAGTCTGATGGTGAAATCATACTTTTCATTGACGAACTTCATACGATCGTAGGTGCTGGAAAGACAGACGGAGCAATGGATGCAAGTAATCTGCTCAAACCAATGCTTGCGCGTGGAGAACTGCACTGCATCGGTGCAACCACCCTTGATGAGTACCGCCAGTATATCGAAAAAGACAAAGCACTGGAGCGCCGATTTCAACCAATTATCGTTGACCAGCCAGGCGTTGAGGATACCATCTCTATTCTACGTGGAATTAAAGAGCGATTTGAGGTGCACCACGGAGTTCACATTCAAGATAATGCACTTGTTGCTGCTGCGACGCTTTCACACCGATACATTTCCGATCGATTTTTACCAGATAAAGCCATTGATCTTGTTGATGAAGCCTGTGCGCTTATTCGTACAGAGATTGACTCTATGCCAGCTGAGCTTGATGAGGTTACTCGGCGTGTGATGCAACTTGAGATCGAAGAGGCTGCTCTTAAGAAAGAAAAAGATAAAGCATCCAAAGAAAGGCTTACGAGCTTACGAAAAGAACTTACGGGACTCAAAGAGCGAGAGGAAGAGATGCGCTCTCAGTGGGAGACAGAAAAAGCTGGGATTGGACAATCTCAATCACTTCGTGAGCAAGTTGAGAATGTGCGCAGTCAGATAGAGATAGCAGAACGAGAGTACGATCTACAAAAAGCTGCAGAGCTCAAGCACGGAGTCCTGCCAGAGCTCGAAAAGAAGCTCGCTGCTCAGGATTCGAAGACTGAGGAGGGAGATGAGAATAAGCTCCTGAGAGAGAATGTTACTGAGAATGAGATCGCTGAGATTATCTCTCGCTGGAGTGGAATTCCTGTTACAAAACTTGTTGAAGGTGAAAAGGAAAAGCTACTGAAACTCGAAAGCATTCTGCACAAACGAGTTATAGGTCAAGATGAGGCGGTGCAGCTTGTTTCAGATGCCGTGTTACGTGCGCGTGCTGGAATTAACGATCCAAATCGTCCTATTGGCTCATTTATCTTCCTTGGTCCAACTGGAGTAGGGAAAACGGAGCTTGCTAAGACACTTGCCAATACACTTTTTGATTCCTCTGAGAATATTGTTCGAATTGATATGAGCGAGTACATGGAGAAGTTCTCTGTTTCGCGACTGATAGGCGCTCCTCCGGGGTATGTTGGCTATGAAGAGGGCGGGCAGCTGACTGAGGCTGTTCGTCGAAAGCCTTATTCCGTAGTGCTCTTTGATGAAATTGAAAAAGCACACAATGATGTCTTTAATGTACTGCTTCAGATCCTCGATGATGGTCGTGTGACAGACTCACAGGGTCGTACTGTAGATTTCAAGAACACAGTCATCATCATGACCTCAAATATTGGGTCGCCACACCTGCTGCAAGGCATAGATGGGAGTGGTGAAATTAGAGAATCAGCTCGAGAAGCCGTAATGGGAGAGCTTCGTGGTCACTTTCGCCCAGAGTTTCTTAACCGTGTTGATGAAGTGGTCCTCTTTAAGCCGCTTCAGCTGCACGAGACAGAAGAGATCGTTTCACTCCTCTTACACGAGGTTGCTAGAAGGCTTGAGACTCGAGGAGTTTCCCTTGATGTCTCAGAAGATGCGCTTCGCTTTATCGCTGAGTCAGGCTATGATCCAGTCTATGGCGCAAGGCCATTGAAGCGCTATATCCAGAGACAGCTAGAAACGAAGATTGGTAGAGCTTTGATTGCGGATGAGGCACCTGAAGGGTCTGTTATCTCAGTAGGAGTGGATAACAAAGAGCTTGTTGTGCAAGTACTTGGAGCAAAGGAGCAGGCGGAAAGAGCAAGGATACACTAGAGAAATAGCCACTCGTCTTGATGTTTGGAGCGCTCTCGCCGTTATGGGTGCGCTCTTCCTACAGTGATAAGCTTACACTCTCGTGCTTGTAGCATCGAAAATATTGAAACTCTCCAGAACTACGTGTCTGACTGTAAGTTAACTCGTGATGACGATCGTTATTCTCGAAGAGCTCATTGAGTTGGCTCTGTAGGTTACTTCGGTAGTACCAGAAGGTGAATCGATCTTTGATGCCTTCGCCTCTACGCGAATGCGCTTGACCTTGAATTTCTTTGAACATGTCCCTTTACAACCAAATACTGCTAAACGTTCATAGTGACACTACGAAGAGCTCATGATGCCTGTAAGAGATTTCCCCCAATGGTTTCCCATCGATCTCTTTCATGGGCGTTACGCAAAACGTCACTTTCCTATAAGAGAATCTCGTATGAGGGGATGAGTGCTTCAAGGAAAGCTATAACCACCTGTAAATACTTCGGAATATCGCTTGTGGATATACCCCGTGAACGTCCGTTTGTCGTACTTCTTGGTCAAAATCTGATCGATTTTGGCGATTCTTTCACGGGGTATATTTGTCCTCCCCAGGCCCATATATGGGCCGTGCGGCCTCCCCGAGGAGGCCTCGAAAATGCTTCGCATTTTATACTCAATCAGTTTTGTCTGCGACAAACCTGCGTTCATTGAGTATATTTGCTTGTACTCCTCCCCCTTCTCAATGCAACATACCATTTTACCTTTTAAGGCATAGTTTTATGAGCGTTCACGATATTGTCTATGAGATCCCTGAGCCCCTTCAGTCAGGCACCTATGTTAATGATACACAGTACAACGAGCTCTATCGCCGTTCCTTAGACGATGGAGATTCTTTTTGGGAAGAGATGGCCCGTGAATATATCCACTGGAACAAGGAGTGGCATACTGTCTCAAAATGGGATTACGTCAAAGGTGAGATTGAGTGGTTTGCAGGAGCTGAGCTTAATGTGAGCTACAACTGTATCGATAGACACCTTGCAGTACGTGCAGATAAAACAGCACTTATCTGGGAAGGCAATGAGCCTGGAGATGTTCAAACGTTTACCTACCGTGAACTCCACGCCCGAGTGTGCAAGGCGGCAAACGTACTTCAGTCTCTTGGAGTGACCAAAGGAGATCGTGTTGCGCTCTACCTTCCGATGGTTCCTGAGCTCACTTTTTTTATGCTCGCTTGTGCGAGAATCGGGGCTATTCATTCAGTCATTTTTGCTGGCTTCTCTGCTGAGTCGCTGAGAGATCGAGTTCTCGATGCATCATGCAAGGTGCTTATCACTGCCGATGAGGGTCTACGAGGTTCAAAGACAATTCCACTCAAAGCGATTGCTGATGAAGCTGTACGTCAGTGTCCTTGTATTGAAACAGTGCTTGTTGTTCAACGAACAAACGGTAACATTGATTTGGAGCAGGGGCGTGATGTGCTTGCTGGACCACTGATGGAGCAAGCCTCACCTGAGTGTGAGCCGGTATCGTGCTCCTCGGAGGATCCTCTCTTTATCCTTTATACCTCGGGCTCAACGGGAAAACCAAAGGGGGTGCTCCATACTCAGGGAGGATACCTTCTCTACACAACGGTTACCCATAAGTATGTTTTTGATTACCGCGAAGATGATGTTTATTTCTGTGCTGCTGATATTGGATGGATCACAGGCCACTCGTACATTGTGTATGGGCCACTATCAAACGGTGCAACAACAGTCATGTTTGAAAGTACACCGATGTATCCTGATGCTGGAAGGTATTGGGACGTCTGTGAACGCCATAAGGTAAATATTTTTTATACGGCTCCAACGGCACTCCGTTCAATTGAAAAGCATGGCGATGATTTTCCTGCACAATACGATCTCTCAGCTCTGAGAGTGCTTGGTTCCGTAGGTGAGCCTATAAACGTCGATGCCTGGGAGTGGTATTTTAAGGTTGTAGGAAGAGAGCAGTGCTCGCTTGTTGATACTTGGTGGCAGACAGAAACGGGAGGGATTCTTCTTACACCACTTCCTGGTGCGACTCGCCTTAAGCCTGGCTCAGCTACGAGACCGTTCTTTGGTATTGAACCGTGCCTCATCGACGATAATGGACAAGAAGTAGCAGATGCGGTCGGTAAGGGGCGACTTTTCATGAAACGTTCGTGGCCGGGGCAGATGCGAACGGTATACGGCGATCACGACCGCTTTGTGCAGACCTATTTTTCCGAGCAGCCAGGTTACTATTTTAGTGGAGATGCGGCAGAGCGAGATAGCGATGGCTATTACTGGGTACGGGGACGCGTGGATGATGTGGTGAATGTCTCAGGGCATAGACTTGGGACCGCAGAAATAGAAAGTGCAATTGACAGCTCGCCAGCGGTGGTTGAAGCGGCTGTCGTTGGTGCACCACATGATATCAAAGGGACAGCACTTTTTGCGTTTTGTGTGCCTGCAGTTGAAGACATGACAGACGAAGAGATGCAGAATTCAGTAAAAGAAGCTGTTCGTAAAGAGATAGGAGCTTTTGCGATTCCTGATACCATCCGATTTTCATCGAGTCTTCCTCGGACACGCTCTGGAAAAATTATGCGAAGAATCTTGAGGAAGATAGCTGCAGGGGATACTCGGGATCTGGGGGATGTTTCTACTCTCGCTGATGCTTCAATCATTCAAGAGCTTCTCTCAGCGTAGGAGTCTTTCCAAATGGATGAAAAAAGTTGAAAATTTTTTTCATCCATTTGGCAGGTCAACTGAGCGTCTATTGTGACTAAACTTTTTATTGAATAGATAACATCCGCTCAACCGAAGAGAGAGCACGCGCACGGATATCCTCAGGGACAATTATCTCCTTCTCACCGTGTTTGAGTGCGTGGAGCGTGTCCTCGAGGGTGATCTGATTCATGTGTGGGCACCGTATGCTACACATGCGAACGACCTCTTTTTCTGGGTTTTGAGCGATAATGTTGTCGCCCATGCTGCACTCTGTAAGAATCAAAAATCGTGGTGCTTTTGACTTTTGTACGTATTCGACAAGTTTTGTCGTGCTTCCGGCAAAGTCTGAGTGGGAGACGACTTCAGGGCTGCACTCGGGGTGAGAAACAACTTCAATATCGGGAAATTGCTTGCGGGCGTTTTCGATATCACTGACAGAGAACTGTTCGTGTACTTCACAACGACCTCTCCACGCAAGTATTCCGTTCGTAAAGTCGCCGTCGAGCTCGATTTGTCCGGCACTGTTTCGAAAAGCTACCGTGATCGGAAGCCCTGCGTCTTGAGCTACGTTTCGAGAGAGGTATTCGTCAGGAATAAAAATAATCTTTTCGGCATCAAGTGAGCGTACAACATCAAAAGCATTGCTTGACGTGCAGCAGATGTCGACTTCTGCTTTTACGTCTGCGTAGGTGTTTACGTATGTGACAACAGGGGTGTTTGGGAAAAGTTTACGGAGCTCTCGAACTTCCTCTGCAGTGATACTTGAGGCGAGTGAGCAACCAGCTTTTTTTGCGGGGAGGAGCACACGCTTATTCGGAGAGAGGATTTTGGCTGTCTCGGCCATAAACTCAACACCACAAAAGATAATTGTCTCTGCCTCGGTGTCAGCCGCGGCTTGAGAGAGGCCCAAGGAGTCGCCCACAAGGTCTGGAACAGTATGAAAGAGAGCCGGTTCCATATAGTTGTGTCCGAGAATCACAACGCTCTGTTCTTGTTTGAGGGTGTTAATTTCACAAACAAGTTCGGCTTTAAGCTGGAGTTCCGCGTCGGGTACTACAGCGCTGAGCTTCTCTCGCATTGCCTCGAGTGTTTGTTTGTAATCTGTCGTGTGTATTGCCATAACTGCTTCTTTATACTGAGTTGTGAAGTTGACTATACCTTAGGTCGGAGAAGTTTGGAATAAGGAGTACGGGGCAGCTAGAATGATGTAAGATGGTCTTTGCAACGGAGCCAATTTGAATACTGCGGTCAGCAGTTTTTCCGTGTGATGAGAGAACGATGAGGTTAAATACCTCATTCTCACAGAAGTTCAGGATGGCCTCAGCTGCGGGCAGTTTGCTGTGAATAAGAACGGGAGTGACTGGGGTCTGATGAAAGCGAGATTGAGCAAATTCATTAAGTTGTTCCTCCTGATCTTTCTTGTTGAGAAGGGTGCCCTCTTCTTCGCTTAAGACTGAAAGTAGAGTAATACGACCATTGACCGCTTTTGCCTGATAGAGCGCAAGGTCAAATGCTATCGTAGAGGCTTGAGAGAGATCTGTTGTCACAAGGATGGAATCGAAAAGCATTTGGACACTCTAGGGAAGGTTACGAACGAGTTCAACAGCTTTCGTTCGTAGCTCCATGATATCTATATTACCTTCATTTTTGCCGTAGATCATAGCATCAATCTCATCCATGAGAATATCAAACGCATAGAGTAGGTCACGATGAGTATCGCTACGGGAGAGTCGTTCGCGTAGGACTTGGCGCATCTCCTCATTGTTTGCTGAAAGGTTGAGTTTGTATCTTGAATACTCGTAGAGCGCGTCGAGGAGAGCTTTTGAGGAGTCACTTTGCTCGATAGCTGTAAGAAGTTTAGTTCTCTTTGTGCTTTCTCTTATAGTGCGAAACAGAAAAACACAGAGCGCTGAGATGACAAGAAGGGAGCAAGTGAGAAGAAGTGCCAGAGAGAGACTGACTTGTTTTGAAAGTCGCTGGAGTGTTGTTTCAGGCTCGTAGCGAGGGGAGGCAACCTCCTCAGTTTTCTCAATGAGTTGCTGAGTTGGTTGCGTGGGTTTTGGCTTTTCTGGGCCGCCTATGACATCGAGGGTGGTAAGCGGCGTGGTACTTGTCTTGTAGGTTTTCGATTGTGGATCGAAGTAGACGATTCCAAACGAGGGAAGTGTAACTGTTCCTCCTGAGAGAGGGACGACCGAGAAACGAAATGTTTTACTCATCAGGAGTTTACCATCAAGTTCTTGAGAGCTAATAAGAGGTGTATCCTCGTAGAGCTTGAAATCATCTCTGCTCGGTGCTGGAAGTTCGTTTATCGGATTAAGGTTGCCAAAGCTTCTCAGGGTGAGGGTGAGGGTGGCACTTTCGCCAAACTGAATGGTGTCTGAGCTTTGTTTTATTGAGAGAGTCGTTTTTCCAACCGGAACTGATGAGCTTTTAAAGTAGAGCACTTTGGAGAGGCGAAGGTTGGTCGGTTGCTCTGGAAGTGAAAGTACTTCAACCTCCATTGACTGGGTATCAACCTCACGTCGTTGGGCCGTACGGAAGGAAAAGAGGTTGGGCCCAAATAAGCCTCTACTGCCAAACGGTGACCGTCTTCCCGAGTCTACAGAGGCGATGACTGTTTGAGGAGCAAGCTTCAATCTGCCGTCTCGTACTGGAAAAAGAGCGTGTTTGAAGGTTCGTACTTCGTACTTATTTCCTGAGAGGTACTTTTCGTCACTCATTACTTTACCGATAGCCTCTCCCCAAAAACCATCGTATATCAATCTATCAAATGAGTATTCGTGAATACGGGTCTGCGAATAGAGTGAGACAGTGTGTACCACTTGTTGCCCAAGGTAAGCGGTAAGTGGAGCGAGTTCTTCTTGAAGAAAGAAGCCCTTGATCCTCTGAGCCTTCTTTTTATAGGAGCGACCTACTTTGACAGTTGTGGACGGAGCGGTTTGTGTGCCGCTGCCTAGCTTAAGAGTTACTGTTGGAGTCTTGAGAGAGCCTTCCTTCTTTGGTGTGAGTCTGTAGACATAGGTAACTTCTTGGTTCACGACACCGTTTATAATTGAGACGCTTGATCTCGGACCGACGAACTGTATATCAAAATCAGAAGTTGGGGCGAGTTCGGGCGTGTTCCCAGCAGCATCACCTTTTACGGTTACAAGAAGTTGATAAAAGTCATCAAGGGTGCCTTGTTGGGGAGTTACTGTAGTAGAGAGCGAAGCCTGACTGTGGGCCGAAAGTGGAAACAAAGAGAGTACGAAAAAGAGAGATGTAATAAAAAGTTTTACCATCGTTGACCTCGAGACTGCCTCGATCGACGTATATCACGCTGGAGTAAAACGGGCGAGTCAGGTAGCGAATCTAACCACCTTTTTGCTTCCATAGCACTAAGCTCCTCCTCGCTCATCTCTTGAGGTGCTTGTTGACTCTGTTGTGGTTGTTCTTTCTGTTGTGAAGTGTCGTTCGAATTGTTCTGTAATGGCTGTTGTGTGCCATCATTTTGAGATTCCTCTTCTTGCTCCTCAGACTTTTGCTGTGATTGCTCTTCTTGTTCTTGTTCTTGTTCTTGTTCTTCGCTGTCTTCTTTTTCGTTCTTTTCTTTCTGCGAATCCTCTTTTTCCTCTTGTTCCTTGTCTCCTGAGCTGTTTTGCTTATCCTGCTCCTGCTCCTGCTCCTGCTCCTGCTCCTGCTCCTGCTCCTGCTCCTGCTCCTGCTCCTGCTCCTGCTCCTGCTGTTCCTCAAGCTTGCGCTTGGCAAGTGCTACATTATGCTCAGTAGCCTGATCTTTCGGTTTGATTTGAAGCGCCTTTTCGTACTCTTCAATTGCTTTTTTATAATCATTTTGCCGAAAGTAAGAATTTCCCGCGTTGTAATGGTTCTCAAAGAGGGGCTTCCCTCTTGTTTCTTGCGTTTGGGCTAACTCAAAATGTTTTGCTGCAAGATCGTACTTCTCTAATTTATAGTACGTATTGCCGAGCGCTTGGTGAATGGCACGATTGTTGGGCTCTCTCTCAAGAGAGTCGTGAAATCCTTGTAGGGCTCTCTCGTAGTCTCCTTGGAGATAGGCTTGTTGTGATTCATAGAGAGAGGGGTGGTCTTCAGCGTGTACTGGTAGAGGGTGTGAAACAAGAGAGCCAATGGCACAGAGCGCAAAGAGAAAAAAAGCCTTTCTCTGTAGGAGAAGAGAGAGCGCGGTTAGAAAAAAAGCAGCAAGCAATAGATGCGGCCCAAGCTCATAGTAGATGCGTATCGATTTTGTCTGTGGAAGATCTTTCGAACGTGTGTCGAAGGTCGCGTTTTGTTGCAAAGAGAGAAGGTCCTCGTCTCCAAGTGCAGATCGTCGATACGTTCCCCCAGAGCTTGTAGCAAGAGCTTCAAGAGATGCTTCTTGGAGTTTGCTGATAACGATCTCCCCTCGATCGTTTTTCATCATAGACCTTCCAGGAAGTGGAATTGGTGCCCCTTCTAGGGTTCCAACACCGAGCACCGAGAGCGAGAGCTTCGCGCTATGAAGAAGTCCACTCACTTCAGTAAGCGTAAAGAGGTCATCTTCACCATCAGATAAGAGTAAGAGTGAAGGCGAGGTAAATGTTCCTTGAGAGAGTGTTTCGATAGCAGTCTGAACGGCCGATGAAAGCGAGGAGCCTTCGCTCGTGATCAGATCTGTTTTGATAGAAGAGATGAATGTGCGGAGAACCTCATAGTCATTCGTAAGTGGACAGTACATATATGCTGTTCCGGCGAATAGTACGATTCCAATCTTATCTCCTGCTGAGGATTTCTCTGTAAGAGAGACAAGATCGAGAAGCTTTCTCCGTGCAAAGATCAGTCTTGAAGGAGACACGTCTTGAGCCAGCATACTCTGGCTGACATCAAAAAGAACGAGAGTGTCTCTGCCGTTTGAATCGATTTCAATATCCTCAAATCCGCTATATGGGCGAGCGAGTGCAAGTAAGGAGAGAGTCGGGAGGAGAAGGAGCGGAATAAGAGAGAAAGCTCTTGAGCGGGAAGTAGGTGTGAGGTTAAGGAGTTTTGCCAATTCCACCTTGCTTCGTTGGGAATGTACGAAGAGAACGCCAAGAGGGAGAACGAGAAGGAGGAACCAGAGGATGTGAGGTGAGAGAAAGTTCAAATCCACAGTGCTTCCTCAGGGTGTTTTTGAAAAGAGAGTGTGTGAGAGAAAAGTCATCAGGAGAAATGCCAGTAGAGAGGTGGCAGCAAATGGGGGAAAGAGCTCTTGAACATTATCTCTTCGCATTTCCTCTGAGCTTGTGTCTTCGAGTCTGTTAATCTCATCGTAGACCTCTTGAAGCCGCGTAAGGTTACTTGCGTGAAAGTAGACACCGCCAGTAAGTGAGGCGATCTCCTTAAGGGTCTCCTCATCAAACTCAACTTGACGTTTGAGAGGCATAAATGAGCCCATAATTCCCCCAGAAGGTTCCCCGCCAATTCCGATAGTATGCACCTTTATGCCGAGATCTTTTGCTACTTTAGCTGCTTGGAGGGGATCCACTTTACCAGAGTTACTCACCCCATCTGTCATCAAGATGATAGCTTTTGATTCCGCTGGAAGGTCTTCAATCCGTTTGAGTGCCAAGCCAAGACCATCGCCAATAGCTGTTCCGTCGCCAGCGAGCCCAACTCGAAGTTGGTTGATGAATTGGAGAACAAGGCCGTGGTCGTTTGTCAGCGGAGATTGGAGATAGGCGTTTGACCCAAACAGAGCGAGCCCAAAACGATCGTGAGGACGAGATTCCACAAACTGAGAGAGGACACGTTTGGTGCCGTCGAGTCGAGAAACAGATATCATTCCGCTGCGAAAGTCTGAGGCTGCCATGCTTCGGGAGAGATCGATCGAGAGCATGATGTTTTTGCCGTGAAGCTCTTGGGGCAAGGGGCTACGAAGTTGAGGTCTTGCCGCAGCAATGATCAGAGCGACGTAGAAAAGAGAGAAGAGAACCGACAGTATCGGTAGACGTAGGACTGAGCGCAGACTTCTCGGTAGCTCTTTGAGAGCGAGAACATCAGGGTGAAGTGGATAGTGTTGTTTTTGTTCCTTTCTGAAGAGAAAGAGCAGGGGAAGAGGGGCAAGCAAGAAAAGCCACGGGTGCTGGAACGATAGAGAGAAAAAAGAGTTAAGCTCTTGCACGACTCTCCTCCTCATCTTCCTGATTGGTCGATGGTGTATTCTTGATGTCTCTGATCGCATCGATGAGCAAGGTCAGTATTTGTTTCGAAAGAGCTGAATCGTGACGATAACGTGCACTTTCTAGTGGAAAAAGAGCAGCGAGAACGGCTTTGATGTTCTTTGGAGAGGTGTCAGCGAGCTCGTGGAGCTCGTGGAGTGTGTACGCCTGAGCAGGGAGACCAAGGAGGTGAGAGATAAGTCTTCGAGTAATTAAGCTTGCACGGTCGTAAACTTGAGAAGAGTCACGGATATCTGCCTGAAGTTGTTCCAGTTCACGGAGTGCAAGATCGACAGCTTTCGATGGAGGAAAAGCTCTCTTTTGCAGAAATTTCTTTCTCAAAAAATAAAAGCAAAGAAGAAGAGCTGTTAGAGTAATGAGTACCGCCCAGTGAGCAGTAGAAGGTTCGTAGGCGAACACTGGTAGAGGTTGAATGTCGTAGAGAGAGGATTCTTCGAACATTAGTGTTGTAACCTTTTTGCTCGTCTGCGCATAAGAGTGGAAAGTGGCGTAAGGAGTTCAGATCGTAAAAACAGGAGATCGGCTCCACACTGTCGCATCGTTTCACCAAGCTGTTGTTCTCTCTGTTGCTCGGCAACGCGGAGAGCTTCTCTTACTTTTTTCGAACTTGTATCAAGAGTAAAGCGTTCACCACTTTCTGCATCAAGAAACTCAATGAGCCCACCGGAGGGAAGAGTGTCAGCGCCTGAGTCTTCGACAGAGACGGCGATCAGGTCGTGCTTAAACGATAGTGTGCGAAGCTCTTGTTGATAGTCTTGTTCTCCGATGAAATCACTGAGGAGGAAAATAATAGAAGTTCGACGGATATGAGTTCTTAGGTGGGTGAGCGCGTTTGAAATATTCGTTTCCTGGGGGAGTGTCCGTTGCTGCAGAAGGGTGTAGAGAACTTGTTGGAGCTGTGTTCGGCTCCCTCGCAGAGGAACGAAATCAGTGACATCGCCTGCAAAGAGGCACAGAGCGAGGTTGTCGTGGTTACGGTGAGCAAGTGTTGCAATAAGGGCTGAGAACTCAACAGCTTTTCTGTATTTTGTTTTAGGATTGCCAAAGTCCATTGAGCGACTGATATCAACAGCGAGTACGATGTTAAGGTGACGATCTTCTTCGTAGGTCTTTACAAAAGGTTTGTTTGTGCGTGCAGTTACTTTCCAGTGAATGTGTCTCGTATCATCTCCTGGTTGATACTCTCGGAGGTCAGAAAAAGTCAGGCCCGTTCCTCGAAATGCTGAGCGATATCTTCCCATCAGATCCGCATCAAGCGAGCGTCTTGAGCGAAGCTCAATTCGACGGAGCTCTGCAAGAAGCTCGGGAGAAAGAGGGAGGAACTCTGTGCGACCAGAATCTGTTACCGTCATGGCACCGTTACACTTGAGAGAATTGTTTTTATTAATTCATCTGCAGTAATTCCCCGAGCTTCGGCTTCAAAGCTAGGAAGAATGCGGTGCCTGAGGACGTCGTATGAGATCTCTTTGACGTCTTCGGGAGAGATGAAGTCTCTTCCTCGGAGGAAGGCGAGGCTTCTCGCACAAGATTTGAGAGCAAGGCTTGCTCGTGGTGAAGCTCCCCATTCAATCATCTCTTTGAGACCGTGTTTCTCCGGTTCGCGTGTGGCGTGAACAAGAGAGACAATATACCTATCGATCTTTGGATCGATGTGGAGCTCAAAGGATGCCTTGCGCGCCTCTTCTAAGAGGGGGAGAGGAAATATAGGAGAGAGACTCGGTGCATCGAGACTCTCCTTTTCGACGACCTGAACAATTTCGAGCTCTTCCTCAAAAGAGGGGTACTCCACGAGTACTTTCATGAGAAATCTATCCACCTGGGCCTCTGGGAGTGGGTAGGTACCCTCTTGCTCTATCGGATTTTGAGTCGCAAGTACGAGAAAAGGATGGGGAAGAGAGAACGTTTCGTCTCCAATAGTCACTTCTCTTTCCTGCATTGCTTGCAAGAGTGCTGACTGAACTTTGGCAGGGGCTCGGTTAATTTCATCTGCGAGCAGCAGGTTGGTAAAGATGGGGCCTTTGCGGGTAACAAACTCAGCTGTCTGAGGTCGGTAGACTTCAGTTCCTACGAGATCGGATGGAAGAAGATCAGGTGTAAATTGAACACGATTCATTTTTCCGTCGACGCAGGTAGTAAGTGCTGTGAGAAGTTTTGTCTTGGCGAGACCGGGGACACCTTCGAGTAGAACATGTCCGCCTGAGAGCAGGGCAATGAAGAGCCGCTCGATGAGTTCTGATTGACCAACGATGGTCTTGTTGATCTCTTGTTTGAGTTTCTCAAAGAGGTCGTGAAACTTCGAATCGCGCTTAAGGGCTTCGTTCATGGAGTTCCTTGAATAAAAAAGAAGTGTTTTCTGGGGCATAGAAGAGCAAATGAAGTCTTGGCAGCCACCATGTCAGTCCTTAGTATGGTAGAGAAGTAAGAAGGAGATCAACTCCCTTAGAGAGAATGCCCTATGAAGATGACAGAGCCTGTTGGCGACACGCTGTATGCCCCATTTTTTCTACGCCTCGCCCTTGGGAGTTACTTCGTGTTGGCTGGTCTAGCCAAACTTGATGATCCCGGTGCTTTTGTTCTTGAGGTACAGAGATTTGGGATTCTCCCAGAGCAGTTTGCCACTGTTTATGCAATACTTCTGCCATACTTGGAAATATTAAGTGGCGGAATGCTCTTGTGTGGAATGTGGACAACTCTTGCTGCCATTATCACTACCCTGCTTCTAGGAAGCTTTATCTACGCTTTTGGCTTTTTCCCACCTAAAGCAAACCTCTTTAATAAGGACGTTATCCTCTTAGCTGTCTCTGTGTCTATTATGTTCAGTGGAGCTGGGGCTTTTTCTGTCGACAGGTTCCGCAAGCAGGGTTAGAGCGACTCGTAAAAATGAGTAAGGCGTTGAATGTGTCGAGAGAGAGAAAGAGCGCTCTTTCCTTTTCGAATACGTTCTCTTATCTCATTAAGTTTGTTCTGATCTAAAGCGAGAGGTTCCTCGGGATCACGATTTTCAGGAACGAGATAGGCAAAACCATATCTCCCGAAAAGCCACCGCTGGATTCTTTGATCCTGTATAATAACAGGAACATTCGCATCAAGCGCGTCGAATAGCTTGCCAGACATGGAGTGCCTTGGTTTGACGTCCAAGTAACTTGAAGTTTTTCCTTGAAAGTGGCGGAACGGTAGGTGATAGGCAGCTGAGTAGCGCGACATTTCCATAGATAGTTTATTGGGCGGCACGGTAGCATGAAGCACTATTTCATTTGGAAAGTTCTGCGGACGTTCATATCCTTTGCGCGAGGGGTAAACATGAAGAGTCATTCCATCTTGGGCGAGAGAGTGAACAAGCTTCTGATATGGGATAAAGGCTTCAGGAGGAGCATCTTTTGTGTGAATATTACCGCAGTAGACAATGCTTTTATGATCGATAGGGACTGTCTCAATTGGGGTATTCCAGACGTACTCAGGAAAGAAAATTCTTTTTCCCTTATAGCGATATCCAAGATGACGTTTAGCATATTGAGTTTCAAGACTTCTACAGCAAAGCCCATCGGCATTCTCTAGGCAATATTTCTCTGAAGCGAGAAAGCCTGGGTACTGCTCCTCGGCACGTTGAGGGTCGACCATACCTGCCATGACGTCGTAATCATCAAATACAACACGACCAGGTTTAAATCGAATAATCCAGCTGGCGGTGTCGAAACCCCACGCAGCAAAGACATGGTAGACCGTGGGGGAAAACTGGCCGCTCAGTAGGAGGGCTTCTAGGGGGGACTTATATCTCGCTGTAAGAGAAAAAGGGTGTTGTAGTTGTGGTGAGATCTCATCTTTATGCAGGAGAATTACCTCCCAGCCGATATTTCGTAGGGCATGCCCGATCTTCAGCACACGTGTAAATACCTTGTCTGAGATAAAAACAACGGTTTTCTCGGTCTGAGCTTTGAGACAGATCTCCATAGTTGCACTTTTACAGGTTCAAAGTATTCATAGCTGTTGTTTTATTCCGGATCTTCAGGAAATGGTGACGGTTTTTCAGCGATCTGCTTTGCTGGGACACCTACCCAAGTTGACCACGGAGGGGTGGGCTTGTTGAGAAAGGCATTCGCACCAAGTGTTGTCCCTTGGCCTACAACCGTTTTTTGCTTAATGGTTGCTCCCATGCCGACATAGGAATAAGAAGAGAGGAGTGAGCCGCTGGCTATCATCGTGTGGCTATTGATGGTGCAGTAGTTGTGTATTTGGGCGAGAGGTCCAACAGCAGCAAGCATATTGAATGTGTTGAAGTCTCCGATATTTACACCCGCCTGAATAACAGTACCTTGTGAGAGAATGTTACCAACTCCTAGTGTTGCTCGTTGAGAAACGATAGCTGCTGGATGAATGAGATTGGGGAAAGTTACGTTTGTGAGAGAAAGGCTAATTATCATGCGTTTACGAGCGACGGGATCTCCAATAGGGCATGATACGGCAATGGTTTTATCAGCAAAAAGCTCTTTCACCATATTGGCGTTACCAAAGACAGGATAACCGAAGAAATCGGTTTCCCATAAGGCTTCGTTGTCGTCGAGGAATCCTGTCAGTCGAAGCTGTTCGCCGTTAAACTCACATCCATCCTCGGCGACTTGCAAAGCTTTGAGGCCGCTACCGCCAGCCCCAGCAATGATAAGGTCGAGTGCCATTTACTGTAAGCCAGTACCTAAGGAAGTGTCACGTCCCTCGTATATCACGGTCATTGGTTCACGGCCAAGGTCTAATCGAGCTCGCACTTCATCTGCAGTATAGAGCTCGAGTCCGAGTTTTTCGGTGAGCCCTTGGATACGTCCGACAAGATCGGAGTTTCTGGCGAGCATTTTTCTCTCTGAGTCAAAGTGAATGTTATCTTCAAGCCCAACACGTACACCGTCAGCCCAAAGGAGGCCAAGAGTGTTCATGCGAAGCTGCTCGGCCCCTAGCCCCGCTAAACAAACGACTGAGTTGTCGAGACAGTGGTTCATCATTGCGGCAACGTGATCAAGTTTTGCCTGAGAACCCGCAATATTACCGAGAAGGAGGTTGTAATAAAAAGGGCCTTCTATTATCCCCTTTTTTTCGAGGTAGTGAGCATAGTTCATCATGCCGAGGTCGAATGCCTCTAACTCGGGTTTAATTCCATAGTCTTTCATTTTTTGAGCAAGGGATTGTACCATCTCAGGGCTATTTACGCTTGCTTGTTGAACGAAGTTCAGCGAGCTAAGAGTGAGGCTGGCCATATCAGGTTTGCCGTCTCCTTCAAGTTCAAGAACTTCGGAACGCTTCTCAAATTCAGGAAAATCCCTACCGCTACAGCTTGCGATAAGAATGAGATCGGGGCGCTTCTCTCGTATTCCGACAATAATACGTTCGTAAATCTCTTTTTTATATGTTGGGACACCGTGCTTGTCCCTTGCATGTAGGTGAATCATCGTGGCCCCGAGCTCTGCTGCTTCAAGAGTATCTTTGATGATTTCATCCGGGGTAATCGGGACAAATTGAGTCATCTCTTTTGTGGGAACCATTCCTGTTGGGGTAAAATTAATGAGTACTTTTTTTGCCATATCTGGACTCCTTCTGGTGAATTGCCACTCCTTTTATCCTGGAGGGATTCATGACTGACGGGAAGATTATAAACACCTATTTAGAAGCTGTGTGAAAGGGGGAGGATTCTAATAATGAGTATGGGCCACTGAGTATCAAAAAGGCCTGAATTCCAGTGGGTTACCTCCCTTCCGTCGTACTATCTTTTCTGTTTTAACGATTAAAACCAAAACAAAGTTTTCAGAAGGAACGCTGGGTCCTTGATGTTCGTTAGACTTGCTTTTGAGACTATGCTCTAAACTATACTCCTCGCACCTGTAAATACCGGTTCGAAGCTCTGTAACACTATTGAATGCGCCGTGGAGTGGAAATGTCCTTTCTCCTACGCGCCTTCGTGTGCTTCGAAGAACAGGGGTCGACCGTTACTGTCTTCAATTCTAGTTTTTTTCATCATGACCCGAGGAAGAACAACCCCACAATCAGCA
This sequence comes from bacterium, assembly GCA_030428205.1. Classification (GTDB taxonomy): domain Bacteria; phylum Bdellovibrionota_C; class UBA2361; order UBA2361; family RFPC01; genus JAUIBK01. The sequence continues at coordinate 76,891 of JAUIBK010000005.1, forward strand.
CTCGACAAGTGGTTTGTGAAGGATGGTAGCTATCTCCTTGCTGTCTCTGGTGGGGCAGATAGTATGGCGCTTTTGCACGCGGCACACCGACTCAAGGATATGAGAGGCTTAAAGCTTGGTGTGTCCCATATAAATCACCGTCTGAGACCGGAAAGTGAAGAAGAGGAAGCCTTTGTTACTCAGATCTGCCAACTCTACGAAATCCCATGTTTTGTAACGAGACTTGAACCAGATAAACAAAAAGGCAATCTAGAAGCGTGGGCTCGAAAGAAGAGGTACGACACTTTCTCGCTTATCAGGCAAAAAGAGAAGTTTAAAACTATCGTTACGGCACACAATGCTGATGACGTCGCAGAAACGCTCCTTATGAGACTTCTGGCGAACAAGGAGCTCGGCTCAATTGACCGCTACGATACAGCACGGTGCTGTCTCAGACCATTTCTGGAGGTAAGTAGGGATGAGATCGATCGATATAACATGGAGTGCTGTGTGGCATTTCGAGAAGATCCAACAAACGAGGATCTCTCGTTTCTAAGAAACAACGTACGACACACCCTTATGCCACTTATCCGTGAGCAGTTTGACGAGCGTGCCACGGAGGTTTTAAGCCAACGCGCGATAGCGATAGCGGATGATATCTGCGCATTATATGAGTACGGCGATCGGGCTGTTGCTGAGCTTGGTAGTTTTGATTGGGGAGGCGAGCAGTGGGTGCGAACATTCAGAAAGAAGCTTATTGGGATGCCTAAAGCCGCAGGCTGGAGGGCTGTGGAGCGAGCGCTTGAGAAGAGAATAGGTATTAAAGTCGGCAGGAAGCACTCGCTCTTAGCTCTTCGTGTTATTACGGCAGACCAAGTTGCTACTGAACTACCTGGGGGGCTTAGACTCTCCCGCTCGAAAGGGGTTGTTAGGATCGAAGGCACACGCCCCTAGAACAGCGTTATTTATTCGGTGTTTTTTGTTCACTTACCAAGAATAGGTGAGCTCTTTTGGGTTCCATTGTAGTCTTAACAAAGAGAGATTATAGTGCTTTATCATATTTCGTAATGTTCAGAGAGGTTTCATCTTGAATCAGTTTTCTAGAAACGCCCTTTTTTGGCTCATTCTCATAGTTCTCTTTATTACCCTGTACAACTTCGTGCAGAACAACCAGCAGGGACTAGAAGAGATCTCGTACTCAACATTTCTCGATCGTGTTGAAAATAAAGAAATCTCAAAAGTTTCTATCGAGGGCGGAGTGATTCGAGGCTCTGATATCATCAATGGGAGAGAGTCTTTTGAAGAAACTTTTATTACCCATGCTCCTAATGACGACCAGCTTATCGAGATTTTACGTGAAAATGGTGTAACCATTGATGTTGCGCCTCCCACAGAACAACCGTGGTACTTGATCTTACTCATGAACCTGCTCCCGATGCTTCTTATTATCGGGCTTTGGCTTTTCTTTATGCGCCAAGTGCAAATAGGCGCAGGAAAAGGGATGAGCTTTGGAAAATCTAAAGCAAAACTTCTTACGGAGGATCAACGCAAAGTTACCTTTGACGATGTGGCAGGCGTAACCGAAGCCCAGCAAGAGGTTGAGGAGATTATTGAGTTCCTGAAAGATCCCAAGAAGTTTACACGCCTTGGTGGGAGGATCCCTAAAGGAGTTCTTCTCGTAGGCCCTCCGGGAACAGGAAAAACACTTATTGCGCGAGCAATTGCCGGCGAAGCTGGGGTACCTTTTTTTAGTATTTCCGGTTCTGATTTCGTCGAAATGTTTGTCGGGGTTGGAGCCTCTCGAGTTCGTGATCTCTTCATTCAAGGAAAGAAGAACGCCCCGTGTATTATCTTTATTGATGAAATTGACGCTGTAGGTCGCCACCGTGGTGCTGGTATAGGAGGTGGGCACGACGAGCGCGAGCAAACGCTCAACCAGCTCCTTGTTGAAATGGATGGTTTTGAGAGTAACGAGGGGGTCATCCTCATTGCTGCCACCAACCGTCCTGATGTGCTCGATCCTGCGCTTCTGCGTCCTGGTCGTTTTGATAGGCGCGTCGTTGTGAACCGCCCAGATGTCAATGGTCGCCTCGGTATTTTGCAGGTACATACAAAGAAGACGCCTATGAGCGATGATGTCGATCTCGAGATCGTAGCACGCGGAACTCCAGGTTTCAGTGGTGCTGAGCTCGAAATCCTCGTGAATGAAGCCGCACTCTATGCAGCTCGAAATGACAAAGATAAGGTAGAGCGTGACGATTTCGAATACGCCAAAGACAAGGTTATGATGGGGGCCGAAAGACGCTCAATGATACTTACTGGTAAGGAGAAAGAAACAACTGCTTATCATGAGGCTGGGCACGCACTTGTTGCAAAGCTGCTCAAGAATACAGACCCTGTTCACAAGCTCACCATCGTGCCACGTGGTATGGCGCTTGGTCTTATGCAGCAACTTCCTGAAAACGATCGTCACACATATTCACGATCGTATTGGCTCGATCAACTTGCTGTTATGTTCGGTGGACGAGTGGCCGAGCTTGCTGTTTTCGGGGAGATGAACACAGGGGCATCCTCCGATATCGAGAGAGCCACGCAGATCGCCCACCGTATGGTGTGTGAGTGGGGGATGAGTGAAGCACTCGGGCCGGTTCAATATGGAAAACCAGAACAGGAAGTCTTTCTTGGCCGAGAGGGTGGCAAGTCTCAAGAGCTCAGTGAGGCTGTTCACCAAAAAGTTGATGCGGAAGTAAGACGCATTCTCGATGAGCAGTACGCTGTTGCAGAGAAAGTTATTCAGGACAATATTGAAACGCTACATACTCTTGCCAAAGCTGCCATTGAACATGAAACCCTCAGTGCGGAACACATCGATGCTATCATTGAGGGGAAGGATTTTGACCCCAATGGTGGTGGCGGCGGTGGACAAGGAGAGCCGACTTCGAAGAGTTCGAATGACAAAAGTGATGCCTCCGATGATACTCAAGCAACAGGAACAGAAGGAAAGAAGATTTCTGTAGCAGTATAAGCTCAGTCCAATTACTCCGTACGGGAATATGGGAGAACTTGCGCAAGCATCACATTACCTTAGTTGGGAAACGGTACGGATCATTGCCGATATCTTTATCGTTGCTTATCTAATTTACAGAGGGCTACTGATCATTAAAGGTACCAGAGCGGCGCCAATGCTCGGGGGTTTAACGATCATTGTCTTCATGTATTTTCTAGCCAAGCCGTTTGGTTTAGTTACGCTGCATTGGATACTTAATAACTTTCTGAGCTCTATCATTCTGGTCGTTATCGTGATCTTTCAAGATGAGATCCGTCGTGGATTGACAAAATTTGGACTTCAACCACTCTTTCGACGTAGCGATGTAACTATCTACGACAAAGGGATCGAAGATATCACATTGATTTGTTCACGGCTCTCTGAAGAGAAACTTGGTGGACTTATTGTCTTCCAGCGAGAGGTGGGGCTTGAGGATTTCGTAGAAGAGGCTGTGATTCTTGACGCCGTATTAGCTCGTAAGCTTCTCTATGGAATCTTCGTGAAAGATAGCCCCTTACATGATGGTGCTGTTCTCATTGATGGAAACCGCATTCGGGCTGCTGGGTGCGTGCTCCCACTGAGCTTTAATCCAGACCTCGATCCTAACCTCGGAACCCGTCACAGGGCAGCGCTCGGAATATCAGAAGTGAGTGATGCTATCGTTGTTGCTGTATCCGAAGAAAATGGTGCGATTAGTCTTGCTCGAGATGGAAAGCTTATTCGAAATATGGATGCTTCGATGTTGAGAGACTCGCTCCACCGACTCCTTTCAAGTAAAAAATCCTCAGATGAGCAGGGGGATGAAGCATGAAGAACTTTAGCCTCAAGGCGTGGTCGCTCGTTATCGCTGTTGCTTTAGCTTATTTCGTCAATAGCCTCAGTAATTCTACTGTCATAAGTCTTATCGTACCTGTTGAATTACGGAATTTGCCCCAGACAAAAGTCGTTCTTTTGCCAAGTATACGGCAAGCTCAGGTTACTATCCGAGGTCCTTCGCATCTTATGGAAGGTGTAGGGCAGTCTCCACCGTCTTTTTCTGTCTCGATTCCGGAAGAGGTCGGTGATAGGTATTCTTTTAATCTGCAGTCGGAACATCTCGTTTTACCTCCTGGTGTTGAGGTCCTTAATATCGATCCCCCTCAGATGGAGCTTGTATTTGACGATCTCATAACAAAACAGCTCCCTGTTCAAGTTCCCCGTATCGGTACACTCAGAAAAGATTTTGTTCTCAACAAAATGACAATTACCCCTGCAGAAATTACGGTAACAGGTCCCATATCAGAGATGGAAGGAATTGAGTCTGTTGAAACAGCGGCAATCGATATGCGTGCGATTCAAGAATCAACAACCAGAACACTTACTCTTTCAACCCCCGGTCGATACATGAAGCTTGAGCCTTCGAAGGTTTCCGTTGAGGTGCAGGTGAGTCAGATTAAGACTGAGAAGAAGTTTTCAAAGATACCACTCGATCTGAGACAGGAAGGTTCACAACTTGAGTACACCGCGTCTTTGCCCCACGTCTCTGTTGAAGTATCAGGACCTAAGGCGAAGATGAATACACTCAAACCATCTCTTGTTTCCTCATTCGTCGAGATTTCGAGTGATGAAAAACGTAAAACGTTTGACGCTCGAGTTCAGATTGAACTTCCTGACGACATTGAACTTGTATTTGTGAACCCTGAGACGGTTACCCTTACAGCGAAATCCGATTTACCACCGAAGAAGTGAGGCTCACATGGAGAAAGAACGTAAATATTTCGGAACCGATGGTATCCGTGCTATCGCAGGATGCGAACCACTCGATCCGCAAACCCTCGTACGGCTTGGACAGGCGCTTGCTTGTGTTTTTCTTCGCGATCCTGGAAAGCACCGAATCCTGATTGGAAAGGATACAAGGCTTTCGGGGTACATGATTGAGACGGCGCTCGCTTCTGGAATCACCTCAATGGGCGCTGACGTTCTCCTTGTTGGTCCACTCCCAACGCCAGGTGTCGCGTATCTGACAAAGAGCATGAGAGCTGATGCAGGCGTGATGATATCAGCTTCGCATAATGCCTATGAGGACAACGGTATTAAGATCTTTGCCAACGATGGATATAAGCTTCCTGACGAAAAAGAGCTTGAGATCGAACGTCTCCTTGTTCCTGGGGCGCTCGACGAACTCAAACCTGATTCTGGAACGATTGGGAAAGCTACCCGGATCGACGATGCGCTTGGTCGATACACTGTCTACCTCAAGGGGTGTTTTCCAAGAGATCTCTCGCTTGAAGGTATGAGGATAGGGTTTGACTGCGCGAACGGGGCAGCATACCACCTTGCGCCACAAACATTTGAAGAGCTAGGCGCAGAGGTGGTAGCTCGTGGAATTAGTCCAAACGGACGGAACATTAATGCAGGCTTTGGGAGCCTCTATCCTGAGATAGTAAAGAAACTTGTTCTCGAGCAGAACCTTGATATCGGTATTGCTCTTGATGGTGATGCGGACCGGGCTGTGTTTGTTGATGAGAAGGGAACTGTTCTTGATGGTGATGTCGTACTTGCCATCTGTGGTCGCTTTATGAAAATGTCGGGACAGCTACCGGGTGATCACATTGTTACAACAGTTATGGCGAACCTCGGCTTGGAAAAGTTTTTATCTTCAGAGGGGATTGCTATCTCACGAACTCAGGTAGGTGATCGCTATGTGCTTGAGGAGATGCTCTCCAAAGGTGCAACTCTCGGTGGAGAGCAATCAGGTCATACCATTTTCTCCGAGTGGGCTACTACTGGTGATGGCACGTTAACAGCACTCAAAGTCGTTGAGGTTATGAGGCGTCTCAATAAGCCGCTCTCAGAGCTTGCAGCTGACTTTGTTCGTTTTCCACAAAGACTTATCAATATTCAAGTACGCTCAAAGCCAGACCTTTCCACTATCCCAGCAATAGCAGATGAGATAGAGAAGAAAGAAGGTGCACTTGAAGATACGGGCCGCATTCTCGTTCGATACTCAGGAACCGAAAATAAAGCTCGCGTAATGATTGAATGTGAAGATGAAAAATTGTGCGACCAGTATGCTCGAGAAGTAGCGGATGTTATAGAGAGAGAAATTGGTGCTGTTTAACTTATCTCTTCCATTCCGTATATGACTTGCACCTGATAGTCGTCACCTATAAGGTGCCCATCTCTGTATGTATCCGATTGAACGAATACAACTTCACGGCTCCCCAGGTTCCTCGTATCTCCCTACGGCAGCACAGATGTCGGCTCTTGATCGCACGACCATCGAAAATGGCGTACCTTCTTTAGAGCTCATGGAACGTGCGGGAAGCGAAGTTTGCTCCGTACTTTTGTCTGAGCTCAAAGCTCGACAGGTTGACGTATCACGAGGAGTTATTCTTGCTGGCCCCGGTAATAATGGTGGCGATGGTCTCGTGCTTGCAAGATTACTCCTTGAACAAAATATTAAGTCCACTGTGTATCTCTTCTCTTCGAAGCGCTACTCATTAGAGCTGCTTACAAACTTAAAGCGCTTTGGAGAGGTAGGTGGGAATGTTCAGCTCGTTGGTGAACCGTCTGATCACATCGCGGATTTGTTTACATCGGTAGAGCCTCTTCAAAGAGTCCTTCAGTTAGTTTCACAAGCATCGTTTGTCGTAGACGCACTACTTGGCACAGGACAGCAGAGTGCGCCTCGAAGTGAGATAGGGGCATTTCTGTCGCTGTTTCAGGAGCAAACGGACAGGAAGCCTTTCTGTTTGAGTGTTGATATTCCAACTGGAGTTCATGCTGATACGGGTCAGGTTTACGAGCCGTATTTTCAAAGCGATACAACCGTCGCCATTCAGCTCGTCAAGCGTGGGATGACTCAGTACCCGGCAGCAAGAGCGTGTGGGGAGATTCGTAGCGTTGATATTGGAATTTCAATCTCAGAGCCTCCATCTTATAGACTTCTCTGTGATGATACTTACTCGTTCTTACTGCCGGTATCGTCTGATCAACACAAGAAGTCACGCGGACACCTCTTGATTGTCGCTGGTTCACACTCCATGCCTGGAGCACTTTCACTAACAACTGCGACTGCAATTCAAGCAGGTGCAGGAATCGTCACCGCTGCATATCCTGATGGAACTGATACAAGTAACTTGCCCGCAGAAGCGTTGCGCTGCGAACTTTCTGAGCAAGGTGGTTGTTGCTGTTCTTCCGCTGTACATGACCTACGAGATCGCCTGAGTGACTATTCTGCGTTGGTCGTGGGCCCTGGTCTGGGAAGAGGCCCTGAGGTTGAGTCGTTTGTACTCGATCTACTCTCTCATGCCCAGGAGCAGGGGCTCACAACGGTAATCGACGCGGATGCACTGCGGTCGTTGCCGAGCGACATATCACGAAGAAGACAAGTAACACAGGGCACGTTGCTTACACCTCACCCCGGTGAAGCCTCTCACTTATTGAGGATAAGTACAGACCAGGTGCAAACAGACCGATTTAGAGCTGCTCAAGAGCTCTCTGAAAGCACTTTGGCCACGGTGCTGCTCAAGGGGCCAAGTACAGTCCTTTTCTGTCGTGGAGAAGGAAGAGTATCTACAGCAGGAACCCCTCATCTTGGAACTGCCGGAAGTGGGGATGTGCTCTCAGGATTACTAGGTGCTCTTATCGGTCAAACTCGAGATGTTTCCGAAGCGGCTTATCTGGGAGCCTATCTTCACGGTAAAGCTGCTGAACATATATATGCAGAAGAAACCAGCGGACCTATCGCTGCTTCTCAGCTTATTCCCGCTCTTTCGTTTTTGATTGGAAAGCACCAGAGGTTCATCTGATGAAAAGAGTGATTGTGTCTGAGGGAGATTTGAAGGATTTCGCCCACGAAATGAACGCTCAACTACAGCCGGGAACCACCTTAGCACTCGTGGGAGAACTCGGTGCAGGTAAGACGACCTTTGTGCGATATCTTGCACAATCGCTCGGTGCAACAACACCGGTATCATCGCCGACCTACGTACTGTGTCATGAGTATCAATCTACATCTCTCACACTTGAGCATTGGGATCTCTACCGTTTGGTTGAAGCGCCTGAGGAGCTCTCTGATCAACCAAATCCTACTACGCTGCGTTTGATAGAGTGGGCTGACCGATTTCCTGATGTTCTTGAGCAGTGTGATGTTGTGCTCACTTTTACGCTCAACAACGATGGAACAAGGCAAGCTCATTTTGAAAAATAAGAGCTGAGTTGCTCCTTTCGTCTTATCCCGAGCCCTTTTAATTTCAGCTTTTCAATTGATAAAGAGCAGTCTGATAGCTCCTTGTAGACTTGAATGAGAAGTTTATTGGGAAAATGAGGGATGTTTAGAAGAAGTTCTTGTGGCATCTCGCACATCTGTACCCGTTTTCTAGTGGCGAGTTTTGATTCGATATCTTTGGGGGCTTGCTTAGCCTCTGTCAAAGTTGGAAGGAGATCTGCGAGGACGCGTAGCCCGGAAATCAGCAGAAGAAGGACGAGGAGGCGCTGGGGATGTTTCATTGGTACGTTACCGTTGTGAGGTTCTCTACACGGATATCGTACGAATGAGGATAAAGTTGCTATCCTCGGAGAGAAATGTTCGGGTTAAGTGTCATTACGCTACAGTATTAATGACCTCCCCACGACCTTCTTCGTGTTCTTCTTTTTGAGCTGTAAGGGCAGCACCGTCTTTATCGGTGTTGTTTTTCTGCGGATCAAAGGATCCTTCAGGTCGAGAAGAAGTAGAAATGGCCCGTTCAGCTGCAAGGGTCTTGGTTTTTTCGCTTTTTGAGGTCTGAGCACTCTGGGTACTTGCCTGGGCGATACTGGCACTACTTCCAGCAGAGGTTGTGCTGCTTGCAGGCGTTGAGGCGCCTGATGCTGCTCCGACTGAGGAGTTTGTAATGATAGCAGTGCGCATTCCCATAAGAATCAGCTCAGATTACAATCTGCAATAAGCCACCGTCGAATTTTTGCATTGAATCGAAAGTGTACGTATAATTTCGGGTCTTTAGGTGGTAATACTAAGTATTCCTCGCGCTTTTCCTGCTGGAATTGATTAATCAGAATAGTCATTCACTTGTTTTATGAGAATTTATCTCGACGCAAATGCAACCTACGGGGGGCTACGTGATGTCCTTGAGCAGGTGCCCCACCTCTCCGGCGCTGTGCATAATCCAAGTGCGATTCATAGTGCTGGGCAGAAAGCTCGAGCCTTGATCGAGCAATCTCGACACTCTTTGCGTGAACTCATCAATGCACCACAAGGTGACTACGAGCTTTTCTTTACCTCTGGGGCGACGGAATCGAACAATCTCGCGCTGTATTTACCTTTTTGGCAAGCACTCAACGGGCGAAAAAAGATACAAGATTTAGAGTACGTGATCTCTACCGTTGAGCACCCATCCGTGCTTGAGCCTGCTGCGCGACTTAAAGCCCTTGGTGCCAAGGTAACTTTATGTGCGCCAACGGTTGAAGCAATGATGTCAGCTGTAAGCCCTACAACGAACTTTATTTCACTCATGTATGCCAATAACGAAACAGGTATTCTCTACCCTGTTGATCTCCTTCTCTCTGAGGTAAGAGGGCTCGCCCCTCAGGCGCTTATACACACAGATGCTGTACAAGTAGTAGGTCGACTTCCGGTATCATTGAGAGATCTCGGTGTAGACCTTTTGACGATTTCAGGACACAAGATCGGAGCTTTTCCTGGAGTCGGGGCGCTTGTTGTGCGAGACGGTATCGACAATCAGGCTACCATTCTTGGAGGAGCACAGGAGAAGCGGTGGAGAGCAGGTACAGAGAATGTGCCTGGTATTGCTTCTTTTGGGTTGGCTTCACGGCATCACCTTGAGCATCTTGCTGACAATGTGACCCGTATGGCTGAACGAAGAGATCAGCTCGAAGCAGAGCTTTGTGAACTTGGTGGTGTTTCCTCTCCATTTTGTCATGAGCAACGCTTACCAAACACCACAATGCTCCGTTTTGAGGGAGTTGATGCAAGTGATCTTGTTGTCGCGCTCGATCTTGAGGGGGTCTGTGCTTCCACGGGCTCGGCTTGTTCGTCGGGAAAACCTCTACCATCAACAGTCCTTACTGCTTGTGGGCTAAGCGAGCAAGAAGCTGCCGAGTGTGTTAGGTTTAGCTTTAGAGCTGATGCGGAAAAGCAAGAAGTCACAGAAGCGATATCTCGTATTCGTTTGTGTCTTGAACGTATGAAGGAAGTGGAGCAGTAAAGATGGATCTTAGCGGTAGAGTCGTTGTTGCTATGTCAGGAGGCGTTGACTCCTCGGTCTCCGCCTATCTTTTGGCACAACAGGGGTACGACTGCGTTGGCGTATCGATGCAGGTCTGGGATTATCGTAAAAATGGTGGGTGCTCAAGTAAGGCGACTTGTTGTTCGCCGGATGATTTTACTGATGCTCGTCAGGTAGCAGCAACTATAGGAATACCCTACTATGTTTTTGATTTCGAAGAGTCCTTTCGTAAAGAAGTCATTGACACCTTCGTACAGAAATACCAATCGGGCCTCACACCTAATCCGTGCATTGATTGCAATAACAAGGTCAAGTTTAGAGATCTTCGAGAGAGAGCTTTTCGTCTTGGATGTACTCATGTTGCAACAGGACACTTCGCTCGTGTACGCGAGAGTGAGAGTGGGTATCATCTCTTACGTGGTTTAGATAGTGAGAAGGATCAGAGTTATTTTCTTTATGGCATGCCTCAATCTGAGCTCAAAAGAACTCTCTTTCCTGTTGGTGAGATGACGAAAACAGAAGTCCGCGAGATAGCGAATCGAGCTGGCCTCGTTACCGCGCAAAAACCTGAAAGCCAAGATATCTGTTTTATTCAGGGTAATGTACAAGATTTCATAGCTCGACAAGGTGGTAGTTGTCCTCCGGGGAGAATTCGAACTCAGACAGGAGAGATCCTCGGTAGTCATGATGGCATTCACCGATTTACGGTTGGTCAACGTAAAGGACTTGGAATCGGAGGGAGGGCGCACCCACTGTACGTTCTTGAGCTTGATGCGAAAGATAACTGTGTGTACGTAGGTGAAAAAAATGAACTCGAGCGAGAAGGATTCCTCGTTGATAACGTACACTGGGTCTCTCCACTCATGGAGCAAAAGAGCAGTGAAGGGGGCCTCACATTTGAGGCGATCGCACAGATGAGACACCGCCACCGTGGAGTTCCAGTTCGTGTCACAGCCCAAGACGGAGCTCAACAAGCAAAAGTCGAATTTCTTCAGGAGTGGTCAACTGTCTCTCCTGGCCAAGCGGCCGTTTTTTACGATCTCAAAAATGAAGAACTCCTCGGTGGTGGAAGGGTGAGCCCCATTGAGATAGGAGAAGAACTCCAGAATTTTCAAAGTGCCAATGTTTGAGTCACGACCCTGTTGTAGGGTATACTAGTGTCACCAGGCGCACTCCAAAATGCTTCACATCTTGTGGTGGTAATACAGGATGCGCCTGAAATGGCTGTATATGGCGGCTGGAGATTATTGTCCTTCTGAGTAGATCTCAGTAACTACTGAAAAGAACAGTACTTTTCCCGTCTTCAAGTCAACTCATTCTGTATATTTGCTTTAGCATATGCTCGGTCAAACCTGAGCGTAATGATGCAACGTATTTGTTTTTTGCCTAAGAGGGCATTGATATGAGATTTGGAATAGCTAAGTCAGACAACTCCTCGGATCAGAGTGAGAATGAAGAAACGGCTCCAGACGGCTCTGGGGGAGATCAGCAGGAACTAGAAGGTCTGCTTGGATACACATTTAAAGATAAAATGTGGCTCACAAGAGCCCTCACACACCGCTCAGCCCAGGCTCGGGGTGACCAGAGTGATTACGAGCGGCTTGAATTTCTTGGTGATGCGGTGCTCGACCTGGCTATTGCTGATCTCTTGTTAGAGCATCACGTTGAAGCTCGTGAGGGTGAGCTGTCTAAAATGCGCGCAGCCCTCGTAAACACGCAGTCGCTTGCAGAGATCTCACGTGAATTGCAGCTCAGTAAGTTTATTATTCTCAGTAGAGGAGAGCGGGCGAATGGGGGAAATGAACGCCCCTCAATTCTCGCTGATGTATTCGAAAGTATTATAGGTGGTATGTACAGAGATTCCGGCTACGATGTCGCACGTGAGCGTATCCGTACCTATTTTGGAGAGCGGCTCTCAAATGTCATTCCACAAGATCCGAAAACTGAACTTCAAGAAGTACTTCACGTCAACAACAGTGAGCCTCCAAAGTATCTCTTAGAGTGCGTCGAAGGCCCAGAGCACGCGCCAACCTTTGTTTCCGTAGTTGAAGTAGACGGTGAGATTGTCGGCAGGGGCCGCGGAACAACCAAAAAAGCTTCTCAACAAGAGGCAGCCGCTGAGGCACTTACAAAACTTGATCCAGACAGCGCGGAGGATACTCATGAGTAATTCCCGAATCCCACTCGTGGCCATCGTTGGAAGAACAAACGTTGGTAAATCAACCTTGTTTAATCTCTTTACTGGAAGACGACTTGCTATTGTTGAGGACTTTCCCGGCGTAACGCGGGATAGGTGTTATGCTGTTGTAAAGAGAGAAAAAGCAACCTTTCGTTTGATTGATACCGGTGGACTCTTTGGTGAAGAAGAGAATTCGTTTACCCAGTCGGTTCGTGAGCAGGCCCAGATTGCTATCGCAGAAGCAGATCTCGTGCTGGCGATTTTCGATGGACTCTCCGGTCCGCATCCAGATGATCCGCAAGTTGTCGATCTTCTCCGACGCGCAGATAAACCTGTCTTTTGGGTTATTAATAAATGTGAAAAGCCCTCAACAGAAGAAGCCGCCGTGGAGTTTTATGGCCTCGGGATAAGCGAAAATATTTTTCCAATCAGCGCCGCACATAATCAGGGAGTACCAGAGCTCTTTGCCGCAATGAAATCAGTTCTTGCAGAGCATGCTGCAGGCGAAGTGGACGAAGATCCGGGGATCAAGATAGCTATTGTTGGTAAGCCAAATGTTGGTAAATCAACTTTTGTGAACCGTGTTCTGGGCGAAGAGCGGCTTATTACCTCTCCCATTTCAGGGACAACCCGAGACGCAGTTGATATTGAACTCATCAGAGATGGTCAAAAGTATACAATTGTTGATACAGCAGGTCTTCGAAAGAAAGCTCAAATTGAAGATGCTTCACTAGAACGTTTTAGTAACTTGCGAACGCTAAGAGCCCTTGCTCAAGCTGATGTCGCTATCATCCTCATAGATGCACAACAGGGCAAGCCTACAGAGCAGGACGCAAAGATCGCAGGTCTTGCACATGATAGGGGGATTCCTTTTATTTTCGCCGTTAATAAGTGGGATCTTGTTGAAAAGGACCACCGTACAGCAAAGGAGTTTACAAAAGAGTTGCGACGTGAGCTAAAGTTCTGTCCTTATGCGCCTGTGCATTTCATTTCAGCACTTTCGGGAAAAAGGTGCCCTTCAATCTTACCAAAGGCGAAAGAGATTTTTGAACACTCTCAGTTCCGTTTCCAAACAGCTGAGCTCAACCGTGTGCTGGAAGTTGCTATGCAAAGAAAGCAAGCACCAGTCTATCGCGGGCAGCCTATAAAGCTCTTTTTCGCAACACAGATAGGGGTGACTCCTCCGACATTTGTGCTCTTTATGAACCATCCCACAAAGCTAAATTTCTCCTACAAACGGTACCTTAAGAACGCTATACGGAGAGCATATGAGTACGAAGGGAGCGATATTAAGCTCCACTTCCGCAAGCGAACAGAGAAATCCCAGAGAGAGCAAGCCGCAGTGAATGAGTAGGGCTAAGAGAGTTCTACACGGTGAACAGTACAGATAGCTTGTCTCTGTGAGGATGAATCAGACACGGGCTTGAGCACAAAGACGTTATTTGTCTTGTGGTTGAATGAGACGACCATATCCTTTGTCACTCGCAAGAAGAGCAGATCGTCGTAGAGATCCAGGTAGGTGCCGGTATTGTTGCGAATCAACCTTTTCAGGTATTGAGTCTTCTGACTACGTGAAGAGATCTTCCTTAGAGTTTCTAGCTCACGTTCTGCAAGGTAAAGTGCCTTTCTTTGTAGGCAGATGTTCGTATCTTGCTGTAGTGCAAGACCGACACGGCCTGTTTTTACCTCACGGCCCTTAATGAGAAGTTTGCCCGTATTGTTCTTTTCAGAAAAACTCACCTCGTATGGAGCAACGGCGCGTGTTACGGTCGAGAGGCTTCGCGCCTCTAAGAGAGCAAGAGCCTTATCGCCGACCTCGTTGATTATCGCCGTGACTCCCTTAAAACCGAGAATTGCTGGCTCAGCTTTGAGCTTTGGATTGTCACGAGCAATAGAGAGATAGGGAGAGTCTTTTTGTTCGTCTACAGTGATTCTTAAGCCACTCTTGAGAAACAGAGTGAAACTACCGTGTATACTCAGCTCATTATCACCGAGGTAGAGTTTTGAGTAGCGAGAGCGCTCAGTGTCGTACTCAATAAAAATATGTTGAGCAGAGTCGTCAGAGAGGTCGTTTGGAGTGAAGAATTGAAGATCAATCGAGGTCCCGGTGTAGATAAAAATCCCAGGAGTACCAAGTTTTTTAGATGAAACATTAATAATTTTAATCTTCCCGTCCGCTGATTGGTGTGTATTGAGTCCAGTGCGGAGGAATTCTGCACTACCAGCCGATGGCAAAAGGAGTACCGCAAGCAACAAGACGGCAAGAGAAAGGGAGCGCACTACAGAAGAAAGCATACGGTGAATGTATCGGCTTAGCTCTTAAACCGCAATTGTACAATTTCTTCTATAAGCTACTGATATGAAAGCTTTAAATGTCGGTCTATGGCCTAATTATTTAAATCCTTAATGGTCTACATGTAATCTAAACTAGTGTACTTGCAGGTTTTTTTTGTATCGCAACAAAAAAACGCCACCACACAAACAAGGATAAGGTGATTCTTGTCGATATGTGCATGAAGTTGGGGGCCGACGAACTGCTCCCTTCTTGATAGAGTTTCTTATTATGCAGCGCTTCGTTTCTTACTTCACTCTTTTGGCCGTCGCCCTTGTTGCCCTCTTTCCGGTGGTCAATCTTGTACTCGGAAGCCCTGTCAAAGCTCTTGACGGACCACCACTTGTTGCTCTGAACTTTCTCGCCTGGAGTGTTGTGCTTACGTTTCTTATCTGGCGACTCGAAGTCAAAAAGAGTACGTCGAGGCTCGCCGAACGTATCGGCATCCACACAAAGGGGCTTTCGCTCGAGCGCATGTTGTCTGTGATTCTCAATGAGGTTAATCGTAAGAACAAAGCCATCTCTTTGAACCTACTCGAAAGACGTGTCACAAATGAGCAAGAACTCTCGAGGACACTTGAGAGGATTGTTAACTTGAGTCGACAGTTGTTGAACGCGGACTCGGCTGAATTAGCCCTTTTCGACAGAGAGTCTGGGATGTACCACTCCTCTTTTGTTGTCGGAAGACCTTTTCGCTCAAGCTCGCAAGCGATGCTCTCCGGGGCAATTGAAGGCACTGAGATTAACACGAGCCCAGATGTGCTTGTACAGCCTATAGCCTTTGCCGGTGCTGTGCTGGGGAGCTTAAGAGTCGCTCTTAAGGGCGGAAGAATTCCTACTGTCGGCGATAGGCAGGTGATGAACCTGCTTGCGCTCCAAAGTGGACTCGCCATCGTTAACTCAAGATACACTGAACAGTTGCTCAAGATGAAATCGGCATCTGATGAAACCATCAAAGCAAAAACAGGATTTCTCGCCAACCTGAGCCATGAATTACGTGGACCGCTTGGGATTATTATCAACGCCGTAGAGTTGGTTCTCGACGGTCTCTGTGGCCCTGTCAGCGACGAGCAATCAGAAACCCTAGGCATGATTCGTTCAAACGGAGAGCACCTTCTCGAACTGGTGAATGATGTTCTTGATTACGCAAAAATTGAATCCGGTAAGGTAGTCCCAAACAAGACAGAGATTCTTATTAATGAGCTCCTGAAGGATATCTCGGGAGTTGTACGAAAACAGGCCGAATCCAAGTCTCATCAACTTGTTGTACTTCCAAGCGACGATGTATTTGCTATCGAATGTGATAAGCGCCACTTAAGACAGATGCTTATCAACCTGCTTACGAACGCTATTAAATATACACCAAATGGCGGAAGAATTGAGCTTTGGGCTGAACGCATTCCAGGCAACAAGATCTCTCTTTCAGTGAAAGATACAGGTGTAGGAATCGACCCAGCAGATAGAGACAGGGTCTTTAATGCTTTCGAGAGAGTTGATAATGCCTATTCCCTTACTCAAGTTGGAACCGGGCTTGGTATGCCCCTGACGAAGAAGCTCGCTGAAGTCAATGGAGGTTCGATAAGCTTTGAGTCTGTTCCCCAGCAGGGCTCTCGTTTCTGGATCGTTTTTCCTGCTATTCAGGTTACATCGAGCCTCATTCACGAAAAAGAAGAGCCTCCTCCACCTGTCAAAGGGAATAATGACGTAATTCTGCTTGTTCAAAAAGCTGATACAGAACGTCAGATGATTACTCGATTCATCGAGCATCTCGGTTTCCGCGTAGAGCCAGCTGCCAGTAAGCTTGAGGCTCTTGAAGTCTTACGTAAGGAAGAGGTTCACATCGTTGTTATCGATAATAATATCGTAGATAGTCCCGATGATGACGTCGTAGGTCAGCTTCGTAAAGAAGCTAAGGAGTCATCGGTTCCCGTGGTGTTGATTAGTAGCAGAGCTTTTATCTTTGATATTGAAAAATACCTCAAAGCTGGAATTGATCGTTGTCTCATCAAACCAATACATCTTAAGGAACTTGCACAGACCTGTCGTGAGCTTATAGATGGTTCCTACTCAGGCAGTGTTATTGATCAGGCAGAGCTTGAGTTGGCGCGTGATACTCATACTGACGGAATCAAGGTTCAAGCATCTAAACTCCTTGGCGTTGATGATATCTTTCACTAGTGCTATGGCCAACGGTACTGTCCCTCGACTCGGCTGAGACTTCGGCGTGAGCTCAGTCGAACGCTCGTCGCAGGCCGGGGGGCGCCATTCGGCGAAAAAGTGTTCCTCGTCGTTACTAGTACCCCGTCCACTAAATTTTTTCACTATGCACTAGATCACAAGATCTATTCCAGTTTGCTTCGTTTCTTGTGCCATGGCTCCGAGGTCCTCTTTTTCGTCTTGTTCCTCTTGTTGTTGTCTTAGATTTTGATGTTGCGAGGAGTTTTCACGCCTTTGTCTTTTTTCAAAGTGAACAGCATCAGCCTGAAGTGTTCCAGTTTCTTGCTCTCCCTCTACAGTTTTTTTAGGGAGTCCTTTGTAATGGCGCATACCATCGATCGGTGTTGTTTCGATTTTCATATTGTGCCCTCCTTGGCATCTCTTGTTGAGTGGAGAAAGATCTTTACGACCTTTCTCGGGAAGGAGCCAATCCATTGCTCCCTACGTTATTCCCTTACATTTTAAGTCGGCGTATTGCGAGAAATTCTTAAAACAAAAAATCTTTCTCAAATATGAGCCGTGCAATAAAGCCAAAAAAGAAGATGGTCGATAGACCTTTGAAGCCCTAGAAATGGGCGATATGGGAAGTTGATTCTACCGTCTGTAGATAAAGTTACGTATATGAAAAAAAACCTCGAAGATACAGCTATTTACGTGGCATACGATGACCACCAGGGCTACGATCCAGCTCGACCTGAGCGTGATTTGCTACGAGCCGTATTGATGTCAGCTTTAAGCGACGTTAAAAAAAGTGGTGGCGTTCAAGAGGAAGCACGGCAGTTTTTCTTATGTGAAGAGGATGATTATATCTTCTCATTTCGTTCAATTTGTCAGTTTCTGAGCGTAGATCCAGACAAAGTTTTGGTTCTTACCGGACTCAATGACGAGACTTGTGAGGCACAAAGTGATAAACCTTTGTCGCAAAGAGACTCACTTCAAGTGTAGAAAATTTTTTTCATGACAGAACCACCTTCGTCCGACGCTCGTACGTCGCCGCCTGGGCACCTTACGGCTGATACTGAAGCAACTCAAATCCTCGGTTTAGAGCATACATACCGCTTAGCAAGCGATCCGGGCTCACCCCTTGTCTATTTTGTTCATGGTCGAGCCGGTACCTATGATGTGATGTGGCTTTTTCGTCGCGCTGTTCCTGAGAGTTTTCACATCATTGCTCCTCAAGCCCCGCTTGTTGATCCACTTCGAGGGTTTAGTTGGTGGCAGGTTGCTGATGATCGGGAAGTGAGCGATGCTGAAGTTCAAAAATCCGGTGAGCTTCTGAGTGCGTTCTGTCACCGTGCTCCATCATTCTACGATCTCTCACCAAGTAAGACCATTGCCATTGGCTTTTCACAGGGAGGAGGGATTCTGTCTTGGGCTATACAAAAGGAATCTCTCCATTTTGATGGCTTGGGGTTTTTAGCGAGCTTTCTCTTTCACCTTCCTCCCCATGAGCAACCATCAAGATTACCAGTACAAAATATATTCTGGGCTCATGGAAGCAGAGACGACGTGGTTCCATGTCTACGAGCCCGCGAAGATGTTGAACGACTCAAGGAGATGGGGGCTCAGGTGCAATACAGTGAAGAGGAAGTTGGACATAAAGTTGGTTCACAGAGTCTCAAAGCCCTCAAGAGCTGGATAGAATCTTTTACCGCCTGAGGGTAAGCAATAGCATTCGTCAACAAGGCTAAGAGAAAGAGATCGACAAGAGACAGATTTCTTGTACTGTGTACACACACGGGTCGCCAGAGAGGAGAGAATTTGTCCTTAAAGTTTCTTAAGCCCTGATAGTTCAACCGCATACCAACAAGATATTTTAACAGTGGGATCGTCAATGAGAGATTGTGCGAAGTCGTGTGGTAGTGGTCTTGATATATGTGCGATGGGCGAGAAAAGGGAACCTCTCCGAGGCTGATTTCAGACGTTCCCTCTAAAAAGAGAGTTCGCAGCGCGAGGAGAAGTAGAGATTCCATGGCTCCAATAGGCGCTCGAGCCGTGCGTGTAAAACGCTCAAGATGGTAAAGATGCTTTCCACGACGAGAGAAGAAGGCTGCAGCTAGCGGCTCGCGGGTTGCTCTAGCATAATAAACAAAAGTGCGGTCACGGCTAGTAGGGGTTTGACGAAAAAGGAACTCGAGAGATTTAGAGTTTGCGTATCGAGATTTCTTCCAGATTTGTGAGATTGTCTCTTTTCCATCTGTGAACGAGGTCTCCCTTGAAAAGCCATGCTTCAACCCACGTTTCTCTAGTAGGAGAAGTGAGCGAGAAGGGACAAACTGACTTGAGCAAAGAACGGCTTCAGAAGCGAATGACCAAGACTCACCAGGAAGATTTCTGGTTGTTGTGTAAGGAACTCCACGAATGAGGAGGGGAGATTCTAGCTTGAGGCTCATTTGATCGAGAAAGGTTCTCAGCCGTAAGTGCTTTGGGACACTGGCATAAGCAATAAAAGTACTTCGGCCAAGTGGTGAAGAGCAGAATTGAGCTGTTTTCTCCTCGGTGTAAGACCAGCTTAAAGGTAGCATACGTGCTCTTATTCTTCTATGGCGAAAGCGTTCTGAGAAGGTGAGAAATTGATGATTTGCGGGGAGCCTTGCTCTTCAATCCAGAGCGGTTGAGTATATCGAAAGCTGCGTGTCAGGCAGAGTCCTTTCCCGCTATTTTTGCAGTAGTAAAGGGTTGATTCAAATACAAGATCAACATTGCCTCGATGCTTATCAAGTGTAAAAGGAATGCCTACAGAGAGCGATGAGAGTTTATTTGAGCGTATTGATGCGCCGTGTTCACCATCGTCGATGAAGAGTTGGTAGTCAGAAGGGGCTTCTTCGTTGATCTTATAGCCAGTAGGAAGTGTATAGTTATATTGAAAAGTGTGTTCACTATGAGCTGATAGGCGAATAAGCTCTCCCTTCTCAGATCGTAGAAAAGGTCGAAAACGTTTTTCTATAGCTAGAGAGAGGGTAGGGGAACATAACAAGAGGAGAAAAAAAAGAACTAGTAAGGAACGAAAAGGTTTCATAAGCTTTTTCCAGTGTGAAGGACTTGTACCATTGTCGCAGAATAGCTGCCCAAAGCACAATATGGAGTGATCATGAAAATACTTGTACTCGGTGTTGGACGTGTCGGTCGTGTGATAGCGGAAGACTTAGTCTTGGAGAGTGCTTTTGAGGTCTCGATAGCTGATGTTTTTGAATCCAATCTTGAGATTGTTTCTGGTGTTTTGAGTGACCGGAAACACTGCGTTGATCTTACTGAGAATAAGCAGCTCACAAAACTTCTTCCGCAATTTGATTTTTTCATTAACGCACTCCCTGGTGATATCGGTTTTTCGACTCTTGAAACACTCATTCGCACAGGAAAACGAGTTGTCGATATCTCGTTTTTTGCGCAAGATGCTGGGCCACTCCATGAGAACGCCCAACAAACCGGAGCGACTGTTGTATATGACTGCGGTGTTGCTCCAGGTATGAGCAACATGATAGCTGGTAGACTTCAAGAAGAATTTGATAAAATCGAAGACCTTGAAATTTATGTTGGCGGTCTGCCAAAGATCCGTACTTGGCCCTTTGAATACAAAGCAGTTTTTTCTCCGTCCGACGTCATTGAGGAGTATGTTCGTCCAGCTCGACTTGTTGTCAACGGAGAGCTCCAAGTCCGAGAAGCGCTCTCTGATAGAGAGCTACTTGAGTTCTCGAAAGTTGGAACATTAGAAGCCTTTAATACCGACGGTCTACGTTCGCTGGCGAATACTATCTCGGCAAAAAACATGAAAGAAAAAACTCTCAGGTACGTTGGACACGTAGAGAAAATGCATTTTCTCCGTGAAGCAGGCTTCTTCTCACCTGAAAAGAGAAGCTTTCCCCGTTCTGGAATGACTCTCTCGCCACTAGAGTTTATCAATGAAATGTTTCGAGAACACTGGTTTCTCGACAAAGACGAACTCGACCTTACGATCATGCAAGTCAAAGTCTCTGGGCTCTTAGGCGGAACTCCTCATCAGGTTGTCTACGATCTCTATGATGAGCGTGACCTTATAACTGGCTACACATCTATGTCGCGTACTACAGGATTCACTGCTACTGCAATGGTGCGTTACATGAGCGAAACTTCTTTTCGGCGGCCAGGAGTTCACCCGCCGGAAATTCTTGGAGCCTCCCAAGAGTGCTTTGAATCTGTTTTACGTTGCCTTGCAGAAAAAGGTGTGCATTACCACAGAACGGAACAGCCACTCTGAGTTTCATGTCCGTACTTGTACGCCATAACGTTGGCGTTCTTAGGGTCTTCTTTCGTAGCTGAATAATACGAAAAACTCGTATTTTTCTTCATCGAACAGACTGAAAAAGCCACAGAATCTAAGTTGGATCTCATATAGGGACGAGGTTACATACTCATGTAGTACCAAAAAGGTTAGGGATAACCACTCTTATGGCAAGTAGTAGCCTGCGTGCAGTACTAACAGGCGATTTTCTCAATCGACTTGGAAATACAAACACTTCGTCGCTCACAAGGGGAAGCACGAAGTCAATACTGTCACCATCATCGACAACGAACATAAGTAACTCGCTTAGAATAGGCACGAGAACGTTGACTACCGCTGTAGACAACCTCAATCTTGTCTCTTCAGTGCTCAACCTCTCTCGTACTTCACTACAGGAGTTAGGGAAGATTACAGACGAGCTTATAGAAATTGCAGAGCAAGGAACGAAGTCAGGTCAGAGTAAGCAAGAACGAGCCAATTTGCAGAGACGCTTCGACAAAGCGGCTAAGGAGTTTAATGATATCTTTGAAGGTGCTCATATCAATGACATTGAATACTTAGAGAAGGACTCACTACAGCAGCTGTTTGAAGATGCTGGCTTAGACGTGGATACCTCATATTCGATTGCAACTGTTTTTGAAGCGTTTGTTCTGTCCCCAGGTGATAAGTCTTTCGCAAGTGAAGAAATTAAATCGGAGAGACCTATTTCGATTCCTATAGGTGCATATTCGGGAGAGAAACAAGTTATCAAACATGAAGTAATGCATACAGATAGCTTTCTCTACGATTCTAACCAGGGCCTTGTTTCGAGTTTTGCGAATCATATCGTTGCAGAAGATGTCAATGGTGACTCAAGCGGCGATGACACATTCAATGTGCTTGCTGTTGAAAACATTGAAACAATGCTTCAGCCAGGACTGACAGACCACATAGAACTCAAAGCGGTAAGTGCTGAAGGGTATAGTGTCTTTGTCTCATCGGATGACTTCTTGGGAACGAACGTAGGAGGCGATGCGCAGCTTTTTATCTCTGACAAGGCAGGTAATGTTATTCAGCAACTCACATCTTTCTCTGATCTTACTGTCGGTGCCAGTCGAATTATGAGTGTTGATATCTCTGCTGATGGGAAAAGTGTTCTTGTCGATTATGAGGACACTACGAATAGCGGCTATCTTGAACTGTATCAGGTTTCTAGTTTTGGAGATTCGCCTGCCTCGGTATCAACAACAATGGTAGATTCGATTGCGACGACTGCTGCATATTCAGATGTACATATAAATGAAAATGGAACACAGATTATCTACACCGAGAGGGGGTCGTCTTCTTCTCTGAACATTTATGATGTTGCAGGGACAACGTATTCAAGCTTTGTGAAGCCTACGGCCACAAAGTCCACATATGATTTTTACAGTACAGATGTTATCGGAATAGTACACTGGAATACGGGAGATCCGGAAGGTGAGGGTACCGTATCTACTTATGATATTAAGAATACAACGCTCAATTCGGCCGTAGGAACCATTTCTTCTATTGATGTGACAAAGGTAGCGTTCGTTGAGAATGCAGAAAGGCTCGTTTACGCTAATGAAGGTGGGGGGCGAGTGGGGATGTACACGCTTGGGGCTTTGGGTACGTCGCTAGCTGAGACTGGCCCTCAATTTTTTGTTGATGCAGGGGATAATATTGTAACTCTTTCAGCTGCCCAACGAGCTGATAACGGGCTCATTGATGTTGGAATCATTGTTAATGACAGTTCAGGAGGTGATCGAGACTTTCTCGTGCTCGAGAACGAAAATGATGAAACGCTTACTTCACGAGAGATTTTCAATCAAGTCACAAGCGATCCACATAGTGCATATGTTACTTCTGTAGGAAACGTTATTGAAAGTACCGACGAAACATACGATTACAATAATGGATATCGCTCAATTGGTTTTGAAATTGAGGCTGGACAATCTGTTAGTGTACGCACGACCTTTCAAGATGTGTTATCAGATGGCGAAGCATTTCTCAATGGTGGTGTTGACGCTGTTCTTGCGGTTGATTCACAGAGTGGATACGCTCTTATCCGATCGGCTGAAGATTTTCTTGGCTATAATCAGTTTCATTACGATCAAGTCTACGTTGTTGATCGTGCTGGGAAAGTGATCTCGCAAGTTTCAGATAACGACGGCACGGAAAAATATAACGTCTCAGACATAGGAGTCGGTGGAAGAAAAATCGCCCTTGGTGTTTCGGACCTCAGCAATGGAGGAAAAAGAATTGACCTGATAAGCCTCTCAAAGTTTGGAACCGATCCTTCAACACACTCGGTAACTACCGCGCAGACGTTTACTGGTAATAGTATTATTGCAAATGTAAAAATGGAAAAGAATGGCACTCACGTGCTCTATAGTGGTCGAAACAATGGAACATTAATTGCGAACGCCTATACGGTTGCTGGTGGTGTTATCGAAGAATTTGGTTCTAACTTCAGTATGCTCGCTGGAAACTACGGATTTATTGATACCAACGTATTTGCGACAGTCAGAGAGAACGATTCAGGTACGTACGACATTGTATCCTACGATCTCAACAAGAGTTCGTATGAGGTTCTTGAATCTGGTATTAATGCTATTCCTAACTATCAAGGGTTGACTGCGGATCAGACACGTGCTGGTTACGCGATCGTCTATAATGATGAAGGCGTGGATCAGATCGGAATTATCTCGAGTAAGTTTACAGATGAAGTTCGAGAGTTTTATCAACAGTCCCAAGGAGATACCCCGACTATCTTCTCTATCGCTGAAAAAAATGATGGCACAATCTATCTTGGTATTGGAGGAGAGCTACATAATCGCTCATCTGATCCTACGGCGAAATTTCATCGATTTGAAATTACCTCTGAAAGTATTTCTGTAGGTGAAAATTTTTCTACAACAACAAAAGAGTACAATTCTGTGTTTGATGTTGATCGAACTATTTTAACCAGACCAGACGCGTATCAAATGCTTGCAGATCTCAACGAGCTAGCTGATCAAATCGGTGATAATCTTGAAGCAATTGACGGCGCACAAGATACACTCGCCCAGAATATCGAACTCGTCCGTTCCCTAGGACAAGCATTTATCAATCAAAGTGAACAGATTAGCTCCGAGGATGAGGCAGACAGTGTAGCTCAGAAGATACGACAGCTAGTGACGACTGACGCACGCTCTGCTCTAACACAAGCTGAGAATCTCGAATCTATTATAGTAGCAGCTTTAACAGCGGATCCGACCTCCATTACAGGCTCATAGTCATCGTTTTGATAATTTGAAGCACATTTGTGTTCCATCTCAATTGAGTGGGGGAGTTCCCCCTCTTTTCTTTTTACGATTTCCTGATAGTGTAGTACCAAGAGGTACAGATATGTTAGATACAGTGTTTCACGGGAAACGAGCTCTTGTTACGGGTGCTAACGGGTTTGTCGGCTCGCACCTCTGCCGTGAACTTCTCCGTCATGGATTTAAGGTTACTGCTCTTCATCGAAGTGGCAGTGATGTCTCAAGTTTGCAGGGGCTTGAAGTTCATTGTGTTACCGGTGACATACGTCATAAAAATGAAGTTCTTGCTGCGATGGTAGACGTTGATGTTGTGTTTCACATCGCCGCTCTTTTTCGACAGGCAAAACATCCCGATTCTGTTTATTACGATATCAACGTCACTGGGACAAAAAATGTTATTGAAGCTGCGATAGAGTCAGGTGTTCAACGTGTGATTCATTGTAGCACCGTCGGGGTGCATAGCCATATCCCCAACCCCCCAGCTGACGAACAAGAAGCGTATCGCCCTGGGGATATATACCAAGAGTCAAAATGTGAAGGCGAAAAACTTGCTCTCTCATATTTTCGATCTGGAAAGATTTTTGGTGTCGTTGTTCGTCCTGCTATGATTTGGGGCCCCGAAGATAAGCGTACACTTAAGATTTTTAAAGGGATCGCTCAAAAACGCTTCCCTTTAGTTGGAACTGGAAATACATTTCTTCACTGGGTTTTGGTAACGGATCTTGCCCGCGGTTTCAGGCTCGCTGCTGAGCGTGCCAAGGAGAGTGGTGCGATCTATATCTTAGCTGGTAAATCAGCAGTCACCATGCGAAGACTTTATGAATCGATATCAAGTTTTTTTGGAGTCACTGCGCCAAAACTTGCTATCCCAGCACTCCCTGTTCAAATAGCTGGCTCGCTCTGCGAGCTTGTCTGTAGACCGTTTGGAATCGAACCACCACTTTATCGAAGAAGAGTTGATTTCTTCACAAAGACGAGAAGCTTTAACATCGACAAAGCCAGAAGAGAGCTTGGGTACGAGCCGGTAAATGACTTTGATGGTGAGGTAAGTTTGATAGGCACTTGGTATAGGGAGAACGGCTGGATCTCATAATCTAAACGACGTTCTACCTTATTGGCTTCTCTTGTGATCTCATTTCATCTCAGGCTATAACCCACTTGTAATCAAAGGATTTCTCATCCATCTGAGATGAGCTGTTGTGTATGCATTTTCTCGACCTGCCGAAGAGGTGTTAATTTTCTCACCTTTTCGTGCATTTTCGTCGACTTAATGTAAGCACTTCTTTTGAATGAAGATGCTTGAAATTTCAAGAGGCTTTCATGGGGTCAATCACAGAACTTTTTCAATCTCAATTTGGCACAAACTCTGCCTACATAGAGGAGCTCTTTCACCTCTACCAGCAAGATAGGGCCTTGGTTGGCGAAACGTGGGCCTCATACTTTGATTCCGTCTCATTGACCTTACCGACAGCCACGACAGAGCATTTCATGCTTCCATCTGATCGAGAGTCGACACCAGCCGCGCTTACTAATGGCGCAACAAATGGTTACTATCACGGACCAACTGAAGATGCTGCTGTGCAGGAACGCGTATATCGCATGATTAGTGCTTTTCGAGGGCGTGGTCATCTCAAAGCTGACATAAATCCCCTTACACTTGGAGTGCACCCCCTCCCTCAAGTAGAAGATGTTGAAGTCGATTTCTATCACTTTACTGATTCTCAGATGAAAAAAGTTTTTAATTGCTCAGGGCTTGGTGGGCGAGAGAGTATGCCGCTTGGTGAGCTTATTGAAGAACTTCAACGAGTCTACTGTGGAAGTATTGGTTTTGAGTTTACTCACCTCCTTACCCAAGCAGAACGTTTGTGGTTACAAGAGAAGATTGAGCAACGCTTCATTCATGGTTATCAACATACAAATGAGCAACGAACACATCGCTTAAAAAAAATCATTGATGCTGAAGCGTTTGAGTCTGAACTACATAGAAAATATATTGGACATAAGCGTTTTTCCCTCGAAGGGCTCGAAACAGTTATTCCGATGATGGATACCATTCTTGAGTATGGTGCGAACGATGGCGTAAAAGAAGCAATCCTTGGAATGGCTCATAGGGGACGGCTGAATGTTCTTGTTAATACGCTCGGAAAGCCCCTGGAAGAGGTGTTCTCAGAATTTGAAGACCAGAATATTTACACGGCTCTCGGTTCGGGGGACGTAAAATATCATATGGGGTTCTACTCTCAGTATACTGCTCCTTCCGGGAATTCTCTGCTCTTACATCTTGCCCCAAATCCGTCTCACTTAGAGTTCGTTGATCCAGTGGTAGAGGGGATTGCACGAGGAATTCAAGATTTCTCTTACGAGCGTTCGAGAAAATCTGTGTTGCCGATTCTTCTCCACGGCGACGCAGCTTTTGCTGGCCAAGGAGTGGTCTTTGAAACACTCAATATGGCTCGTGTCGATGGATTTAATACTGGCGGAACAATACATATTATCCTTAATAATCAGATCGGTTTTACTGCTAATCCTGATGAGTCTCGTTCTTCAACTTACTGCACAGATATGGCCAAAGCCATTGAAGCTCCTATTTTTCACGTTAACTGCGAAAATATCGAAGCTGCTTGCTGGGTAGCAAAAACGGCACTTGAATTCCGGAATTTTTATGGTCGAGATGTCGTCATCGACCTCTACGGCTATCGTAAGTACGGTCATAATGAAGGTGATGACCCAAGTTTTACCCAACCATTAACTTACTCGGAGATTAAAAAGAAGAAGTCTATTGCGGCACTTTACTCGGAAAGACTTCAAGAAGAAGGTGTGCTCACACAAGACGATGTGAAAGGTCTTTACGAAGATTTTCGTACTCGCTTCCATCTTGCTCACGAAAAGACGACTGAAAACGATCCCATTGGAGAAGCCTGCGCTGTTCATGGGCGCATCAAAGTGCACTGCCCCCAAACAGGAGTTCCGCTGGAGAAGCTTCATGAGATTGCACAGACTCTCGTGCAGTACCCAGATTGGTTTACACCGCATCCTAAGCTTCAAAAAATCCTCGAGAAGCGGGTTTCTACTCTCGACAAAGGGGAGGGGATTGACTGGGGGTTTGCTGAGACGCTCGCCTTTGGATCACTTCAAAATGACGGAGTCTCTATCCGCCTTTGTGGTCAAGATTCAGGAAGGGGAACCTTCAGTCAGCGCCATCTTGCACTGCGACATTACGAAGGAGGACAGACATACTTCCCACTACAGACCTTAGAAGACACGAAAGACAAAGGTTTCTTTGAGGTGATTAACAGCACGCTCTCAGAAGCTGCTGTCCTAGGATTTGAGTTCGGATATTCTACTATTAATGCACCTTCTCTCGTCCTCTGGGAAGCTCAGTTTGGAGACTTTGCTAATGGTGCTCAAGTGGCCATTGACCAGTTCATTTCATCTTCGGAAGCCAAATGGAATCAGAGAGCTGGTATTGTGATGCTCCTCCCGCATGGGTATGAAGGGCAGGGGCCGGAACACTCGAGTGCTCGACTTGAGCGTTACCTTCAGGTTTGCGCTGAAGGTAATATGGTAGTTTGTTATCCGTCAATTTCCTGCCAATATTTTCACCTTCTACGACGCCAAGGCTTATCCTCTATTAAGCGACCGCTGATAATGATGACCCCTAAAAGCCTCCTTCGTCATGCTGGAGCTGCGTGCACCGTTGATAGGCTCACAAACGGTAGTTTTCAGACTATTATTCATGAGCAAGTTGGTCTCGGAAAACCAAAGAAGATAGTTTTTGTTACAGGTAAGATGTATCACGACGTTGCCCACGCACTTGCTGCCCAAAAGGATTGTCCCCCGGTAACACTTGTACGGCTCGAACAGCTCTACCCATTTCCAGCTGAGGAGATTGAGCACCTACTTAATAAAGGGAAATTTAAGGAGTACCTCTGGGTACAGGAAGAGCCTGAAAATATGGGTGCTTTTCGCTTCATTAATCACTGCTTTCTCGACGAGTTTGGCTTAACCCTTGATTATTTCGGACGTCCAATCTCTGCAAGCACAGCTACAGGGTCCGCAAAGCGACACGCTTATGAGCAAACTTCCATTCTTGAATCCCTTATAGAGCGAATCTTCGAGGGAGAGTAATTCCCTGATGGAAGTGCCAGCAGGGGGCATGGCCCTATAAGGCCCATATTGTTGGGATGACAGTAAGAGAGATGAGAAAGGCTAGGACTCCTAGCAGCATTCCGAGTTTTGCAAAGTCTGAGAATTTATAGCTTCCTGCACCGTATACAAGCATAAGAGCGGGCTCAAAAGGTGTCATGAAGGCACACGAGGCGGCAACAGCTACCGCAATGATAATACCCATAGGCTCATATCCTAGTGTCGTCGCTGTTTGTATAGCGACAGGCACCATAACAACTGCAGTAGCCTGATTAGAGAGGAGTTGGGTTAGGACGAAGGTGAGAAGGAAAAAGAATGCAATGATATACTGAGGGCCGAATTGATGAAATGAATTCGCAACATAATTTCCGAGCAGTTCAGCTGTCCCACTTGCATCCATGCCTTTGCCAAGACATAAGATTGCTCCGATAAATATAAGCACGCGCCACTCTATGGTTTGATAGATTTCGTCGCTACGTAAGACTCCACAAACAACGACAGCAACAGCTCCTGCGAGAGTAAAGAGTGCTATCGGGTATTGGCTTACGGAGCCTATGAGTAGACTGAAAATGAAGATAAAAGCCGCAACGGGTGCGAGCTCGGTTCGGTATCTTTGCTGTGTGCGCTCTTGAAGAGGGATAAGTCCCAGATTGTCGAGTGTTTGGTTATCGATATTATCGAGAAATTGAACAACAAGAATATCACCTGGGGCTATTCGAACATCGCTAAGATCTTTCCGGAGAGTTACACCCTGACGATTAATCGCAATAAGGGAGAGCCTTCTTCTATTTCTCAGATATGCTTCACGCGGGGTTCGACCAACGAGAAGTGAGCGTGATGAAACGAGCACTTCGTGAAGGGCGAGATCAACATTCCTCTTCTTCTTTTTTGCGTTACTATCTTCTTCGTCCGTCTCGATTTGAACGTTCCGCTCATCTTCAAATTTAAGTTTATACTTTTGGAGGACTTCATTTATTTCTTGAAGATTTCCTTCGACAACAAGCCGATCGCCTTCTTGGAGCTGTAGGGTGCTACGAGGGACGAGCACAGGATTGTCACCACGTAAGACGCCGAGGACGTTAAGGTGCATTTCTCGAGACAAAGGAGAGGCTGCGAGCGTTTGATTGCAGATTGACGATCCGGCCTCTATTGTAAGCTCTGATGTGTAGGAGCGTAAATCGTATTTTACACCGAGATTTTGATTTTCCCCATCCTCTTCTTTCTTAAGGACAAAGCGGCTCAGAACCATAAGATAGATTATGCCGCAGACAAGTATCGGAAAACCCACGCTTGAAGTGGTAAAGAGGGAGAAGGGCTCAAGTCCGTATTCTGGTAAAATTCCGCTGATGATAATATTTGTTGACGTTCCGATCAGTGTATTCATACCACCGAGCAGAGAGGCAAAACCAACGGGGAGGAGCCACTGACGGGGAGAGTCTCCAAACCGCTTAGAGATTGAGACAACAATCGGAATACTGATCGCAAGCGTTGCTGTATTACTGACAAAGGCGGAGAAAAAAGCAACAAGGAGTAGGACGAGGAGGAAGCTTAAAGATCTACTCCCTTTACTGACTCGGAGTAGGTGGGATTCTAAGCTTGTGATGAGCCCGGTTCTTCGGAGTCCACCAACAAGAACAAAGAGGGAACCAATGAGGATGATGCTTTCATTCCCGAAGCTCTCAAAAGCCTCTCGAGCTGAGATGATCTCAAACAGGACAAGCAGGACGAGCACTCCAAGCGCAGAAATTTCGAGTGGAAAGAGCTCTGTCGTAAAGAGCAAGAACGCGAGAAAGAGAATGACTAAAAAGAGAATAACAGCTGTCGACATGACGCTCAGTATCTCTCTATGGTGACATCGCTGACAAGTGA
Source organism: bacterium (assembly GCA_030428205.1). Lineage (GTDB taxonomy): Bacteria > Bdellovibrionota_C > UBA2361 > UBA2361 > RFPC01 > JAUIBK01. The sequence continues at coordinate 107,451 of JAUIBK010000005.1, forward strand.
AAGAGCACTTTGCTCTTGCTGCTTCATTCGTTAAGATATTATCTTGATATTGATTGAATATGTGTAGTTACAATAACTTAGAGCCTATGACATCCATCTTCTACGACCTTGAAACAACATCTCAAGACCCGATTGGACAGATACTGAATTACTGCTTTTTACTCGTGGACGACTCCTTAAAGCCGATAGACGAGTGTTCTGGGCTTATCTCAATCTCACCCTTAGAGTTGCCGCGTGTAGGAGCTATTCTTGCTAACCGAGTGGATGTTCTCGATCACCAAAGAGTAGCGAGAGAGAGTGAACGCCAAGCGATGTGTCGAATAGCGAGTTTTATTGAAGCAGCGACTAAGAAAGCGCGTGGAAAGCTCCCTCTTATTGGATACAATTCTTCGAGGTTTGATTTGCCATATCTTCGTACGAGTTTCATTCGAAGTGGTGTGCTCCCGTACTTCTATGGCAAACTCTCTTATAGAGATCTTCTTTTCGCTTCTCGAAAACTGAGTTGTACAGACCGCCAGTTTCCTAGAAAACCTCATGAAGGTGGAGATTCAAAGAAGCTCTCACTTAAGTTAGAAACGTTGACGAAAGCATTTGGCCTGTTACGTGGCCCCCAGTTGCACGAATCTAGAGCCGATGTAGAGCTTACAATTGCTCTTGCTCAGTACCTTCGTGACCACTATTCACTTGATGTACGTTCCTACGAGCCCTACGAGGCGATTTCCCTTGCAGCGCAGCATCAAGAGGATGAAAGCCTCATTGTAGCTCAGCTTTTACCTCAATACGATCTCACCTCAAACGATCTCTGTGTACAGAAATCGCTGTGCCTCCTTGAAAGAGATAGGTCAGGAAAGTCGGCTCTTTGGATAGATCTTGACCATTTTAGTGAGCTTGAAAGCGGTGATCCTGAAGAACTCAGGCGATCTGTAAGATGGCTGAGAACCGAACATAGTCAGTATATTGTTGGGGATGACCTTAGCTCTGATAAGTCGCTCCAGGAAAAAGCAGAGCACGCCAAGCATCTTCTCTCTGGCGTGAAACTATCAAACTTTTTTCGTCGACCGACTTGTGACATAGAGCAACATATCTTTCGTATACATGAAAACAATAACTTCAAGCCACTTGAGGCTCTCTGTTCTTCTATTGAGCACAATGACAGGACGGAACTAGAACAGAACGGGTCAAAGGATGCTAAGGTGCTTTTTACTCGTTATCGGCTTCGCCATGCGGGTAGGAATAATCGAGAGAGTGACACATTCGAGGACCTTGCTAAGAGCTATTATAGATATAGATATGGAGGCGATCTCCAACTTTCGCGGAGTTCAGACTCTCCAGGCTCTCACCACCCAACACTTCAAGAGCTCTACGCTGAGCTTCAAGAGGCAGGCTCTGGCTCTCAGAACCCACAAGACAAGCGCCTTATTTCTGCTCTACAGCAGTTCTATGACGCCTCAGAGCCCGCAAGGCTTTGTCCAGAGCTGAGGAATTGATTTATTTCCCACCTCTTTTCAGGCACTTAACCTAGGTGTAGCCGTTATTTTTAGAGGCATAGCATAAAGAATCGGCAACTTTACGCCGATTCTACCCTATGGAGAAGCCAGTTTTATTGGCTGGGGAGTAACGATAAGAGTGCAAGTAGATAGATCTTTTTACGACATACTCGGCGTTGATCGTCGTGCTACAACTGACCAGATCAAGGCAGCGTACCGGGAGATAGCTCGCATTTATCACCCTGACTCAAATTTTTACGATGAAATTATCGCCGATACGGTCAGCATGGACAGTATGAATGTCTTTAAGACAATTACGGCGGCTTATAACACTCTTATACACGAGGAAAAGAGACGGGAATACGACCAGAGCCTTCCTCCTGAGTTGAGTGATTGGGAAGATACCAATCAGGAGGAGAAGAAGAAGGAGTCTCACCATGACTGGGTACAAAAGAAGGCCACATCTTCAGGTTCCCATGCTATGGGAACGTTTGGTAAAATGAAAGAACATCCACAGAGTGCGTTCAATCATTCAGCTTTTGGAGCTCCTCGCTCTGTTGCAGAAATGATGAGCCACCGCAGGGGGTGGTTGTGGAAAGTTCGAAACTTCTTTGGTTTCTAGTATCGTCTGAGTTTTTTTCTGGCTGGCCGAATTCAGTTTTCAATGACGCCATACTCGTTTCAGGCAAGTCGTATGTGGGCAGAGGAAATAGTACGTTGCGAGTCACCAGCAGATGTTGTCGAGCTTGCTCGTAAAATTCCAATTATTGAATATGCGCTCACCCTGCTTGAGAAGGGGATTCCAGCGCACTATGAATACCACAATCTCACTCATACGCTCGATGTTATACATGAAGTGGCTCTCTTTGCGTTACACGATGGAGTAGGTGCTCAAGAGCTCCTTCTCTTGCTGATTGCAGGAGCTTGGCATGATGTAGGCTTTATTGAAAAAGAGCCGAGAGACCACGAAGAGGCTGCTATAGGACTCCTACAAGAAGCAATTAACAACGATCCGTCGTTAGCCATTTTTCATGCCTCTGAACAGATTATGATTGAGCAGATGATACTCGATACAAAGTTGTACCCCAGCAGGAATGGTCCAGGAGTTGAGCAAATCCCCAATACACGTCTCTCAAAATACCTCCTTGATGCCGATCTAAGTAATCTTGGCAGGGATGATTTCTTTTTAAGCATGGAGAAGATTCGCCATGAGATTGGGGCTCCCGAAAAAGAGTTTTCCATTCAAACACTTGGTTTGATCACTCGCCATATCTGGCACACTCGTGTTGCCCAAGAGATGCGCACAGAAAAAGAACTACAGAACAACCTTGAGCTGGTCCGTAAAATTAAGTTTATGCTACAAAACGAATAGTGTTCCCTGTTCTACACTCGAACAGAAGGTGGTAGGCCCGTCTAGGGGGCTAAGCTTCCGTTTCTTATCGTGAGCCACCTGCTCGAAGCGCGCTTATGCTCAGAATTGAGGAGTTCGGTCTCTTATAACGGGCCATCTCAACTATTAGACTCAATTTGTAAAAGCTGATATTTTGAGGGGCTCTCTATCGTATTATCGAGTTTGATTATGGCTCTACCAGTTCTCACAGAAACCGCTGTACCTGAGCCCTCACCTGGTCGTGTGAGCTTCTTCTCGTTTTCTAGAAGTGAGCTTTCAGACTACCTTGCTGAGCGTTTTGGCTTTTCCTCGTATCGAGCCAATCAGCTCTTTCAATGGGTGTATCAAAAAGAAGTCTACGATCTCTCCTCGATGACGAATATTAAAAAAAGCGACCGTGAAGTGCTTGAAGAGACGTTTGCTTTTTCAGAGTTGGAGTACTCCAATCGCCAAGTCTCAGTTGACGGAACAAGGAAGTACCTCATCCCAGTATTTCAAGACCATCACGTAGAGTCTGTTATGATTAAGCAGCCCACCAGGATGACGCTCTGTGTGTCTTCGCAGGTAGGGTGTGCTCTTGGGTGTAAATTTTGTCAAACGGGCACCATGGGGCTCATACGCCACCTCTCAACAGAAGAGATTATCCAGCAGGTTCTCACAGTACGTAAAGATGCTGCCAATTTTGGTGATATGTTCTCAAATATGGTCTTTATGGGAATGGGGGAGCCCTTTCATAATTTCGATAACCTCGAGCGTGCTATACTTATCCTTAATGATGACTTTGGAATAGGGCTGTCAGGCCGTAAAATTACCGTTTCTACTGTTGGGCTGGTGCCAGCTATCAAGAAGTTTGGAGACTCGCCGGCTGAGGCAAACTTAGCAGTCTCTCTTAACGCTACCACAGATGAAGTTCGCTCTGAGATTATGCCTATCAACCGCAAGTTCCCACTTGAAGTCCTCCTACAAACACTCCGCGAATTTCCGCTCCGTAGACGTAAACGAATTACGATCGAATATGTTATGCTCGGTGGGGTAAACGATACAGAAGGGGACTTGCGCAGGCTTCCAAAGCTGCTGAGAGGTATTCCGTGTAAGGTCAACCTTATTCCGTACAACTCGAATGCTGGTCTTGGTTTTGAGTCACCATCAGATGATAAGGCCCGCCACTGGCAACGCGCTCTTATGAAAGAGGGGCTTACGGCGACTATTCGGTGGTCAAAGGGGCAAGATATCGATGCTGCTTGTGGGCAGTTGGTGACGAATTCAATAAAATCCCGCTGATTAACGAATAAGGATTTAACCGCAAAGACGCTAAGTCGCTAAGATCCTGGGACAAAGCTCTTTGCGACTTAGCGTCTTTGCGGTTAGACCAAAGGTTTACGCGAAGTTGCACGAAACTTTCAGACCAGAACTACGAACAGAGAGTAGAAACACACGCTAATCAATCTTCTATCTCTCTGGAGTCGTTATGTCTGCAATTCAATCTGTATCATCAGGCGGTTATACGCCACGGGTCGGTTCGTTACATCAACAGCAAGGGGGCTTATCGGTCAAAAATACAAGTTCTGTTCAGATTAAGTTTAACCTCAACCCGAAGGAACTAAACAAAACCCTCAATCAGTATTTCGCCCAACCAGTCGCCAACGAGAGCGGTTCACCCGTTGGGTTAGGTGGTCTGAGCTACGGCAGTAAATCTGTTTCTGAGATGAGTTTTAGCACAGCAAAGCCAATTGAGAATGAGTATAACGCAGGCTTTGTTCCGACTCCGGAGATAGCTGGAAAGCTTTCAGAGGCCGGTATCGCAAACATGATGAGCCCTGAGTGGGGCGAGCAAGTAGCGGTCGCTGCGGAAAGAAATGGAGGTCTTGGCGATTCTGAAAATGGGTTTCTTGCTTGGAGCAAGGATGGCTTTATTCGGCTAAGAAATCCAAAGTTAAGCCCAGAGCAGAACCGAAAATTGGCTGCTATAAGCCTTCAGACAGGCATTTCGGTCGATAAGCTTCCTGCAAGAGCTGCTGAAGCCAGCTTTGAGAAGGACAACGTTAATAAGTGGGTTGAGACCTTTATTGGCCGTCACGAAAAAGAGCTCTCGGACTTTCTTAAGAATCCTCAAGATGGGTATTCGGTCTCTGATGGTCGTCGTAAGTATAAGATGGAGCTTAATTCTGAAGTTGGCCGCGTTGTTTCATATTACTATAAGCGTCGGGGTGGTTTTGCCGGCTTTGTGCAGAAGAATCTCAAGGGGATTTTTCAGGCCACTGGACTCATAAGTACGATTGGTAGCTTTATCCCTGGTTGGGGCTGGGTAGCGGCCGGCGCAGCGAAGCTTGTTGAATGGGGCTCGGCAGCAATTGTAACAGGAAAAGCCAACGGCAAGCTCTTAGCTCAGAAGGCCATGGAGCTTGGCTCATCGCTTCTGTTTCGCTGATCGGAGCCCTACTTCCCGAGAAGTGGAATTCTCGGGATAAAAGTAGGGGGTCTTTCGGTGAGAATGCTGTGGTGACTCCGTGCGTCTCCGATTGACCAGAAAGAAAGCAGTCCGCGTTTTGTGCGCTGAACCTATTCCGACCTAAAGCGCTTTGTTTGCTCACAGAGAGTTTTCATCGTACCCGACACGGACTCTATCTCTCATTCTCAGCTACTATCGGTCGTATTCGACCCACTGAGCCGTGACGAAGAAAAACGAGTAGCGTAATGCTCGGGAAGATCCAGGACACGTAGAAACAGGTTCCCACGAAAAGCTCTGAAAATATCAAGACGAGATTAGATGCGAGCAGCGCTGCCGAGCTGCCAGTCAAAACCGTGCCTTCTACGCCTCTCTGAGGAAAAATAAAGTGGAGGTAGAATGGAAGAAGGACGACGTAGTCCCAAGGAAAGAGGTGTGGCGCAAACATGAGTGACACACAAAGAGTCGCCCCTACCCCAGAGAAGAAAGAGGTTATCTTTGGCCTACAGGCAAAGCCCCAAACAAGTAGCCCAAATCCTAACATACAGAGAGAAGTCGTAGTGGCAAATGATCTCGTGAAGGGTCGCTCGAGTAGGTAGGAGCACATGAAGTATGGTACCTGGTTGAGTGAGTATGGAATCCACTCGAATGTCGCTACCGCATCGGTCGGTTTTTGAGCGATTGCAGTGATCCAAGAAAGGTATATACCTGGGAAAGCAAGCTCAACAGAACCTAGGACAACGATAAAAACAAATAGCGATACAAGAGCTTCTCGTTTTGTGAGATTTCTAAGTGCCCAGACCACCAAGAAGAGAAGGAGGAGCCATGAGATGTGCGGTTTAAGCGCGCAGAGAAGGAAACCAAGTGGTAAAAGAAGGGCTCTCTGTTTCGCTTGCTCTGACACCAGAACAAGGGTCACGCCAAGGAGAACGAGGATGCTCGACTGAGTAGCTTCAACGACCGCAAGTGTTGGATAAAAAGTAAAAACCGCAAAAAGAAAGAGCGCCCAAGATCGAGGCGAAGGAAGCGATCTCGAAGAGTGGCTAGAGACTGCTGTTATCCAATACTGAGAGAGGAATGTGAGCATTCCCAAGAAGAGATAGAAGAAGAGAGAGATGGAGTACGAAAAGATCAGTAATGGAGTGAGTGCGAGTAGGATCCAAGGAGGATTCCACATCATAACTGCCTTGGTTATGTCATCAAGGATGTATCTTTGCTCATTGAGAAGCAGCAAGGAGTCGTAAGGATTACTTCCATTCCAGGCTAGTTGAAAGGCTGTCCAGTATTGTACAAAATCGTTTGTGGTTCGGATGTTGCTATAGAGGTGGTACCAGAGAAACAGCAAGGAAAAAAACAGGGCATTGCAAAACACAAAGCCGAGCAGGTTGAGTCCGTTTGACGCGAGCGAGGAGGTATGAATTCTGGGGGCTACAGAACGTCCCAAGGATACTTGCCCTCTTCAAAAATGTAATTTGCCAGCTCTTTTTGAGCCTCATCCTCGTTCTTATCTATGCGTCGAAGGTTTTGGTTCATCCTTCTCTTTGCTTGTTGAGAGAAGATTCTTGCAATTGAGATCGCTTGCGCGCACGCAGGCTCCCCCTTTTCTTCAATGAGCGATGAGACCCGCGAGAGAACACAGAGCCCTGCCATAATGTCTATGGCTGTGTTTGCAATTCGCTCGGAGGCAAACTGCTTCCCGATAATATTCTTTCCGTGCTTGCGGAGAATAGCCTCAACAGACTTTGAAAATTCGACAGTGTACTGTTCAAAGATTTCAGCTTCCTCAGAAAGGGTTTGATGTACGAACCCGAGCCGGTCACGTCCAACAGATGTGAGCTGTGTCAGCTTCTTTGAGGCGTAGTCAGAGAGAACTCCAAAGCCTTTGATTGGATCATTGAAAATATTTTTCCCACTTTTTCCGATCTCTTTGAGGTATTCCCCAGCTGTTTGAAAGCCGCTCAGTGCTACGTAAAGACGTAAAATCTCATTAGTGCCCTCGAAGATCATGTTGATACGGCAATCACGGACAATTCCTTCATATGGATACTCTTTCATAAAACCGCTACCACCTGCCACTTGCAGTGCTTCGTTGGCGTGTTTCCAGAGGGCTTCCGTTGCAAAGATCTTGCTCATAGCAGCTTCAACAGAATAGTCCTCGTGACCAGAGTCAATCAGGTAGGCAACCATATTAACAAGACTTTCAGCCGCAAAGCAGTCGACTGTCATCTGTGCAATTTTCTTCTTGATCAAACCAAACTCAGAGATAGGACGTCCAAATTGCTTTCTCTCTGACGCTTGCGCGGTGGCGAGCTTGATGCATCTCTTCATTCCACCGACACACCCACCTCCAAGACCAGTTCGACCACTATTGAGAATTGCCATAGCGACCTTAAAGCCTTTCCCCTCGTCGCCTAGGAGATTCTCTGGGGGGACCTTCACGTTCTCAAATGAAATGGTGCACGTTCCAGAGGCGCGGATTCCCATCTTATCTTCTTTTGGGCCAGAGGTGACTCCACCGAAGCTTCTCTCGACAATAAAGGCTGAAATTTTCCCTGAATCAGAATCAGTACGAGCAAAGACGGTGAAGAAATCAGCGAAGGGGCCGTTGGTAATCCAAATTTTCTCACCATTAAGAACCCAAGAGCCATCTTGTTGTTTCTCTGCGCTTGTTGCAATCGAACCAGCGTCAGAACCTGAACCTGGTTCAGTAAGACAAAAAGCCGCAATCATCTCACCTGTGGCCAATCGTGGCATGTAGCGAGCTTTCTGCTCGTCGCTTCCAAAAAGGAGTAATCCTCGCATACCAATTGAGCTGTGAGCGCCTATGGTTAGAGAAGTTGACCCGTCATATTGGCTCGTTTGTTGTAGGGCTCTTGAATATGATTTGTTCGAGAAACCAATTCCTCCGTGCTCTTCAGGGATAATAAGCCCAAAAAGACCGAGTTCGCGCAGATTCTGTAGATACTCATCGCTTTGAGCCCCCTTTTCGTCAAATTCGCGAAACTGGTCTTGCTTTCCTTCTAGGAACTTGTCGATAGAATCAAGTACCATCTCGAGTGTTTCAGCTTCTTCACCTTCGATTTTGGGGTATGGAAAGATATTCTCTTCGAGGATGTTTCCAAGATAGAGATACTTGGCAATGCTATCGGTTAGACGAATCTTGGTTTCTGATATGGTGTTTGTTTCTTCTATCATAACGATTCGACCTTTATTACTGTGACACAATGAGTATTGTACTTTGATATGAGCAGGTTCGCCAAGCATTTCCTTGAGATCAAAGGGCTGGTGAGAACCGTCCTCTCCGTATACCCTTGGCTCTATGTTCAAAGACTTCTATCGACACTTTATGTGGTCAGGCTTAATAATTGCTCTCTTGATATTCGAGCTTTTCGCCTCCCCTGCCCCTGTCGTTGCTCAAGAACGAAACCGTACGATACGCTCGATCTCTTTTGAGATTCTTCAGATTTTCGATAAGCCCAAAAATAGCTTCTATGAGACGGTCAATAGCCTCAAATTAGACACGCAAGAGTCTGTTTTACGAAAAGAGCTTCTCTTTCGAGAGGGGGACGACTATGAGCAGTTCCTTGTTCTAGAAAGTGAGCGTGTACTGCGCCAGTTACGTTACCTCAGAGACGTCTCTATTCAGGAAGTCGTCGATGGGGAGTTCGTCGATATCATCATCCACGGTCAAGAGACTTGGACAATCATTCCTCAGGTCTCTTATTCGTCTGGTGACGGTCGTACGAAGCAGTCAGTCGGTCTTGCCGAGAGCAACTTACTTGGGTATGGAAAGAGACTAGAGCTCCTCTACAAACAAGAGGAAGAGAGTGATGCCGTACAAGCCGTGTACGATAGTCGGAACTTTTTTGAAACGAAGAACCAGTTTCTCGCTGGTTTTTTTGATGGAAGTGAAGGTACTGAAGGGCTTATCGAAATAGGAAACCCCTACAGAAGTCTTGTGCAGGAGTCTAGTTGGGGAATAACACTCGACGGTGGTGACACATTAGAGAGGCTGTGGCACTCAGGTGATGAGCGATTTATCTATGGAAAGGAGCATCTTCTCTTTGATGTCGCGTTTTCTCGTTCTTTTGGGAACCCCGAAGACACAACTCATCGCCTTTCTTTCGGTTATGAGTACGAAGACTCAAGGTTTCGCCTTGGGGATGCTGGGGATATCGCAGACCTCGATATTGATCCATCAACCCTGACACAAGATCCCTCACTTGTTGCAGACAATCGGAGGTTTTCTGGTCCTTGGCTCGGCTTTGAGAGTATCGAGCAAGATTTTGTCTCAATGAACTATATCGATAGATTTTCACGTGTCGAGGATTACAATCTCGGGCAGACATATGCTACGAAGGTCTTTTTTGCTCCTGAGGCACTCGGATCTCGAGAAGACGCTCTCCTGCTTCATACCGGATATTCTATTGGTTCTCGTATCTCCTCTGGCACATTTGTTCGCGGTGAGCTAGCAGTAACAAGCCGTCTTGTCGATAGTGGATTTGAGGACTCTCTCTTCCACCTTGAAACGAAAGCATACTCTGTGCTTGGCCCACTCTTTTGGAAAGATTTCTATCTTGGCAAGCACACCCTGGCCTTCAACTTCTTCGTTGACTATGGAAATGAGCTCGACAAAGACAGGGAGCTTATCGTGGGAGCACAGAACGTCCTGCGTGGGTACAAAGCAAACACGTTTAGTGGTGATAAGCGTTTTGGTGCATCTTTTGAGGACCGTATCCACCTCATGGAGAATGCTTTTGATCTTATTAGTATAGGAGCTGCTGCGTTTGCTGACGTAGGTGGAGCTACTTTTCGTCCTATAGATGAGCTTTTTCAAGACGAGCTCTATGCTGACGTCGGTGTAGGGCTCCGCTTTGCCTTTCCACGTTCGTCCGGAGAAAGAGTGGTGCGAGTTGACTTCGCCTTTCCACTGAGGGACGGTCCTGACGATAGTGGTCGCTTCGAGTTACGCGTCATTTTCTCTGGAGGACAACTCTTCGGTTCGAGGCTACGAACCGAAAGGCAGGCCGCCCAACGCGCAAGTGTAGATATCGGTTTCTAAGTCAAACTCTCACTATCCCCCACCCACTCTTCATCTTAGTCTTGCTCTCACAAAGCACCGCGCCAAACCTGAGCAAGACAAAGTCAAAGTATAAGATGAGGGGATTCTAGCCAGTAGCCTTTATGAGTAATGCGGCCTAAGAATCCGACCGACTAATATACTCCCCACTCTCCGTGTTGACTACAATCTTCTCCCCCTGCTTCACAAAAGGAGGGACATTTAAGTTCAGTCCAGTATCAGTAATAGCGGGCTTAGGAGAGTTGCTGGCTGTGGCTCCTTTAAGCTCAGGCTCGGTCTCAATAACGGTAAGTACAACGGTCTGAGGAAGTTTTATCCCAATAGGCTCTCCGTTATATGTCGTAATGTCTACTGACATTTGCTCCTGCAGGTAATACACCGCATCACCCAGGAGCTCTTCGGTTAAAGCGAGCTGTTCATAGGAGTCAGAATTCATGAAGTTGAATCCATCACTGTCACTGTAGAGATAGGTTGCCTTATACGAGAAGATGTCAGCCTCTTCTACGGACTCTGTAGAACCGAAGCGAACTTCGGTCTGACTACCATTGAGCATGTTTCTCAGCTTGGTTTGAACAACAGCTTGGCCCTTACCTGGGGTGACGTGGTTAAAATCCATGACACGATATGGAGTATTGTTGTGTACAATGACAGTGCCTTTGCGGATTTCATTTGCTTTCATAGTATCTCTCTTCATGTGTAAAAAGATAGCTGTGAGTATAGAAGAGCACTTTTCTGATGTCAAAATCGTGATCATGTGCCTCTCCAGCTCGCAAGAGATCTCCTTCACCTCCACGGGCTCGAAATCAAAGAAGCACGCATAAAAAAACCCCCGATCTTTCGACCGGGGGCCCATTATCAACTCACACTCTACAAGAATATGAATTGAAAGCGTAAAGCGAAAAATCGCTTACTAGCTTACTTTCGCTTACGGCGAGCTGTGCGACGCTTAGCTGTAGCTTTGCGCTTTGGAGCCGCCTTCTTACGACGCTTAGGAGCTGCTTTACGAGCAGTTTTTCTCTTAGCGCTAGACTTACGCTTTGTAGTCTTCCGCTTCGCAGTAGACTTACGCTTTGCTGTAGTCTTTTTGCGACGCTTCGCAGTAGACTTACGCTTTTTAGCAGCAGTCTTACGCTTTTTTGTTGAAGCCTTACGCTTAGAAGTAGTCTTACGCTTTTTAGCAGTTGACTTACGCTTCTTAGCGGTAGTCTTACGCTTCTTAGCAGTAGACTTGCGCTTCTTAGCAGTTGACTTACGCTTCGCGGTAGACTTTCTTTTTGTAGTCTTACGCTTAGCAGATGTTTTACGCTTCGCAGTAGACTTTCTTTTTGTAGTCTTACGCTTAGCAGTAGTTTTTCTTTTCTTCTTCGCTGCTGTTTTCTTCTTTGCAGAAGTTTTTTTGCGGCGAGTAGTACGCTTCTTTGCTGCGGACCGTTTCTTCGGAGCAGCCTTCTTCTTCGAAGAAGACTTCGAAGTTTTACGTTTCCTTGTAGCCATGTTCACGTTTCTCCACTTAGTTGAGCAAGATCTGAAAGAGGAACCCCCTCTTTCTTGTAAGTGTGACTGTACATCTTAACCAAGCAAGGACATTCTTCATCAACTCTGATGAGGAGAACTTGCTTATCAGTCTCACCCGATCTTGCCGTCTCTGTTTAGAGAAGAAAGGGTCAAACTCTCTTCCTTAGACATGAAACATTCGACGCAGTGCTCTGGATTATTCCATCACACCAGTCTCGTTTCCTAAAAACAGAGACTGTTTTTTTATAAAAAAACACACCAGGTTTTTACAAACCTGGTTACGTTATACTTGCCATCTACAAAATTTATTGGCAAGACATTAATTTGATGATCATTTTTTTTGAAAAGGTTTTTTTATTCTCCGATTCACAGGAGTTTTTAAAAGTGGAGCACCTTCGAAGTCCTTTCTTAAGAAGTAACTTTTCAATCACACATCTGTCATTTTGTAATTGTTTGTACCTCAACTTGTACTCGTACTTTTGCTATTCAGTTATCAGACTCACCGCTTGTTGTGTTACAGCATGCCCTTTGATTAACTTTCTCTAATAGACATATCGTGGAGTATTTTCAGGTGCTTAAGGGGAGCGTTCTTTCTGATCACGATCTTCTTGTGGTTGTTTTATCGCATAACTGATGACAAAAGGAGAGCCACGAGATTTGAATTTCGTGCGCAGATCATTAACCGGTGACAGGTTCGTGAAGTTAGTGTCATAGTATGTTTGGTCGGCCGATCATTATTGGTGTGGTCAAATTGCCGCAAATGAAAATATTTGACGAGCCTAGCAACACCGTCTCTCTTCATTTGAGGGAATTTTTTGCCGATTTTGGCCTTTATTTGTGAATTGTGTCGATCTTGGCTGATGATTTTACATCTCTGTGCCGATAGCTAGAGTTATATAGGTAACATTTGTAGGTACACCGATGTCCTCAGAAACACCTCAAGAGCTTAATACGCCAAAAAGTTGGGAAGTCGCCCGTGCGTATGCTGATAAAATTGGTGAAATGCCGTTTGCTTTTACCTCGTCAATCCGGATGTTGCTCGTAGATGAGAAAGAAACTGGCGAGATGACCAATGCAAACGCTACTCAAGCTGCATTGCTTCTTAATTCACCAAGTCTCAAGGCTATGTTTTACTTTGCGGCTAAAACTCTCGCTCCCGACAAGGTCGAAGAAACAAAGTATATCTCTAAAAGGAAGCTCGCGGCCTTCTTTTCTCCTTACGAACTAGCCTCTCTTCTGGCGATGGCTTTTCTTTTTCGAAGGTGTCGTAAGCGCTCTAAAAACGATCTTTTTGAGAACTTGGTTTTTAACATTCAACGAGATGTCAATATAGGTGCTTTTGTCGGCCAAGCAATACCACATATTGGGGTTGGTTGGGGAATAATGATTGGCGGTATCCGTCATCTTGCTGAGACCGCCTTTCTCCTTCACGACTCAGACGGTTATGGCAAGTATTCCCGTCACCGTGCAAAGCTCAATGTTTCTTTTGATATCGACTTTGAAGTAAGTCGATGGGGGTGTACAAGCATGCAAGTTGCTTCAGTTCTCCTCCAGTCACTTGGATTTGGAGTTGAACTAGCTGAAAGTCTTGTTATTGGCCTCGATCCTCGGACCCCCGAGGAGGAGATTAAAGAAGATCGTTTCTATCGGGTTAAGATTACTCGATTATGGATTGATACTCTCATTGAAACAGGAGAGATTCCTCAAATCACTCACCGAGGGAACTATTATCCATTAGAGTCGAATCTCACTGTTCTCTTTGAGAAGCTCCAAACTGAACCCACGAGAGGAACCGACCAAGCTTGGCTTACGAAGTCAAAGAGTGATATCACCCCTGATAAGGTCCCTTCGCTCTATCTTGATGCTAACCGAGCTATGGAGAAGATGACTGAGTCCGAAGAGGAAGAAGACGAGGATTTCGAATAGTCGTTCTTGCCAAGCCTTTCCCTCCCCTGTCTCTCTATTTTTTCCTTATAAGAGAGCTTCTGATTGCTTCACAGGCAGCTTCTGCTTCCTGTTCGTAAAAGCTTGCTTGTGCACTGATCTGCTTCCTGAGGCTTTTACGCTTCGCTCTCTGTCTTTTTGAGAGGGCTTTTTTCCTCTTTACACGAGAAGAGATGGTCTGGTTGGCTTCTTCAGCTCTCAACGTCATTCCAGTTGTGAACTGCATAACATTTGTGAAGCTCGTTCTCCCCTTGAGTACGATTGAGTTTTTAAGGAACTGATAGGTTCCTAAATCGCATGTGTGATCAATTGCTCCCTCAATATCGAGATAAAGGTGG
>JAUIBK010000006.1 GCA_030428205.1 bacterium
TAGTGTAACAGCTGTCCACTTGAATTGATAATTATAAAAGGTGTGTTTGTTCGAAAGGGTCTTCATTTTGCCTCCTAATTACAATTTAGGAGGTGTCCACTTTTTGGGGGGAGGTTCATCCCTCTCAACTTGCTTGTTAGGCAGCCCATCTAATGCCGAGTGCCCGAAACGGTTTCACGACTATAGATAGAAAACCCGAATTTTTCATAGAAGTTTGGCACTCTCGGGTCGTTAGTCGATCTGGTGCTAAGCCAGATAGAGTCAGCCCCATTGTCCAGCAATCGTTGGACGACCATTGGGAAGAAGACAGTCCCGTAGCCAAGCCCGACCTTGTCAGGTGGAAATCCAAAATCTGAGACTTCAACCCGCCTATTCTCGTCCATTTCCGTAAGGCTGTACCCGACCACATTGCCATCAAGCTTCAAAAGACACAGTTCCGTGTCGTCTTGAGCAAGCAAATCTTCGATAGCCGAACGGTCGTTGATTCGAGCTCGGGTGTGCCAATTGTAAGGACGCCCTACTTGGTCGTGCCACTCACGATATTGCTCGTAGGACGGATTCTCGATTCGCTCAACCGTTGCCCGCGCTACCAAAGCAGCGTCCGCCTCGGGGATCTTCAGCTCACCAGGGTGTAGCTCTAGGAAGATCTTTTCGAATGATTGTTGAGGTTCCAACATGTCTAGTTATTCGTATCGCTGCCTAACAGTTGAGTAAATAACCTCAGCCTGATTGTTTATTGGCTGGTTATTACAACATAGGCAAGTATAACCGCTTGCTTTTACTTGTCAAAAAAATTACTGAGCTTACCTTCAAGCTTGTTATCAAACCTCATGCTGTTGTTCCCAATAATCCGAGGAACAATTGAAATACGTATTACTAGATGCCCCCTGATTCTCTTTTGCTCTTTGAGAGGATGTTCTCTGTCCGAGATTCTTGCCTCTGTACATGATTCTTGTTTCCATCCTGGAGCAACAACAGAAGTAGCTCTTTGTACGTTTTATAAATTGATCCCCTCAACTATAAGTATGAGATTAGGTGTGCTCCTTGAGATCGGAGCAAGAAGTAGGGCAAGAGCAAGAATAGGTTCGCTTAATGCGAAATAAGCTTATCTATGGCCTCGATACGGGCAAGTTGTGTCCGGGCATGCACACACTCAGGCTCATCATAAACACCATTGGCAACAAGTTCAGTGTACTCAGAACGCTTTTCTGCGTAATTGTTGCGATCGACCTCATCGAGGAGATCGATTGAATCGGCGAGGATGGTAACTTTGTTCTCAGACACATTGGTAAAGCCACCAGAGAGCACAAGTCTCTTTGGTTTCTTCTCGTCTGTTGAGTAGTACTCAAGGAGTCCGGTGCCAAGGAGCCCCGTGTAGCGGATGTGGTCAGGTAATATACCGATTTCACCGTTTTCAGCAGGCAGTGTCACCTGGCTTGCGCTATCTTGGAGCGCAAGCCCAGCAGGAGTAAAGATTTCAAGCGTTAAGTTCGCCATCAATGTGCCTCAACAAAATTAAGCAGCTTTTTTCTTGAGTTTTGCAGCCATCTCCTCAGCCTTCTGACGAGCTTCTTCAATTGTTCCAACGTAGAGGAACGCTTGCTCAGGAAGATCGTCGTGCTTGCCGTCAACGAGTTCAGCAAAGCTGCGGATCGTGTCTTCAAGCTTCACGTAGATACCAGGTGTTCCTGTAAACTGTTCAGCAACGAAGAACGGCTGAGAGAGGAATCTCTCAATCTTACGAGCTCTTGCAACGGTGAGTTTATCTTCTTCAGAGAGCTCATCGATACCGAGAATCGCAATAATATCTTGCAGATCTTTATAGCGTTGAAGAGTTTGTTGAACCTTTCGCGCTACATCGTAGTGCTCTTGACCGACAACATCTGGCTCAAGGATAGTCGATGTGGAGTTGAGAGGATCAACCGCAGGGTAAATACCTTTTTCAGCAATACCACGATCGAGAATCGTCTGTGCATCGAGGTGAGCAAAGGTTGTTGCAGGAGCTGGGTCAGTTAAGTCATCCGCAGGTACGTATACAGCTTGTACGGATGTAATAGAGCCCTTCTTCGTTGAAGTAATACGCTCTTGAAGCTCTCCCATGTCAGTTGCAAGAGTTGGCTGGTACCCTACAGCACTCGGCATACGGCCAAGGAGAGAAGATACCTCTGAGCCAGCTTGGAGGAATCGGAAGATATTATCAACGAAGAGCAGTACGTCGCGCCCTTCTTGATCACGGAAGTACTCAGCTGCTGTAAGAGCAGTAAGACCAACACGGAAACGTGCTCCTGGAGGCTCGTTCATCTGACCGTAGACGAGACACGCTTTATCAAGAACTCCAGAGTCCTTCATCTCGTGAAAGAGGTCGTTTCCTTCACGGGTACGCTCACCAACACCACCAAAACACGAATATCCACCGTGTGCTTTGGCGAGGTTGTTAATCAGCTCCATGATAACAACTGTTTTTCCTACACCAGCACCACCAAAGAGTCCGATCTTTCCCCCTTTGAGGTACGGACAGAGCAGGTCAATAACCTTAATCCCTGTCTCAAAGATCTCTTTCTTCGTTGACTGCTCTTCGAAAGCAGGAGCTTCGCGGTGAATTGGTAAGCGAAGGTCTGTGTCAATTGGACCAGCTTCATCCACAGGGCGACCAATCACATCCATAATACGTCCGAGAGTTTTTTCTCCAACAGGGATTGAGATAGGAGCACCGGTGTCAACAACCTCTTTGCCACGAACAAGACCTTCTGTGGAGTCCATAGCGATACACTTCACACGGTTATCACCGAGGTGTTGTGCCACTTCCAATGTTAGGTTGTTCTCTTTGTCGTCGATATTTGGGTTCGATGTAAGGAGAGCGTCGTAAATGGCTGGAACTCCGCCTTCTTGAGGGAACTCAACGTCTACAACGGCGCCAAGTACCTGTACGATCTTTCCTTTGCGTCCTACTCCACTTGTGTTTGTCATGCTTATCCTCGTTTATAATTGAGTAAGAAAAATATGTTTAATCAACTGCCTCGGCACCACCAATGATATCAAGTAGCTCAGCGGTAATAGCACCTTGGCGAAGTTTGTTATGTTTGAGCTGAAGCTTGTTGCCTAGCTCTCCTGCATTCTTTGTAGCAGAGTCCATAGCGACCATGCGGCTTCCGTGTTCACTTGCTTTTGCGTCAAGGCCACCTTGGCGAACCTTTGTACGTAAAATACGAGGAACAATTTGCTCAAAAACTTTCTCCGGTGAGGGCTCAAAGAGTGTAAGCCCAGTAGGGCCAAACTCGGTGCCTTCCTCTTCGCTTGAGCTACTGTCCATCGGCAAGAGTTTTTCTACTCGAAGTGATTGAGACATTGCTGAGCGAAATTGGGTGTAGAGAAGGTATGCCTCGTCAATTTCTCCTTTGAGAAAGTCAGACTCTAGGCTGAGACAGATATCGTCTATAGGCCAAAGATTAGCGTCTTCTGGAAGATCCTCGTGTGAAGCGATGTACTTCATCCCACGGAGCCGGTAGAACTCAGCTGGCTTCTTGCCCAGTATTACCGTTTCAATGATGGCGCCAGGATGCTTCTCTCCGAGCTCATCGAGCGCCTTTACGATCCGCTTGTTGACGTTGGTGTTATACCCACCACATAGACCTCGGCTCCCTCCAACAACAACGAGTCGAACTTTCTTAACCTCCGTGTGGGCTTCCATAAGGGGGTGAGAAAAGTCAGCCCCTTCACATTCACGTGAAAGGTTTGCAAGAAGCTCTCCGAGCGCATCGGTGTATTCACGAGAAGCTTTTACGGCGTCTTGAGCTTTTTTCAGCTTTGCTGCTGATACAAGCTTCATAGCGTACGTAATCTTCTTTGTGTTTTTGACCGACTTAATGCGGCGTTTAATGTCTTTTAATCCAGGCATTGAAGTTTTATCCCTTTAGGAATTGGTCTCCCTAAGCAGAAGCTTGAGCTTGTGAACTTCCGTGAGAAAGTGTTCCAGCTCCGTTTGTAGAAGCAGCGCCAACGGTGCCTATTCCAGCTTGAAACTCCTTTGCAAAATTTGCAAAGACGTTTGAGAACTCTTCGGCAAACTCGTCTGTGAGCGCTTTGCTCTCGCGGAAGCGGTTAAGGAGATCTTGGTGGTTTGCTTCGAGATGCTTGTGAAGCTCAGCTTCAAAAGGACGAACTTGAGAAACATCGAGACCGTCGGTGTGTCCTTGGTTTACGGCAAGGATTGAGATGACCTGCTTAATGTCTTCCATCGGTTGGTATTGACCCTGTTTGAGGATCTCAACGAGCCGCTCACCACGAGCAAGTTGTGCTTGTGTGGTGGCATCAAGGTCAGAACCAAACTGAGCAAAAGCCTGCATCTCACGGTATTGAGCGAGGTCAAGACGGAGCGTTCCAGCTACCTTCTTCATCGCTTTCACCTGAGCAGCACCACCAACCCGCGATACCGAGATACCTACGTTAACCGCTGGGCGTACACCGGAGTTAAAGAGATCTGTCTCAAGGAAGATCTGACCATCGGTAATGGAGATAACGTTTGTTGGAATATAGGCCGATACGTCACTCTCTTGGGTTTCAATAACAGGGAGAGCCGTAAGAGAACCTGCGCCCATATCATCACTGAGCTTTGCTGCACGCTCAAGGAGTCGGGAGTGAAGGTAGAAAACGTCTCCAGGGAAAGCCTCACGTCCTGGAGGTCGTCGAAGGAGAAGTGACATAGAGCGGTAAGCAACAGCGTGCTTTGAGAGGTCATCGTACACGATAAGAGCGTGTTGGCCTTTCATCATGAAGTACTCACCCATGGCGCAACCAGCAAATGGTGCGAGGAATGAGAACGGTGCAGGCTCAGAGGCAGAAGAGGCCACAACGATAGTGTGGTCCATCGCACCTTCTTCTTTGAGTTTCTCAACAACTTGAGCAACCGAAGAACGCTTTTGACCAATAGCAACGTAAATACAGATAACACCGTTGCCCTTTTGGTTGATGATGGTATCAAGCGCCACGGCGGTTTTTCCCGTCTTTTTATCGCCAATGATCAGCTCACGTTGACCACGGCCTACAGGAATCATGGAGTCGATAGACTTGAGTCCTGTTTGAAGAGGCTCGTGTACCGACTTACGTTGAATAATACCGGGAGCCTTAATCTCAATACGGCGGGTTTCCGTAGCATTGATTTCGCCGAGCCCATCAATTGGCTCACCGAGTGCGTTCACAACACGGCCAACCATGGCTTCACCAACAGGAACACTAGCGATAGAGTTTGTACGCTTTACAGAGTGTCCTTCTTCAATGGTGCGTGTTTCACCCATGAGTACGACCCCAACGCGGTCTTCCTCAAGGTTCAAGGCGATACCTTTGACACCATTTTGAAACTCAACAAGCTCACCAAGCGCTACGCCTGAAAGCCCATGCACAAAAGCAACACCGTCAGATACTGAGAGAACTGTTCCAGTCTCACTAAGCTCTTGAGACGCACTAAAGTCACTGATTCTCTCTTTCAGAATCCGACTAATCTCATCTGCTTTCATCGCCATCTCTGTTTCCTTCTCGTTACATACACGAATTAAAAATTAGTTGTTCATCTACGCAAGTAAATGAGCCTTTGCTCGGTGGAGACCACCTTGGATAGAGCTATCAAGAACTCTATCGCCGACTTTTACTCTGAGCCCCCCGATCAACTCAGGTGTAACTGCCCACTCAATAGAAGCAAGAGAACCGTACTTATCTTGGACCTCTTTCTGAATTGCATCCTGTTCCTCTTGAGGAACTGGGTACGCAGAAGAGATTTCCATCGCTAAACGGTTACGAAGCTCATCAACAAGAGCGGTAAATTCGTCGTAGATCATCGCTACCCCTGAAAGCCTGTGGTTTTCAAGAAGCAAGCTAGCAAAGTTCTTAAAGTGTGCGTCGGCTGGACGTAGGTTCTCACAAATGTCGGAAATAACGTTGAGTTTCTCTTGTTGGGTCACAGCAGGGCTAAGCAGTGCATCACGCAGTGATTGACTCTCTTGCCATGCTTCAACGAGCTCAGTAAGAGCACTTTGGGTGTCTTCAAGCTTTGTAGGCTCGAGAGACTCAAAGAAAGCTCGTGCGTATCGCTTTGCTGTTTTTCCGTCTATCTTACTCACGCTCTCTCCTCGTCATTACTGTCGTAGCAGTCCACTTAGTCCACCAAGAGCAGCTTGGCGGCGCTCTCTGTCGTTACCTTCGTTTGATTGGTTTTTGAGAAGGCTCTCCGCTTGTTCGATAACGTGTTGCGCAAGCTCTTTGCGGAGTGAGACCTCAAGGGCTTTTTGCTCTCCAGCAATCGAATCCTGTGCTTGTGAGGCAATTCTTTGTGCGCGCTCTTTAGCTTCGGAACGAAGGACTTCCGACTCTTTTCCGGCTTCTTCTTGAATGGATTTTCGAAGTTCTGCAATTTCGTGGTCTAGTCGAGCAAAAGTGTCACGCGCTTCTTGAAGACGGAGCTCGGCTGCTTGCATCTCCTGTGCGCCTGCATTGACCGCATTCTGAATCTCTTCTCGTCGGTCAGCCCAGTAGCGGCGAAATGGATCGCGTAACAGGAAAAAAAGTATGCCACAGAAGAGGAGGAAGTTTGGCCAGAAGAGAAAGGTGTCTGAGAGTGCAGGTTCGTGCCCTGGAGCAGACGCAAGAGCAGCACTTGGTGCAGCAAGACTAACAAATAAGAGAGAAGAGACGGTTTTTATGAACATTCTTCGAAAATACTCCTCTTAAAATCTTTAGTGAGCCGTTTGGTGAGAATATACAAGCGGCTTTTGCAGCTCTTTAGCCAGCTCTTGTGCCATAGCATCAGCATCTTGGAAGAGCTCTGAGCGAAGCTTCTCGCGTGACTCCTCAAGTTTTGCTCTTGCCGAAACGATCTCGTCTCGAGCAGCGTCTTCTGCCTTGCCTAAAGTTTCATTAGCGTCTTTTGAAGCGATGCTGAGGATTTCGAGTTTTTCCTGCATTGCTTGAATACGTGCTTCAGTTATTTGAGCTTCGTATTCTTTTTCTAGGTTTTCGGCCTCAAGTAAGCTCTCGGATGCTGAGCTCTCAGCTCCAACGGTTGCCTGTTCCCGTGCTTCGTAAAGCTTGAGAAGTGGGCCAAAGAGAGTCTTCGAAGCGATGACGGTATAAATATAAAAAATGACTGCGCAAACGAGGATCATTTGGAAGTCAAGAACGGAGAGATCAAATAGTGCTAGAATTTCAGCTGCGTTCCCTTGTTCACTCATAGTTTCTATCTTTATATTTTCTCTCTTGGGTCAATACTTGTTTGTGGCGATGAAAGCTTATGAAGCCTCGTTATTGTACAGTGCTTAGGGCTTGTGAAACTACGCTGTCGCTTTTTGTGGCACAGAGCCTGCGACTTTACCTGCACCCTTCATGGAGCAAGTCCCCTCGAAGATAACTCCCTCTTCGATGCTCAAGTTGTTGCTTGTGATGTTTCCGACAACTTTCGCAGGTTTAAGGAGAGACAACCTCTCAGAGGCCTCTATGTCCCCGTTGATTGTTCCACGAACGATAATCTCTGTACCGTTAACCTTGGCATTCACAACAGCAGCTTGCCCAATTTCAAGGCGGGCTTTTGAAGTGATTTCACCTTCAACGTATCCATCGAGCTCAACGGGACCAGTGAAGGTTAGGTTTCCGACAACCTTTGAACCTTGCCCAAGAAAGGCCTCAACGTTCTTTCCACCAGCAAGCGGTTTTACTGTAGCTCCACTTTGATTATCGTCTTCTTTTGGTTTTCCAAATGACATGGTGTGTTGTCCGAGTAATTATTTAGAGTAAACGTGCGCGAAAAGGTACAATACCCCCACCCGCAAGCAGCGTTAAATTACCTTCTTCACTGAGAAAAAGTCAAACTTCTTCAGAAGCACTAGCCAACAAAAACAAACAACGTTCTAGGAGAAGGTCACTACTCTCCACAAACCTTCTCAATGATGCGATCTAATTCGCTTTCTGAGAAGTATTCCACCTCGATTCGCCCCCTCCCAGAAGGGTGATGTTTGATTCTGACTTTTGTGCCTAAGGCCTTGCGAAGCCTGTCGGTAACGTCTGGAAAATCGGTCTTCTCGGTGGTTGGAGTTGCTTTCTTTTCGCGGGGCGGTTTGTTGGACTTAAGAACGACAACTCGTGAAACAATACCTTCAAGCGCTCTGACTGATAGGCCTTCATCAACAACCTTATTTGCAAGGCTAATCTGGGCGGTCGGCTCCTTGACTGTCAAAATAGCCTTTGCGTGGCCCATGGAGATCTTTTCTTGGGCAAGGAGTGTTCTTACTTTCTTTGGAAGCTTCAGCAGGCGCAGGTAGTTTGCGATGCTGGCCCGATCCTTGCCTACTTTCTCAGCTACTTCGCGCTGGTTGAGCGAGAACTCATCAATCAGCCTTTGATAAGCCTCGGCTTCTTCCAGTGGTGAGAGATTGGAGCGTTGTACGTTTTCAACGATTGCTACTTCGAGAGTTTCTCGATCGTCGAGCTCACGGATTATTGCGGGGATTCGTGAAAGGCCAGCCTTTGTTGCCGCGCGAAAGCGTCGCTCTCCAGCAATAATCTCGAATTTCCCCTCATCCGCTTTTTTGGGTCTGAGAAGAACTGGTTGTAAGACGCCGAGGGTTTTAATTGATTCACAGAGCTCTTCGATCTCTGATTCATCGAAGTGCTGTCGAGGTTGGTTTTCTTGGGCAACGACAGAGCTGAGCTCGATGTACTTTATCCGCTCTGAGATGCCAAGTCCGGAGGGGATCTCTTGCCTTGTTGTTTCGCTTTGAGATTTGTTCGAGGTAGCGGTTGTCTCTCTGCTTCGGGGGCCAACTGGTTCCTCTACTCCTTGTTCCTCGTTTGTCTCGTCTGGTGAAACAGGGACAGGCTTTGCTGAAATAAGCGCGCTTAACCCTCGACCAAGCCCACGTTTAGGCTTCTTTGCTGGTTTGTTGCGAGCGGCATTATCCATGTCGTGTACCTCAGATTAGTTTAATTAACTTAAAGCAAGTTTGTTTATCCGTTTGCTACTTTTCCCTGTCCACTAGGGCCGTGTAGTGCCATGAGTCTCTCATCGAGCTCAACTGCAAGCTCGTGGTAAGCAATGGCACCGCTAGAGTTCGGGTCATATAGGCAAATAGGTAGACTGTGGCTTGGGCACTCAGAGAGTCGGATGTTCCTAGGTATCCGAGTTTTAAATGACACCTCAGGGAGGTGTTCTTTAAGCTCATTTTCAACCTGTGCTGAGAGGTTGGTGCGGCTATCGTACATAGTGAGAAAGACCCCTAAGATCGCTAGTTGCGGGTTGAAGGTGTTCTGCACAAAATCAATCGTACGCATCAGGGCTGAGAGTCCTTCGAGCGCGTAGTACTCAGCTTGAAGAGGAATTAAAATATAGTCTGAAGCTCCAAGAGCGTTAAGCGTAAGAAGGCCAGAAGATGGTGGGCAATCGATAAGGACATAATCATAGTGAGTACTAAGTCGTCCTAGCTGGCTTTTTAGAATAAGCTCTCTCCCGGGGGTCTTTCCAAGCTCAAGCTCAATGCTCACAAGATCGCCGGACGAGGGGGCAACGTCGAGTCCTTCAATCATCGAGGGTCGTACAATCTCTGTTAGAGAGACTTCGCCAAAGAACATGTCGTAAAGATCTTGGCCCTCTTCCGGGAGCTCTACCCCAAGGCCGCTCGAAGCATTGCCTTGAGGATCCAGATCGATAATAAGAACCTTTCTCCCACCTAGGGCGAGCTCTGAGCCGAGACTAACAGCGCTTGTAGTCTTTCCTACGCCACCTTTTTGATTGGAGATAGCAATGGTAAATGCCATGGAGAAACCTCAGTGGTTATAGTTCTAATCTGTGTCCAAACTACCACGAAAGATTCAGAACTCAACTTTAAATGCGCTAAAGTCTGTAAGGTGTTGTTCCACGTGGAACATTTCTTTGTGTTTTGGAAGGGGAGGAGAGAAAAGTGTTCCACGTGGAACATCGAAGGGATTGGCGGGGCTGGATAAAAGTTATGACTCTGCCTTCCTTTCGGAGTAGAAACTCGTACCGCAGGTAGTGGAGAGAGAGGTGTTCCACGTGGAACACCTTGTTTCGAAAATCTCCAACCAAGGCATAGTCTTTTCGAGAGGCCTAGCGGCCTATCAGCCTGGTGTTAGGTAGTATTGAGAAAGTCATGGAGTGCTCTGTTGTGACTCATGAGGTGTTCCACGTGGAACATTTATTACTTAAAGGTGGGGTAGGAGGGGTAGGGAGGCTGTGGTACTTTATTATGGATTACGTTTCAGAGTGGAGCTTATACAAGTGAGTGAGTTAACATCCCCGGATATTACCATCTTCATTCGCGCCAGAAACGAGGCCTCTCTCATAGGCGAATGCCTGAGCGCCATCTATTCCCAGGAAACAAAGTACACCCATGAAGTGGTTCTCCTTGATTGTGAATCAAGCGATAGAACGGTTGAAATAGCCAGTGGGCATCCTGTACGGATTTACTCAATCCCCCCAAGGCTTTTTACTTATTCGAGTGCTTTAAACTTTGGAGTTAAGCTTGCCCGTGGGAAGTTCTTTGTCCCGCTCTCAGCCCACGTTGTTCCATGTGATAACCGTTGGCTCGATAAGCTGGTAGAGCCGGTTGCTTCAGCAGAAGTCGCAGCTTCTTTTTCGAGGCAGATCGCGTGGCCATCAGCACCGCCTCAAGAGCAAGAGAGTATGGCCAGAGGCTATCCAGAGGTAGATAAATTTTTTAGTCGTGAGACCTTTCTGGGGCGAGTGGGGGCCGGAAGTAGCCCATATAGTGAGATAGCTTATTCAAACGCAAGTAGCTGTATTTTGCTTGAAGTGTTTGAAAATATTAGTTTTTTAGAGTTGCCGTTTAGTGAAGACAGAGCTTTTGCCTTGGAGCTCCTGAAGAATGACTTGTCTTATAAGTACTGCTCTGGGTCCGTTTGTTACCACTCCCACCCCCCAACGTTTCGTGAGTATCGTTGGGTAGCAAAGGCTGCCACATTGTCTCGGGACTACTTAGAGAAGAGAGTCGAAAGAGACTTTTCCCTGTCGTTTCCTTTGAGCGCTCAAGGCCTACCAGTGCTTCTCTTTAAAGTTCTTCTTCTCTCTGGTTGGGGAGGCTTAAGTTATGTTCTTTCCAGAGGAGGGTTGATTTCTAAGGAATCAGGAGATTTTTATCTAGCTTCAATTGGCACCTCGCTTGGTAAACTAGAAGCGGCGATGAGTGAGCCGCTTGTTCATATTGAACGAGCTTCAACAGAAGCGATTGAGCGCGAGGTGAAAGAGCTTTCTTGAGCAAAAAACAACTCCTCTATTTTCTTTCAGGCCAGTTAGGAGTAATGCTCCTTGCGCGTTTTTTCTTTCAATGGATTGTTAGCTTTTCCAGTGGGACGGGAACAAGCTCTGAGCCCTTATTTTCAGCAGCTTTAGTCGGTATTGTACTTCTTGTTTTTCGACTCTTTGATGGCATTACAGACCCTGTAGCAGGTGCGTTAAGTGATCGTTGGGTTTCAAAAGGAAAGGAGAGGAGGCGACTTCTTTGGTATTGGTTTCTTGTGCCCGCAATAGGGCTTTTTCTCTGTTTTTTACCGACGTCCACCATGCCTTCCGCCGTGCGTTGGGGGGTGCTTCTGGTTGGAATGCTGCTCTTTTTTCTTGGGTATACCTTTTACGCTATCCCTTACTGGAGCCTCATTGGTGATTACTCCCTTGGAAAGGAGTCAAATCGGAGACAACTTTCAAATCTCCTTGGCTTAGGCTTGATGGTTGCCACAGCGATAGGCTTTGTTGTCTCACCTTACCTCGTGCATTATCTCGGCTACGTAGCTTCTGCAACGCTCTTTGCTGTTATCGGAAGTGCGCTCATGATTCTTCCATATTACGCTCAACCAGAAGGGCTCCCCCCCGTACAGGGAGGCGAAAAGCCAGTCGCAACAGTAAAGACTCTGCTTCAAGATCTTATTGAAGTGCTCAAACACCGAGATTTTGTGGCTCTTCTTATGATCTATGGGGGATCACAGATGTCTCTTACCGTGATGACCGCAGCATCCCCCTTTATCGCTCAATCGCTTCTTGGGGGCACAACGGCAGACGTTGCACTTTTGATGGGGCCTCTCTTAGTGCTTTCCATCCCAAGTTTTTGGCTCGTTCCATACTTCTCAAAACGGCTTGGTTGGGAGCGGGTAAGCCTTATTGCTGCACTTATGCTTGCTGTGGTTTACGGACTTTCTGCATTTGTCGGATACGCCATTATTGGGTCTCCGATGACAACAGCTATGATTATCTTTGGCCTTGCTGGTCCAGGTGTCGCAATTTTACTTGGTGTTGAAGGTGAGGCGATTACGACCTGTGCAGAACGCACCGGAAGTAATCAAGTAAGTATGTATTTTGGAGTGTACAACTTTATCGTCAAAGGCTTAAACGGCGTGGCAATTGCTGCTACGGGTATTTTAGCGGATCTTTCTGGTGGCGCACTTGGTACGTGGGCTGTTCGTGCGATGCCCTTTTTTGCGGGGGGCAGTCTCGTTTTTGGGGTGCTTCTTTACTCGAGGTTAAGAGTGGGGAAGGTGCATAGTAGTTAAGCAAAAGTGGTTTAGTGCCCTAATATTATTACAAATCTAAGGCAGGATCTTCCATGGCTTTTGCTGCGAGAACCAAAGATGGGCGCAGCTCTACCGAACAACCAGCTTTTATAGTCTTTTTGCATTCTTTTGCGAGGTCTTGAGAAGCGAAGCGAGAAGGCGTTCGTGAACTTTCAAAAGAAAGTCGAATTGAAACCGTACCTTTGTGTATTTGAGAAAACTCTCTTGAGAGAATTTTCCATTTTCGTTTTTTTGCAAACGAGTCGACCATCCGTGTCATGCTCTCGATCTGTTTTTGAGGCAGTGAGTGAGTTGATGCTACCTGCGCCACAAACACAGAGCCGAGTGGAAGAGAGAGCGCGAGAGCGCCAAGGAGTAGCCCGAGAAAGATCCTGCGCACCCAGAGAACCCCTCCGTGCTCTGATTTTTTTCCGCGTATTCCACCTGCATAGAGGCTCGTTGCTGCGCCCAAAATAATAGCAATCACGTTTGTGCCAAACAGTAGCGCTGCACCTTGCGCGGCATTAAGATTGCCAAGGGAAGTTGCAATCCCCATGGTAGCAATTGGTGGAACAAGAGCAGCAGCGATAGCAACGCCGGCAAGAGCAGCAGACAAGTTTGGTCGTGCAACGCAATAAGCAGCAGCGAGACCAGAGAGATACGCTATCGCTAAGTCCATAAGAGTAGGTTGTGTTCTTGCGAGAAGCTCAGGTGTAAGTGCCGAGACACTTGAGAGCGTCCCAATAACTGCACCAACTACAAAAGAGAGTAAAAACCCCATAAAAACAGCCTTAGCGGCTCGTTTTACAAGTGGAAAATTCCCCTGTGCAATTGCTAATCCAGCACCGAGCAGGGGAACCATGAGAGGAGCTACAAGCATCGCTCCAATCACAACCGCAGTGCTGCTCTGAAGTAAACCTAAGCTGGCAATTGCTGTTGAGAGG
Organism: bacterium; assembly: GCA_030428205.1. Taxonomy (GTDB): domain Bacteria; phylum Bdellovibrionota_C; class UBA2361; order UBA2361; family RFPC01; genus JAUIBK01. The sequence continues at coordinate 13,500 of JAUIBK010000006.1, forward strand.
ATAAGGAGTGCCATAAAGTCAAAAGACCACCGAGAGCCAGATTCAAGAGATTCAAAAACGGAGATCCTATCTTCTCTATTGAGCTGGGGAACAGTCACAAGCAAAAGGCGCTCAAAGCGTTCTGCGATACGCTCACGGAGCGTCTTTCCTGCGCGTAAAATCCCAACCGTAAGGCCTGTTTCTTGACGTAAGAGCGATGCAGAAAGAGAGCCGAAGAGATATTTCTGCACATTTCCTGTCCCAGAAGCTCCGAGAAGCATGAGATCATAACCCTGTGTGGTAACAGAGTGAATCCCCTCTTTTACATCATTTGACACAACAACTTGTGGAGTAACGTGCTCGTTGTCGTGCATGCTCGCTTTACGAAGCGTTTTTGCTAAGATCTTTTGACCCACTTCTAACGCTACTTCATCGTGATCTGACTCGATAAAGAGAGGAGTCGTTTTTGCGCCTGTATTTTTAGAGAAAACGTCGGCGAGTTTTAAGGCGTGGAGAGCGTGAGGGCCACCGGCAGCGGGGACAAGAATGCGGGGAGGAAACGAGCAAGACTCACTCGCCGGGCGAAGAAGAAGAACGTCACACAAGGCGCGTTCCATAATGCGCTCAGCCATTTTCTTTTGTTGCTCATCATGCTCGAGGTGATAAAAAAGTATGAGTAAACGAGGAGAGAGCTCTTTGCTTACCTGTAAGATTTTAGAAGATTTCTTTTTTGCTGTGCTACGTAGGAGGGATATGTCAGGTTGCGCGAGTTGCTGTTGAATGTTTGAGCTCTCCCAGAGCTGCTCGCTTTCTTGGAGGTGTTTTGATAGTGGTCCTAAGACTGGATCGTCGGAGTTGTATGATCGAAAATCGTAAGTCTCGTTTTCTTCAAGCTTCTTTTGTTCTTTACCAGGCTCAAGAGTCAAAATGACAAGCTCTTGCTCAAGCGCACGTGCAAAAAAATAGGCGTATCTGACAGCTTCTTTCTGTAACGTTTGGTGGTCAAAAACGACGAGTAATGACATAGGTGGCTCGTTTGAGGCGTTATTTTGTGTCTCGCGGTCTAGCCTACGTTAAGACAGAGAGCTCTTGTGTGGTAGGGGAAAATTGGAGCACAATAGTGGATAAGTACTACAACCAAGGAGAACTGTTATGGGAACGTGTCAATCTGAGAAAGGCTCTTGTGGATTTTGTTGTCCTCTAACAGGCCTTCCCCTCTGCCCGAGTAAGCGATTTATCAAGTGTTTTATCGTAATGCTTGTATGGGTCAATGTGTTTTCGTGGCTCTGGCACAGCGTTGTTATGGGAGAGATGTACCAAGCAACCGCCTCTTTATGGAGAGGACCTGATGCAATGATTGGTTGGAGTCTTCACGTTGGGCTTGCTGTACTCGCCTTTTTTTCCGCGGCCATATTCTTGAAAGGATATGAGGACGCTGGGTGTAGAGAGGGGTTACGCTTTGGAATAATTATCACTCTCTTTTTCTCAGGCATCGCGTTCATTACGTATGCCACTCAGCCGATGCCCACAAATATAATCCTTTACTGGGTCCTTGGTGATTTTATCATGTATTCCATTGGAGGAATGCTCATGGGCGCTCTTGCAAGCAAAAAGGGGTGCTGCTCGAAAGACACTTCAAGCTGCTCCAGTTAATGCGCTCTTTTTATTTCTCTATGAATCCTATCTTGTGGTATAAGAGCCTTGTGGCTGGGACTGTTCCTTTTTGTTAATCAATACGTTTACATTTGACTTTGTACAACAAAGCGCTTTGTAGTGGGGGCACTTTGTAGAGATACAACTTGTAAGGTGCATAGGAAGTACGGGGTCCATGTGATCTCTACAAGGAGTATCCTATGTTACACGGCCCAGATGACTCTGCGCATGAAGGGGGTAGTGCCGATCCGCTAGGCGAAAGTGGAGCCCCAATTTTTCATTCTGCTCACGAGATTCCCCAACAGTGGGACGGCCTGGAGTTTTCAGGAGTTCAGCCAACAGCTCAAGATAGAGACCCGAGCACTTTTACACCCCTTGAGACTTTTGCAGCTGCATTAGAGTCAAATCTTCAAGAATCGGTCAAAGGGGTCCGTGTCTTTTCAATGGATGGAGCTGATACCCCATTTGTAGGCATCAATCACATTATCGAAACTATTCAAGATGGAGGAGAAATCCCTGATGGTATCAGAGAGAAACTCCACCGTTTCTCTGCCGAGCGAGAAATGCTCCCACTGCTGGTTCAGCGAGGGGTTGAGCTTGTTCACCCCGAGCTTGGAAGTAAGGTTAAGAGAGATGTTATTGTTATTGCATTAAGAGCTACAGAATCAGATGGGCAAGACACCAAGAATCCGATTGTTTTCTCGCTTCCGCTGATTGATACCATTCTGCCAGGTGTGCGAAATGACCTTCCGCAGGTAAAGCCCTATCGTTACCATTTTCTCGCCGTTGATGGTGATACGTTCGATAAGCTCAATGACCTCGTTTATGATAAGGACGCTAGGCTCCAAGCGCTTGAGAGGCTCGATCCAGAAGTGACGGCCAAAGAGGCGCTCACGCAGTTTTTCCGTTCTGCACTGCTATCTGGAGCGAGCGATATTCACATTGAACCAAGTGGGCTTGGAGACTACCGAATTCGCCTGCGGGTCCATGGTAATCTACAAGATAGATTTTCTCTTCAAACTCAAACGGCAACCAGGCTCCTTGCACAGCTCAAAATCCGTGCAGAAGCGCAAGTTGATGAGAAACGACGTCCTCAAGATGGTCGAATTGATTTTCAAGAGCATGAAGTTGCTCTCGAGCCAAGACTGAAGAACATGAGCGCGCGCTTGTCGATAATACCGACTATCAAGGGAGAAAAAGCTGTATTACGGATGCTTAACGAGGATCCAGACCAAACATCCTACCAGCTCGATAAGCTTGGTCTTCACCCCGATGTGCTCACGAAGGTAAAACGTTTAATCCAAAATCCAGACGGTATAATCCTGATTACCGGTCCCACTGGCTCAGGAAAAACAACAACGCTCTACTCTATTCTCCAACATCTCAATACTGGAGAACGAAACATAAGTACGGTAGAAGACCCAGTTGAAGTCCCGTTGGAGAATATTGCTCAAACACAAATTAACAAATCGATAGGACTTACTTTTCCAGAAATGTTGCGAGCGCTGTTACGTCAGGATCCAGACATTATTTTGATTGGTGAGATTCGAGATAAGGAGACAGCTGATATCGCTTCTCATGCTGCACAAACAGGACACCTTGTGTTCGCAACACTTCATACCAATGATTCTTTTGGAACGGTTGAGAGACTTCGTGATCTCGATGTAGAAAAATCGACAATTCGAGAAACACTGAGGGGAGTGCTTACACAACGCTTGGTACGAACACTGTGTGATGAGTGTAAAGAGCCGTATGACGCTAAAGATGATTTAAATCAGGCACTTGGAACAGAAGAAGACCCTATGCCATTTACAGAATCTGTAATGTTACATCGAGCAAAGGGGGTTGATGAAAGTGGGGCTCCGTGTAGCTGTTGTAGTGGTCTGGGGTACACCGGCCGAATTCCAATAACTGAAATTTGGGTGCCAACTCCAGAAGAAAGAGATTTTATCTCTCAGCCAGATCTCAAACTCGAAGAGCTCTATAAGTTAGCGAGGAGCCACGGTATGGTTCCTATGTTGTTTCATGCTCTTGAGGAGATGAAAAAAGGACGTACGAGTTTAGAGGCTTGTAGCGGAAAAGCTATTTCAGTCGACGAGCTTATGTTTCGTCGTGATGAAGTTATAGGTTTCCTTAAGGGAGAAAGTTAAGCAAGCATTAAGCACTGCACAAAGGCTTCATGAACTCCCGGTGCTGTAACAACCAGGTCTGTCCCGTCAATCTCTTCGGGGAGGTCGGGGTTTTTGTTGTCTGAGAACCGTGCGCGCAACGCTCCAGCTTCTTTGGCAATAAGCAAGCCTGCCGCGACATCCCACGGGGAGAGGTTTTCATAAAAAGCATCAAGCCGCCCACAGGCGAGCCAAGAGATATCAATCGAGGCAGCGCCAGCACGTCGCACATCTCGGCAGTGAATAAGCGCACGTTCTATGCGAGCGAGGACGCCACCAAGGTTCTCTCTTTCATAAGGAAAACCAGTGCTAACAAGCGCTTTTTCGAGGGCGTCGCACCTTGAAGCATCTATCGGCTGACCATTGAGCTTCGCGCCCTGTCCTCGAATAGCTGTAAAGGTTTCATCAAGAAAAGGGGCGTGAACAACACCTACTTGAGTGAGGCCGTCTTGCATGAATGCGATGCTTACCCCTACATGCGTGTGTCCGTGAGCATAGTTGGTGGTGCCATCTATCGGATCGACGACCCAAACGGGGCCAGCGTAGAGGTTGTGCGTGTCGGTTTTCGAAGATGATTCCTCAGAGAGAATGTAGTGATCGGGGAAGGCCGATAGGATCTTTTCACGGATAATCTTATCCGCTGCTAAGTCGGCTTCCGTGACGAGATCGACTCTGCCTTTGTATTCAACCTTTAAGTTTTTACGTTCACGGATACGCCGCGCGTGGGCGCCTGCCAAAAGGGCTGCTTCCTTTGCTACGGAGAGGATTTCATTCTGGTTTATCATGAACAAACTGTGGCCTGTTCTTTCCGGAAATACAAGGGCTATCAAAGTTAGTGGTGCTGAGCATGAGAGGAGAGTCGTACGAGCTTTTCCGAAAATGCTCTGCTCTTTGACTCTCTTTTGGTGGTACCATTGTTGGTAAAGGTCGAAAGTCGAAGTCAAAGAGCCGGTGATTGAAGTGCTTTTGGAGATTTTGGAAGGAGCTATCCTACCGCAGGTACAACAGCGGAACGAATGCGGTCTTCGAGCGCGTTGACATATTCGGCCATATTTTTGGCGGCGATATCTATGGCATCAAGTGCTTGGTGAGTTGTTTCCGCAACCTCGCCAGCTTGTTGGGCAACAAAGACCATAGCGACAATTTCTTGAAGTGGATTATTGAGATCGTTTCGAATATCAGCACCGAGAGTTTTGACCTGTTTTCGTACAATTGTCTTGCGATGAGATTTTTCAGAGTCGTTTGCTCTGGCTTTTCGATCAGCAGGTGTTGGTTTATTGCCAATCCGCTTCCAAGAGGCGAAATGATAGCCTAAATCTCCAAGAGCGGTAACATTCTCTGTTGATACTTTTCCAACCACTACGAGATCTGGAGGACTTTGGATGGCCGTAAGCTGTTTTCGAAGGCGATCGATTCCTCCATCCGGGAGTCTTGGGCTTGAAACGATGAGATCAACCTTTCGACGCTTGAGTATCCACCCTGCAAGCTCAATGCTTGGTGCATACGTCATCGAGCATCCAGGCAGACTAATGGTCAACTGGTGAGTGATCTCTTTAGCCATCTCTTGACTTGAATTGAGTACGAGGACTGAGCATGGGGTATACTCTTCGACGTGAATAATTTCAGTTGGCTTCTTTTCCACAGGCGCGGGAGAGGTATGGGGGGTGTTCATCGCTCGGGGGCTATCCTGGTTTTTGTTATTGCTTGGTGCAGGCGAGAGAACTAGCGTTCCACGCCGTATAAGAGAGGGCCTAGTTTTTTTGTCTTCAAAACGCACCATTACAACCTGCTAGGAGAACCCATTCTCAATAACGATGCGTTAACAGACTTAAAGTTGCGGATTAATTTTCTCTAAAGGTTAGGAAGGTTTTTCACTGAGGATACACGTCAAAAACGACGTTTTATTTGACGTTTGGTCGCGGTAGGATATACGGAGTGACCCGCTCTTCGTCCTTGGCCTGAAGCTCAAGGTTTCGAACAAGAATTGCCGGCGAAATTGTTGTAACTGGAATAAACCCTGATTCAGCCCCACACCAACTGTTGTCGAGTTCGAGCTCGTTTCCAACAGCAACGATATTGCCAAGTGCCTGCATAGGGGTGCCGACATAGTTTACGCCTTTGACGCACTCTTCTCTGCCATCAGCATATACTAGAGTTGCGTATGAAATTTCTCCATAAAAGGCCTGAAAGTCATAACTCGTGGTGTCTGTCTCACCACCAGAAGTCTCATATACAATCATGCCAAACGGCTTCTTTTGGCGTTTGATTTCTTCGATCAGGAGTGCCTTTAAGTAATCCATATTGTAGGTTTCTTTTCCTTCAATAATGGTTACTCCCATACGTGAAATGGGGCGTTGAAATTTTCTATTTCTGGCATGGCCATTTGACTGGTGGCCCTTCTTGTTAATAGCAGCTCGAGTGGTGAGAAACCCCTTCAATATTCCTTCTTCAATAAGAAGGGTGTCTTGAGCAGGAACTCCTTCATCATCAAAATCGTAGGCTCCAACACAGCTTTGGCCGCGAAAGGTCTTGAGAGTCGGATTATCTCGGATAGTTATCTTCTCGTTGATAACTTTATTTCCTACGTGGCCTTTGAAGGTTTGTCCTTCACCAGTGGAAAGAAAGCGCGATCCCTCGAGTCTGTGACCGATTGCTTCATGAAAAAGTACACCAGCAGGGTTTGGACAAAGGAGAACAGGGCCGGAGAAAGAGTTAATCTTTTTGGCATTAATGAGGTTAAGGAGTTGTTGGTGTTTCTGTAGCGCGAGCTTTTTAAACTCAGCGAAAGAAGGAAGATCTCTTTGGGTTCCAACGTTAATCACGAGATCCTGTTCGATGTGAAGACCTTCTTGGGTGAGCTTTCGCATATGGGCAGTCAGCGAGAAGATCTTCTTGTGCTGAACGATTACGCTGCCCTCCGTGCTCACGAATATTTGACTTGATTGAGAAGCATCAAACTCACACCAGTTCCCAGTTACGTGCTTTAACGTTGAAAGCCACTTTGAGGCGCGCTTACAAAAACGTACCCATTTGACCTCATCAACCTTTTCTGGACGGGCGTATTTAACGTGCTTAACAGATTTTACCTTGGTAAATGATGGGAGTTTCTTATTGATGTCTACCATCGAAAGGCTGGAAGACTTTCGATCGCTATAATCAGAGAGTGCTTCACGAAACTTTGCTTCTGAGAGGCGCCACAGTGCTATTCTCAGCCCACCGTGATCCTTGTCATCAATAGGAACAGAGACATGTGCGTATGATTCGCGCTCGTCATCGTTATCAAAAAGCCCGCCATCAGTAATCTGGTCGTAACGATAACTTCCCACACGCAAGTCACAGTATACGTTTCTGGTGTGATTCGAACGGCGCCGGTACATGGAGCCAGAGCTTGCCCAGGTATTAAACCACTTTGTGTCACGCATGAGAAAGGAGCAGTAGTACGGCTTTGGAAATCCAGGAACACGCATACGCAGTGCGCGACGACAGTCTTTGCGTAGAATTTCTATAAGTGCATCAACATGCTTGCGTGGAAGCATTGTGTTTCCCAGTAGTAGAATGCCCCAAAAAGAGCCCGCAGTGGTGAGCGTAAAGCACCCTAAAGAATGGAACAATAGAGAACTCGCCTATTTCTTTATTGTACCGTGGAAATACAAAAACGAGTTGTTTTAGTGTGTTACGAGCAGTTGGAGCACTTTAAATCAAGTTCGGCGAGAGTTGCCTTTACCACAGGTGCATCCACATCTTTGGGCTCAAAGAAGAACTCAGCAAGCCCAAAAGGTTCAATTTTATCGGGGCCACGCAACTGAAACTCTTTTCCGTTACCTGGCCGGTAGTAGACAACAGGCTTATGTGCCATGACTGATTTTTCGTTTCGGACAATCACAGAAAAAAGACCGTTCGGAGTTAAATCAGTTACGTGTGAGATGCTGAGTTTAGGGCTGTTGCAGCTCAGACGGTAGCGGGTATCAGCCTTTCGAAATCCATCTCGGCAGATCGCTGAGCCGTCAGTGTCAGGACCAGCTTGGCAATCTATTCCGCCATGATTCTTACAAGAAGTTCGAACCTGTTTAACAATTTTTACTTCCCCATGCATGAGCTCTGGAAGATCGGCTGGTTTAGCCTCCTTGAAGGGTTTTTCTGTCGTAAAATGTACAACGCCGTTTTCGTCTTTCCATTTGTAAATTCCACTTTGTGTTGTTGATGACTTTGAGGTGGAGCTGTCTGAGGGCTTTGCGGACAGGAGAGCTGGAAAGCACAAGAGGAGAGCAAAGAGAAAGAATAAGGTGCTTCTTGCAACAGACATAAAAAACTCCATGATTTCTGTATACTATCGAGATGCTCCTACTGATCTCGTCGGCAGATAATGTATCACAAAATCCTCCTAGGTCCCTTCTTTTCCTATGAGAGATCTCGTTATACTGTCCTCATTGCGGAGGCAGTTGAAATGAATAAACTTTTTGTAAGTATCGTAGTCGGATTTTTCCTTATAGGCGGACTACTCCTCTTCCAGGCGACTCAAACCGGGACATCACTTGTGCTGTCGCCCTTGGAGCTTCAAGAGGCTCACGCTGAAGGAAAGTCACTTCAACGGATCCGTGTCGGAGGAAGAGTTGCTGATTCCTCAATTGATTATCAACTTGAACCTGAAATTCGTCTTTCATTTACTATTCAAAATCCTGGCCCTCCAGATAGCAAAAGCCCCGAGTCTCTGACGAAGGTTGTCTATGAAGGCCTGAAGCCGGATATGTTTGCTCCTGGAAGAGATGTTATCATTGATGGTGATTTTACTAATGGGGTGTTGTACGCAAGTACTCTTCTTACACAGTGCCCGTCGAAGTATGAACCCCCTTCACCCGTCGCCACTTCCGAGCAAGAGTCTGCTGCGCCTCAGTTGAGTAATGCCTCATGAATGAATTTGGAAATTTTACGCTTGGAATCGCTTGGTTTCTGACTCTTGTCGGTATGTTTTGTGGAGCTCGCTCTGCTTTCGCTTCAAACGATCGGACACAGCTTGTTTGGTTGCGTTCGAGCCAGCGTGCTGTGCTTGGTTCTTTTTTAGGAACGACGCTCTCGATAGCAGCCCTTGCTGCGCTCTTCTTTGCTGCTGATTACTCAAATCAATACGTTTGGCAGTACTCAAATCGAGACATGGAGTGGTACTACCGGGTTTCTGCTATTTGGGGAGGAATGAGTGGCTCGATGCTCTTATGGGCGTTTTTTCTTGCTGTAAGTTCTGCTGCTGTAGCCTTTCGAACTTTCGCCTATCCACGAAAGCTTATGCCGTGGACGCTTGTTATTGTTCACTCTTCTCTCTTTTTCTTTCTCACCATAGTTTTTTTGGTAACCAATCCTTTTGAACATATCCAAGCCCCATTTATTCCACCAGATGGCAACGGGCTTAATCCCCTCTTACAAAATCCTTACATGGCAATTCATCCGCCAACCCTTTACCTCGGGTTTACTACCTTTGCTATTCCCTATGCGTTTGCTCTTGGTGCACTTCTCTCAAAAGACACTTCAAGTGAGTGGATCAAGTTAAGTCGTTATTGGACGCTTGCTGCCTGGGGCTTCCTTACCGTTGGGATTGTGCTTGGTGGTTACTGGGCTTATATCGAGCTTGGTTGGGGAGGTTTTTGGGCATGGGACCCTGTTGAGAACTCTTCGTTTCTACCGTGGCTCACAGGAACTGCGTTTCTGCACTCCGTTATGGTTCAAGAACGAAAAGGCATGCTCAAAATGTGGAACATTTGGCTTGTCGTCTTAACCTACGGACTGACGGTGTTTGGCACGTTCTTGACCCGTTCAGGTATTGTGCAGAGTGTTCATGCGTTTGCTTCTACCGATGTTGGCTGGGTCTTTCTTGTATATCTTTCCATTATTTTTGTCGGCACGCTCATTCTTACGATTCGAAGAAGAGAAGAGCTCCGCTCCGAGCGAGCTCTTGAGAGCTTTTTTTCGAGAGAAGCAGCATTTATTATCGGCAATTTGCTTTTTTTGAGCATCATGTTTGCAACACTTTGGGGAGTGATGTTTCCCGTCTTTAGTGAAGCGCTGACTGGAACGAGGCAAGCCGTAAGCATTCCCTTCTTTAATACGGTAAATATGCCACTCTTTTTGGCTGTACTTTTCTTCATGGGAGTAGGGCCATTGCTCTCTTGGAGGCGTGCAACGTTAGGGAGTCTCAAAAAAACATTTCTTATCCCGTTTTTCCTTGGCGTGTTTGCGAGTATCGCACTGCTTTGGGCGGGGATTGCAAGTTATCTCGCTGTTGTTTCGTACGGGCTCTGCTTTTTTGTTGCCTTAACACTGATGGGCGAGTTTCACCGTGGAATGAAGGTTCAGCGCCGAACAAAAAAACAGTCGTATGGCAAAGCTGCAATTGAGCTTGTTCGGCGACATACTACACGTTATGGAGCGTATCTTGTCCACTTTGGGGTACTCGTTGCTGCTATTGGTATTACGGCTTCTATGGCCCATAAGACAGAGGTTGAGTTTGCCCTTTCGCAAGACAATACGTATGAGATTGGACGCTTTGCGCTAACACTCAAAGAGGTAGGAGAGCGAAATACTGCAAACTACGGCTCGCTTTATGCTACGCTCGAGATCGCTCAAAGGAGCACGACGAAGAAAATAGGGGAGCTCCACCCGGAGCTTCGTCGATACGTTAAGACAGGAGAAACGACGACAGAAGTTGCCCTCCTTCGTGGTTTACGTGAAGACCTCTATGTGGTGCTCGCTGGCCTTGATGATACGGGCCAGAGAGTGACCTTTAAGCTCTTCATCAATCCGCTCCAAGCGTGGCTCTGGATCGGTGTGGGGATTATGGTTCTTGGTGTATTGCTGATCTTCTCTGCAAAACCGAGACGAAAACAACTTCATTAACGAGGACCTTATGTTTTTTACACTCGCTGCGCTCTGTTTTGCTCTTGCTATGGCCCTTTGGCTTATTGAGCCTCACTTTTCTTCCGCAAGTTCTGTGACTCATCGACGAGATGTGAACACTCTTGAGACAGATAGGCACCTCTATAAGGAACAGCTGCGCGAACTTGAACTCGATTTCGAAACGGGAAAAACAACAGAGCAACAGTATCAACAAACAAAACAAGAGCTTGCAAGAAAGCTTGCTGCTGTTTTAGAAACTCTTGAGGAGCACTAGAGCGTTCTTATGCTATCTACGCAAAGTGTCTCAAAGCAGTTCTCCAGCCGTGTGCTCAAAGAGATCTCTTTTGAGCGCCAGCCTGGTTCTGTGACACTTTTGCTTGGAGCAAATGGTTCTGGAAAAACAACCTTGCTTAAAATTCTCGCCCACCTCTCAACTCCAACCAGCGGGAAGGTGACGCTTTTTGGAAAAGAGGTAACCCCACAAGACGTAAGCTATGTTGGACACCAGCACATGCTCTATGACGAGTTGTCTCCTCGTGAAAACCTAGAGCTCTATCTGTCTCTTCGAGGGGTATCGTATGACCTGGATGTTGCTTTTGATGAGTGGAATCTCAGAGAGAAAGACACGCGTGTAAAAGAACTTTCAGAAGGAAGCAAAGTAAAAGTTTCGCTTATTCGTGCTTTTTGTATTGAGACTCCTCTACTCTTTCTCGATGAGCCTTCATCTTCACTCGATAGCGTTGCTACAGAGATTGTACAACGAAAAATTCAAGAAAGGCGTGAAGCGAAAACGATTACGGTTCTCTCCTCCCATGATCTTGAACGGCTCTCGTTGGTAGCCACTTCTGCGTTGTTGCTCCATCAGGGAGGGATTGCCATAGATTCTTACATTCAAGAGGGCTCTGTGAAAGAGGTTGTTGAGCAGTATCATAGATATAATAGGTGACATGACCAAACTTTGGATTCTTCTTCGTAAAGAGATTCGTTACGAATGCCGCTCACTTCAAACGGTCGTTGCGGTTGTGTCCCTTTCTTTGCTCCTTTCAACGGTTGTTGCCTTGGGGCTAAGCGGTGCGTTTCTCTCACCAAAAATAACAGTAAAGATTTTTCCAAGTCTGATTTGGATGGTTTTTCTTTTTTCTTCCACAATTGCAGTTGGAAGAGTGTTTGAGCCTGAAACTCGTGATGGTGCGCTCCATGGGCTTATCCTCTCTGGTGTTTCACTATGGAAGGTATTCACCGCGAAATGTCTTGTTCTCTGGCTCCTTATCTCTGCTGTGCAAATGATAAGTATCCTTTTGCTTTCGGTGATGCTCAATGTGCCGATATCACACGCCTTGGGATCTTTGGTTGCTCTTTCACTTCTTGTCAGTTTTGGATACGCACCACTAGCGCTTCTTCTCGCTGCGATGAGCAGCACTTCCCGGCTGAAAGGAATTCTCCTCCCACTTCTTCTCTTCCCTCTTCTTTTCCCACTTTTTTTTACCGCAATAGAGCTTACGATTCAGGTGCTTACCACAAATGGTACATGGACAGAGAGTTTTTGGTTTACGTTTTTGCTAGGGATTGATGCGCTCTATTACCTGGTCGCTATCAATCTCTTTGATCACGTTGTTGAGGGTTAAATCGTGAACGGCTCGAGTAAGATCAAGTAAGCTATACGGCTTGGTCACTACGGCAGAAAATCCATAGTCGGCATAATTGGCCATCACAGGATCGTTACTATATCCACTTGAAACGATCGCTTTAATTTGGGGGTCAAGTTTTTGAAGCTCTCGGAGAGTTTCTAGCCCTCCGATTCCTCCTCGAATGGTAAGATCGAGAATGACAACATCAAATGGATAACCATATTCAATTGCCTTAGAAAAACAGGCTATCGCTACTTCCCCACTCGATGCGAGTGAAACTTGGTAGCCGTGCATCTCAAGAGAGCGTTTTGCGAGATCGCAAATGAGCGCCTCATCATCCATGACAAGCACTCGTGCTGTACCAGAAAGGTTATTGGATTCGAGCAGTGGGGCTTCCACGATTTCGTCGGAGGTTGCAGGAAGGAGTACGGTAAACGTTGTTCCTTCTGAAGAAGTAGAGCTTACTGAGAGAAGCCCGTTGTGTTTTGAGATAATTGAGTGTGAGGTGGCAAGCCCCAATCCTGAACCATCAGGCTTTGTCGTAAAATAGGGATCAAAAATTTTTGGAAGAACCTCATCGGGAATACCGCATCCCTGGTCAGACAGGGTGATGGCGACATACTCCCCTTGCGGTAGACGCTCTTTGTTCTTCGTCGGCAGTATTCGATTTTGTAGTTGTATGGTTATCTTGCCACCATGTGGCATAGCTTGGATCGAGTTCACAATAAGGTTGTGCAATACTTGAGACACCTGGCCAGTATCGATTGAAGTTCGAGAGAGATTTTCCTCTGATTGGATAGAGTATGAAAGAGAGCTCCCATGAAGGAGAAACGAGGCTGTTTCTCGCACAAGCTCTTCGAGAGAGGCTGCGCTTCGGACAGGATCTCCTCCCTTAGCGAAAGTAAGAAGTTGTTGAGTGATGTTCTTTGCTTGTAAAACTGCATCTTTAGCGAGACAAAGCTCCTCATGAGGTGAGGCATTCTCAGGTATTTCATCTAACGAGAGGGTGAGGCAACCAAGCAGGCCGGTGAGGATGTTATTAAAGTCATGTGCAATGCCTCCTGCAAGGAGGCCAACAGACTCAAGTTTCTCGAGTTTACGGAGCTCTTCTTCAGCACGTTTTGCTGCTGTGATATCAACAACGTATCCCAAATAGTGGGTAATTTCTCCTTCATTGTCCCGCAAAATATTTGTGTGATCGTGTAGCCAGATGACCTCGCCATCTTGTCTTGTTACTCGATAAACTTCGTGTTGAAAGGTTGTCACTCCATTTTCACTTGCTGAAACAACCTCTTGGGCTACTTTTTCAAGGTCGTGTTCGTGGATAATCGTTGCGTAAGAGACAGAGCCTGTCAGAAACTCCTCAACAGAGTACCCGAAAACCTGTTCAACGTTTGGAGAAACGTACTCAACGGGCCATCCCTCTTCATTTCTCCATTTAAAAACAACAGCATTGCCTTTTACAAAAATATTTCGCTCATCAATGAGTGTTCTTTGAGCTTTTGCCTCTGCTTCTTCGGCCTCTTTCCGTTGTTGGATGTTGACCATGATTCCTTGAAGAAAAGGATCTTCTCCTGGACGTGAGACATAGGTGACGAGATCTTTAAACCACGTCAGTTCTCCGTGAGGGCCAACAAAACGGTACTCAAACTGTACGGTGTTTTTGTTCTTTATAACCTGATCAATGTGAGCAAAGACCCGCTCTTGGTCTTCTTGGTAAATATGTTCTCTCCACGAGTGAGGGGCTGAAAGCCACTTAGTATTGGGAAAGCCTGTAAGTTCTTCTGCATTGTCGCTTATGTAGGTGAATTGAACGGGATCAAGACTTGCTTCCCATATAAGCCCGCGAATACACGTCAGCGCATTCTTTAGTCGTTGGCGGTTTGGATCTCCGATTTCGCCCATGCGATCGCCCTTCATTACTACCCTACGTTCCTCCCTTAACGCTCAGGGTTAAGACTAACACAGATCTCAAGATTAAATTTAGTTTGAAGAACAGGGAGTTAGAAAAGAAAGTAGAGTTTACATAAAAAAAATGAAATAAACCCTTTTCAAACGCATCCTAAAAACACTACATCTTGTGCTTGTGGGGGCTTTAAGACACAAAATGTAGTGTTTTGATCAACTACTCGACCTTAACAACCTTTGGAGCAGCGAAGACATGGAGCACGCAGAATCACTACCTCAACAATCCCCTCAAACCCTCCCACGTCAGAAGAAAATGAAGCGAGAGAAGCGTCGGGGCCGCACCATTGGCCGACTCTTTACCACTGAGGTTGATCCTTTTTCGCTCGTTGAGTGGGATAAGAGAATCGTTGAGATTACAAACGATCGAGGGGAAGCTATCTTTTCGCAGCACGACGTAGAGGCCCCTCAGTTCTGGAGTCAGACCGCGGTTAATGTTGTCGCTTCAAAATACTTCCGTGGTGAAAACGGTTCGCGAATAAGAGAATCGAGCATTCGAGATCTTATTTCTCGTGTGAGTAACACAATCTCAGAGTGGGGCATGAAAGATGGCTACTTTGCAAAGGCCGAAGACGCGCAAGCGTTCCACGATGAGCTCACACATATTTTACTCCACCAAAAAGCCTCTTTTAATTCTCCTGTCTGGTTCAACGTCGGTGTAGAGCCCCGCCCTCAGTGTAGTGCGTGTTTTATTCTTTCCGTTGATGACTCACTTGACTCACTCCTTGATCTGCAAAAAACGGAAGGAAGACTCTTTAAGTACGGTTCAGGCGCTGGAACAAATCTTTCGAGCATCCGTTCAACAAAAGAAAAACTCAAAGGCGGAGGAACGCCATCAGGGCCAATCTCATTTATGAAAGGATACGATGCCTGGGCCGGCATCATTAAGTCAGGGGGAAAGACAAGACGTGCTGCAAAGATGCAGATTCTCAATGTGAACCACCCTGATATTCTCGACTTTATCGCTTGTAAATCGCGAGAAGAGAAAAAAGCATGCGCTCTCATAGAGCAGGGATATGACGGTGGTTTTGCCGTTGAAGGTGGAGCGTATGACTCGATTGCATTTCAAAACGCAAATTTAAGTGTTCGCGTTACCGATGAGTTTATGGAAGCTGCCCTACAAGATAAGGGCTACTTTACGAAAGCTGTCTCAACAGGTGAGCAGATAGAGGAGCTTCGTGCAAAAGAGGTCCTCATGAAAATCGCTGAGGCCACCCACCAATGCGGTGACCCGGGATTGCAGTTTGATGACGAGATTAACGATTGGCACACTTGCCCGAACTCTGGCCGCATTAACGCAAGTAATCCTTGTAGTGAATACATGTCACTTGATAACTCAGCGTGCAACCTCGCAAGCCTGAACCTCTTACGCTTCTTTACGGAAGAGGGAGAATTTCTCCTTGAGGAGTATCTTCACTGTGTTGATATCCTTATTACCGCTCAAGATATCTTAATCGATCGGTCAAGTTACCCGACTGAAGCGATCGGCGAGTGCGCACGAGCATTTCGTCAACTCGGATTAGGATTTGCCAATCTCGGAGCAACGCTGATGTCTCTTGGGGTTGGATACGATTCGCCAGAGGGAAGAAATTGGGCCGCTCACCTGACTTCCTTGATGTGCGCACAGGCATACCTCACCAGTGCCAACCTTGCAAAAGCTAGAGGTGTTTTTGATGGGTATGAGATGAACAAGCTTGAGATGTTGGCGGTTATTGAAAAGCATAAAAAGGCCGCCTCTGTCTTAACAAATGGCTCTGTGCCTCGCACACTCCTTGAAAAATCTGATGAACTTTGGACACAGGCATTGAGCGAAGGATCACAGTACGGATACCGCAACTCACAAACCACCGTGCTCGCGCCAACGGGAACTATCTCGTTTATGATGGATTGTGACACAACGGGAATTGAGCCCGATCTTGCACTCATCAAGTACAAGCGGTTAGCTGACGGCGGTTTCCTGAAGCTCGTCAACCAAAGCGTTGCTCGCGCTCTCAAGAAACTCTCTTATTCTCCAGAGAAAATAGCATCCATCCTCTCCTATATTGATGAACACGATACCATTGAAGGGGCTCCAGAGCTCAAGCAAGAACACCTTGCAATCTTTGACTGTGCGTTAAAACCATCAAAGGGCCAGCGGTGTGTCTCGTATGAAGGGCACCTCAGTATGATGGGCGCCGTTCAACCGTTTCTCTCAGGTGCTATCTCTAAAACGGTCAATCTTCCGGCAGAAACCACCGTAGAAGAGATCTATAACGTCTACGCCGCTGCCTGGCGAATGGGGCTCAAAGCTGTGGCACTCTACCGCGATGGCTCAAAACAAACGCAACCACTCTCTGGAAACGTAAAAGTCAAAGAAGAAGGCACTCAAGAAAATGTGGCTCCTGTTCGTAGGCGATTAGAGGATGAACGTAGCGCCATTACTCACAAGTTTAGCGTCGCAGGGCTTGAAGGGTACCTCACGGTAGGTATGTTTGAAGATGGCACGCCAGGTGAAATCTTCCTGGTTGTTGCTAAAGAAGGCTCGATGCTTTCTGGGATGACAGACGCCTTTGCAACCTCTATTTCAATGGCGCTGCAATACGGTGTGCCACTCAAAGCGCTTATCCGTAAATTTAGTCACATGCGCTTTGAGCCCTCCGGTTTTACGCACCATCCAGATCTGCCGATGGCTAAGTCTATTGTCGATTATGTCTTTCGTTGGATGGCGCTGCGATTCCTTAGTGATGAAGAGCGAGAGGAGCTTGGCCTACGTGCGAGAAAGCCCGAAGAAGAGCAGCCTCATGTTGTGGCACAAGTGGCAAAGCCTGTTGCGATGGGGACGAATGGAAAGAAGAGTGGGGACGAGCTTCTTCTTTCGACTTTCCAAAATAGTGAGGATGCGCCGCCTTGTACGAATTGTGGGTCTAGTCTTATGGTTCGGCAAGCGGGATGTTATGTTTGCCTCAATTGCGGCTCCCAAGGCGGCTGCGGGTGAGCGTCCAGCTTTTAACCGCCCGTGGCGGTTTACGCGACCCTCAGCTTGCCGCTTATTCTTATGAAGAAGCTACGCTGAGGGCATCGTCAGGATGATTTTTCCGTGCTCGGTGTACTAGAAGTACACCTCCGCGCGTAAAAATCATCCTTCCTCGACACCGAAAAAAATCTGGACGCTCATAGTGGCGGATTTTGATTCCGAGAAGAGGCTTTGTGTGCTGCTAGATGCCTCCGCGCTAGCATGGCGCTCCGCTAGCTGGCGTCATGAGTGGAAACTCGCTCCTCTGTCGCGATCTCGACCTCGGAAAAAAAATGGACGCTTACAGTAGTGGGTTTTGATCTTGAGGATAGGTGTTATAAAATTATTTGCTTTTTGAGGGGCTCTGATATGATGGTCGAGCTTGTTTATGGGGAAGCGTGTTGTTTGTTGAGCAGCGGTTCATGAAATTTCTTTGGTCATTTGTTTCTCTATTCTTTTTGTTTCCTTGTTTGCTTTTGGCCGAAAGAGGTGAACCGTACCGTATAGGGGCTGTATTGGCGCTTACTGGACCGATTAGTATTGTTGGTATGCCGATGAAAAATGCCATGGTTTTGGCTGAGGAGCGGTATGATACGGACAATAAGATTGAGCTATTGTTTGAAGATGATGGCTTTCTTCCAAGAAATACGGTCTCAGCGGCAAAGAAGCTCATTGAACAAGATAAAGTTGATGCACTTGCTGTTTTTGGAACGAACCAAGGATTAGCCATAATTGATTTTGTTGAACGAGCAAAAGTTCCGTTTATTTCACTCAATGTCAATCGTAGTGTTGTTGATGGAAGAAAGTATGCTGTCCTCTTTATGCCTACGATCGAAGCGTTGACCGACGTCAATATACAGCAGATCCGTTACCGAGGGTATAAAACAATAGCGACAGCAGCCTCTATGCTCACGATGCGATAAAGCTTCTCCTCCAAGCTGTAGAAACCGAGAACGTCAATACATTTCTCCATACTGTACAAAACTTTAAGGGCGCTGCCGGAACATACAGCTCAGATGGAAAAAATGGCTATACCTTTGAAGTCGCTTCAAAACAATTTACGAAAAATGGCTTTCGCTATATAGATCTTCGCTAAGCGAGATTAAAAAACATCTGCGCAGATAGTATATACTTTCACTATTGACCCACCAAATAGCGATCCTGAAGTATTTCGAGCTCGGCATCTCCATCCCTCGTTAATGGGTGAAGGTAAGCTATCAACAAGCATGACGCTATCAGGAAAAAGTACGGTACAACCACCTGAGAGAATGGTACGTCCTTCAGTGCAGTTCGAGGTGTAGGAGGCCAGCTCGTTAGCATTTAAGATGTCATTAAATTGCTCTTCAGTGCGGAGATAGTTTGAAACTCCCGGATCGCCTTGCAGTCCCTGTTCTCCCTGTGGCCCAGGCTGTCCAGCGCCTCCTTGTGAGCCTTGAATTCCTTGTGGCCCCTGAGGGCCAGCCTCGCCCTGAATGCTTGTAGCTATATCAAGGAGGTTCAGCGGACTCTCCTTCTTGTTCTCTCGACACCGACGTTTGATGACAACACGACCATCTTCTTTGACGCATGCTTTCTGGCGGGCAGCCAAGGCTGCAGGGGGAGTTGTTACGATAAGTAAGCTGGTGGCTGCGAGGGTAATGAAGAGCTGGAGGCGGAGTGCTTGGAATTTCATCGATTATTCCTAGTAATACATTGAAAGAACAATTGCGACTCGGATGCTATCAACGACATGCTTTGAGATCAAATAGAAAAAGGAGCCCCTGAAACGCTGAAGCTGTGAGCAGACTGATGAATCTTGAGCTTAAGCTTTAGATTGGTTAGCTTCTTTCAATCTTACACAGTGACATCTTATGAAAATATTAGAGCAAGTTTCCGAACACAGAATGGTAGCAGACTTTGTTGGAGCGGAATTAACATCTGCTCGCTTTGGACCTCAAACCAGAGCTGCTGTCGCTGAATTTGATGTCGATTCCAGAATCCTCGAACAACCGAATCTTAACTCCCCCAAAGAGAATATGCTTCGAGCAAATATCCTTAATTCGTGTCGGGGGTATCTATCCCGCACGAAGAATTTCGAGGGATTTCCTAAACGTACAAAGTGGTTCTCTGTTGAGCTCGATAAAGCCGATTTCGAGAAGCTGCAATATATCGACAATCCCGGAAACTGGAATGATCTTTCCAAGGGTACTCGATTTGTTCGAGATGGCTGTGATCACATTTTTGGAATGCCCAAGAGATCTAATCCAGCAAGATTTGTCCGATCTATGTACGCAGAGCTAAAACGTGGAGTGAGAATGCCTCCAATTATTGCTGTTACCGATCCAAAGCGTACTCGGCTCGTGATTCTTGAGGGAGCCTGCCGCTCGACAGCTAGTTACAAAGCGTTTCAACACAAGTATATTCGAAAGGTTGCCGGTTTGCTCGGAGTCTCAAAACGTATCGATAACTGGAAACATTTTTAGTAGGCAAGGAGAGTGCTCAAAGAGGAGAACCTTCTGAATTCAATACTTTTAGAGAGCTTTGCGGTACCCTAACCGCTTGTGCCCTTTAGGAAAGTCATCAAACTCTGAGAACCTTTCATAACCGAGTTTTTCGTAGAAATCCGCTGCTTGCCAACTCTGCGTCCAAAGCCAAATGCCTGAGAGTGATTCTGAAGCGGCGTATTGTTCGACTTCTTGCATGAGTTTTGTGCCAAGCCCCTGGCCACGAAGCTCATCTGCAACCCAAAGCTCATCGATATAAACCCAATCCCACAAAATATCAGCTGTTGCAGCTCCTACGAGGATATTCTCCTCGTAAGCAAGCCAATTGAGCGCCTCTTTATGGTACGGCGGTGCACTTGCAGCGTTCGTATGCTTGGCAAAGCCAGCATTGATAACATCATTCTCGTCCTGTGAGAGCTCGACTCTTCGTATTATATCCACTTTGGTTCTTTCCTTAGTAATAGAAGAGGGTTGTTTCTTTTACCCCATAGTTACACGGACAACACCCGACGCACCTCGTAACTTTTTTGGCACAATTTGCCGTAAGCAACGATGTATACCACTGAGCATCATCAACAATAATAAGACCTCCCTCAGGTACGTTTGCTTCTGCTACCGCAAAGCAAGCTTCTCTAAGCTCTAACGGTGATTTGTTTTTTTGAGGAATCTGTAAATGGCCCTGCTCATCATACACAATCCCATCAATGAGGAAGACGGAGAAGTCCTCTGCAGGAAGACTTAAGTACTGTGTTGGATTAAAGTCTCCGTTTGTGTCTCTTTCGAGAGGTTCATAAGAAAGAGTAACGTGAGGCTCGTGAGAGATCTCGTGTTGGAGGAGCTCAAACCAGTGTGAATCTGTTTCTTTGGAATAAACGCGCCCAACGCGTGAGGCAAAGTACCGTGTGGATCCTCCAGCACCCCACTCAAGCACACGGTGTTGTTCCGTAAGAAAAGAAGAAAGCTCTGCGATGGCTGGATATGTTAACCATGGAAGAGAGAGAGAAAGTGGGGTTGAGGATTTCCATAGGGGTAGTGTCTGAATGTAGCGTGGTATGTCTTGCGGTCGAGCCAGAAGAGAGCTAGCTGTTCTCGTTGCTTTTTGAATATACCGAAGAGGATCCATCGCTGTGCTCTCTAAACGCTCTACGTTTCATCATAGACTCCGTTTGTACCCAACGCCAGATGTTGACCTTTGGGCGTACCTCCAAGATAATCATGAGAATCGAGTAGAGAGAAAGGATTCCTATGCTCAAACGAGCTCAGCCGCTTATCACACTTGGTGTTTTTGCGCTTGTCGCGTATGCGCTTTACCTCGCATTTCTTGTGGTTCCCAATGAGCGTGTGATGGGTCCTGTACAACGTATTTTCTACTTCCACGTTGGTAGTGCATTTGCAGCCTACTGTTCGATTGCTGTCGTTCTTGTATCAAGCATCGCCTACCTGGCGACCTATAGGCCCTCTTTTGATATCGTCAACCACGCTGCTGGAGAAGTTGGATTCCTCTTTTGTACGATTGTTTTATTTACTGGAATGATTTGGGGCTATAGCGCTTGGAATACTCCGTTCCGTTTAGAGCCGCGACTCATCTCTTTCCTTCTTCTGTGGCTCCTCTTTCTCGGATTTAATTTGCTTCGGCTCTTTGGAGATGAAGAAAAGATGGGCAAGCATTGCGCAGTGCTCGGTATTCTCGGCGCAATCACTGTGCCGTTGATGGTCTACTCTATTAAACTGCTCCCTCAATTTGCTCAACTCCACCCGCAAGTAGTTGAGCGAGGAGGGTTGCACGATGCTTCTATGAAACATGCCTTTGCTTTTGGTTCGCTTGCTGTCATATCACTGCAGTTTTTACTTCTTTGGATACGTGCACGTATTGGCTTTCTTGAACACACACGGAGACTTCTCTAATGGATACACCAAACACCTTTCCCGGCCTTTTTTGGGGATATCTCGTTGTCTGGGGGCTCTTAAGTGCTTACATCATTTCTTTAGGCGCACGACTTGCGCGCCTTGAAAAAAAGAATGAGGACTCCCCTTCTTCATGATTCAAGTTCTCGATTCACAGTTTGAAAAAGGGGCTTCATCCCTTGACGGACTCCCTGATAGCACTATTCCTGAAATTGCCTTCGTTGGTCGCTCGAATGTAGGGAAATCGTCGCTTATAAACCGCCTTACAAAACGAAAGAATCTGGCACGTACCAGTGGAACACCAGGAAAAACGCAAGAGCTCAATTACTATGCATTAACTCTCCGCTCAGAAGATCAAGCAAAGTTCCCGCTCTATTTTGTCGACCTTCCGGGCTTTGGATACGCAAAGTTCTCAAAAAAGAAACGCCAATATGTGAGTCGTCTTACCGTTGAATATGTCCAACAACGGGAACAACTTCGTGCTATCTGTCTCCTTAATGATTGTCGCAGACTCCCAGAGGAAGATGAGCTCGCTCTGCGTGAGCTGGCGTTTGATGCCGGTGTGCACTGCCTTGTTGTGCTCACCAAGTTCGACAAACTCAAGCAGTCTCAAAAAATGAAAGAGATAAACCGTATTAGTAAGGCGTATGGTCTCGAACCTGAAGACCTGGTCAAAAGTGGGCTCAAAGAACCTACGCATCTTCTTTGGGAGCGGGTGATGCCGCTGGTTGATGCTCCTCAGTAGTGTGAGCAATCGTAGAGATTTTGCTCGAATGCCCTTTGCTGACATCTAGGAAAGAAATATAACGCGAAGTACGCGAAGTACGCGAAGTACGCGAAGGGAGTTGATCTTCGCGTACCTCGCGTACTTCGCGTTATAATTTTTTTAATCTTGAAATGCCATTAGTAGCTTATCTCATAATCTTTAATCTTATTGAGAAGAGTCTTATAGCTGACCCCAAGCACCCGGGCCGCCTGACTCTTATTTCCACTCGTCTGTCTGAGAACCTTATCAATAATGTCGATCTCAGCACGCCTTGTCGCCGCTTGAGCTATCTCTGGGAGTGTTAGTGTTGTTTCACTGAGCGCGCTATAATCAAAATTCATGGTGAGACCAAGGTGTTCTGGTTTGATGGAGCCTTCTGCCAGTATGACAGCACGCTCAATCACATTTTCAAGCTCTCGTGCATTACCAGGCCACGGATATTTTCTAATAAGATCTGCGGCTTCTTTGGAGAGCGAAAGTTTGTCTCTTCCTTCGTGACTACAAAAATATTCAATAAAATAATTTGCAAGTGAGAGTAAGTCAGATGGTCGTTGTCTGAGTGGTGGAATATTAAGCGTGACAACGGCAATGCGGTAGTAAAAGTCTTCTCGCATCTTTCCACTATCCATCGCAGCTTCGACATCAACATTCGTTGCTGCAATGATACGTGGATTAACTTTACGTGGTTTATTTCCACCAACAGGTTTGATCTCTTTTTCTTGAAGAGCTCGAAGAAGTTTTACTTGAAGAGTTGCTGGCATGTCGCCTATCTCGTCGAGGAAAACAGTGCCTTCAGATGCTAATTCAAAAACCCCAATTCGATCCTGGGTTGCTCCGGTAAATGAGCCTGCAACATGACCAAAAAACTCACTTTCTAGGAGATCTGCAGGAAGAGCTGCGCAGTTAATAGCAACAAATGGTTTGTCTGCTCTTGGGCTATGCTCGTGTATGTAGCGAGCAATAAGTTCTTTTCCTGTCCCGCTTTCACCAAGCAATAGCACCGAAGAATCAACACGAGCAACTTTCTTCGCTTGGTGGAGCACCTTGAGTGTTGCGGAATCTTCTGTGAGAAACTTACGAACACGCTTCGTTTCTTTTCCTAATGATCGATTGATGATTCGTCGGTGTTCGATGACTTCTGATAAAACTGAGCAGAGATGAAGAGGTTCAAATGGTTTGGTAATGAAGTCGTTTGCTCCCTCTTTCATCGCAGCAACGGCGATATCAATAGAGCCAAATGCGGTCATGATAAGGTAAGGAATGTCGGCACTCTCTTGACGAATATCTTGCAAAAGCTCAATACCATTCTTTTGTGGAAGTTTAAAATCAGACAGAACGCATGAGTATGAATGTGCACGAAAAGACTCAAATGCCTCTTCAGCCGTAGCAAAGCTATCAACCTCATACCCCTCTGCTTCAAGCACGGAAGCAAGTACTTCACGGAGTGTGTCAGCATCTTCTACGACAAGAATTCGTTCATTCTTCATGGTTTCTTAGCCCATCAATGAGTAGAGGTGTGAACTGCGTTACCCACTTGTTACGTAGTAATCTATCGGCAAGAGAAGCGGGCTACTTAACCGCTTTGCGGTGTGTAACCCCCTGGAAATATAAAGAGATAAGGATTTTTCTCAGAAAGAAAAATGCCTGAGGAGAATCAGGTGACACAATATTTTTGCGGACTTGTCGGAGTAGGAGAACCCTCGACGGTTGTTTTGTTCTTGTTTCCTTTTTCTCATCCTTCTCCTGCACCTATCTCCTCACCTTGCTCCAATAGAGAATGATAAGGAGCTTGGTGCAGGTGCAGGTGCAGGAGGAAGATGAAGAGAAGGGGGAAGAAAAAAGCGGGGATTGGGTTACTCACTGACCTTCGGAACGGCGAGAGTAAACGTCTCTCCAATAAGTCCATAAGAGAGGCCACCGAGTCTTC
The DNA here is from genome assembly GCA_030428205.1 of bacterium. GTDB lineage: Bacteria > Bdellovibrionota_C > UBA2361 > UBA2361 > RFPC01 > JAUIBK01. The sequence goes on from JAUIBK010000006.1 coordinate 37,848, forward strand.
CTACGGTACGGTATTTTGAGAAATCAATGCGACCTTTTTCATAACAGTCTGAGGCGATATGCGCATACACGATTTCACCGATAACAAGTGTCGAAGACCCAGGTCCTCCATCACCAAGCGAAACAGTTTGTGTAAGTTTGCATTCCATCTGCATTGCCGATTCGGCAACGCGGGGAGGAGAAACCCTGGTAGAAGGGGCAGGTGTAAGCCCAGCTTCTTCCATCTCATTTATCTCCTTTAAGAAATCTCCAGCACAGTGCACGACAGGTTCAATCATCCACTCATTGGCACTATTGACGACAAACTCTTGTGTCTCTTTGATGTTTGCTAAGGTGTCTTTCTCTCTCCCGTCGGGTGGCGTGCCAACGGAGAAAACAACACTTGGAGGACTACTTGAAACCCCGCTAAAAAAACTAAATGGGGCAACATTAACGACCCCGTCTCGGCTGATGGTGCTTACAAATGCTATTGGCCGTGGAACAATCGCTCCAATAAGAAACTTATAGCGTTCTTTTTGTGAAAGCTCAGCGAGATCAACTCCTGTCACGTCTGAGAAAGGGGTTGTTATTTTTGATCCAGGCTTCCATTCGGGGTGTGGAGAGGTCATAGAGAATCCTTAAAACTTTTGGTCAGGCAGAAAATGCCACTTGTACTCGTTCGCAAAAGAGAGAATACCTGTCAGCTACCTTGGGCATGGCAAGCATGAGTTCACGGGTTGTAAAAGCGTCAGTCTCATTATCTGGCATTTCTACTTCTCCAACACTTTGCACTATTTCGCGGAGAGGATCGAGGTCCTCTTGGCCAACCGAAAGATAGTAGTACGGCACGATCTGATCTGAGACGATCAATTGAGCCTGCTTTAAGTCTCCCCCAACAAAATCTTGAACTGAAAGGAGGGTTACATCAAGTTGACCCCACCAGGGCTTGTCGACGCCCCATTCAAGAGGTTGACATGAGAGCTCTCGCGACCAAACCTGCTTGAAGACAGATTGTAGCTCAGCCAGAGTTTCCTCAACAGGTACAGGTTTATGAGGAAGGTGTAGATGAGCAAAATGAGATGGGAGAATTATTCCCCCGGGAGAAAGTTCGAAAGCTTCTTCGTTGAGGGGGGGATCTTGATCTGATCCAAATTTCTGTTCTTCAGGTTCGAAACTCATAACAATACTTCAAGGGGGGGCGAATTAGTAATTTCGTATAAGAAGTTCTTTTACTTTGCCTCGCTTAGCTCCCTTTGAGTTGATAGCTCTCGTTGCTCCAATGCGCTCAACGCGAAACTCATGAAAGAGGTCCACGATCGCAGGGTTTGACGAGTTCGAAAGAAGAAAGCGTGCCCCACGAGAGTCAAGCTCACGGCAGGTGTCACGAAGCGCTATATGTTCTTCAAAGGGAAAGCCGTCTTTGGTGTAGGCCGTAAAGTCACTTGTTTCATTAAGCGGAGCATAGGGTGGGTCAAAGTAGACAAAGTCTCCTTTTCCTGCGCGTGAAACAAGGCTGCGAAAATCTTCCTGAAAGATGCCAGCGGTTTGAAGCGCTTGGCTACACGCACGTAAATTTATCTCATGAAGGATTGTCGGATTGGTGTAGCGGCCAAAGGGAACATTAAACTGTCCTTTAGAATTTACCCGGTAGAGGCCGTTGTAGCAGGTTTTGTTGAGAAAAATAATACGACTCACTCGCTCAACAGCCGAGAGCGACATAAATCCTTCTTCTCTGTCTCGGGCCCGTACTTTGTAATAGTACTCTTTTTCGTAGCGGTGTTGCTTGAGCGACTCTATGAGCGCATCAACATCGTCGCGTACCACCTCGTACGCTTCTATAAGATCACGGTTTACATCAGCAAGGAGCGCAACTTCTGGTTGAAGACCAAAAAAAACTGCTCCACCTCCGACAAACGGCTCAAAATAATTTTCGTAATCTTTGGGTATACGTTTAAGAATTTCAGTTAAGAGTTGCGACTTTCCCCCAGCCCACTTTAAAAATGGTCGACAGTTAAGGCGAGATGGAATACTCGTTGAAGAATCGTCTAGGAGAACAGCGGTTTGATCTGACATGATTCGAGAATTCTACCGCTTGAGATCTCTAAAATCAAAGCAAAAAATGAGGCGCCATTGGCGCGGAGAAAAGAGCAGACAATGTCAGTCGCGAGTCCAACTCGTTGAACTTGAGTGGTTTGATCGATAGCTACCTCAAAGGTAAGACCCTGTTGTTTGGCAACAGAAACCGCAACAACAGCAGGCGCTCCGCACATCTCTGCTAAGCAGCGAGCGAGGACTGGATAGTGCGCTTGAAGGGCGATATCAAGTTGGAGGGAGTGGGAAGTACGTTTGGAAAAACCTTCTGATGTTTCTTAAGAAGTGCTGAACCTCTCTATGACCAGTGAAAGGATGGGCCGCTCTAACCGAAGCTAGAGCGGCCCTCCTGCAGGAACGAATGGGTTCTACGCCGTGATGTGATCGTGTACGTGCTGACTGACGAAGGCGTTCAAGCCGTTGTCGTCCAGCTCCCTGGTTTCACGGTCGTCGCGCGAGGTCCGCAAGTGAATCTTGCAGGTCTCGAGCGCCGAGCTCCCATTACGCCACCTCATGACTTCACGTGCGAGCACGCCGAGTTCTCCATCGGTCAGGACCTCGGAGATGTCGACATACTTGCCGTTGGTGAGGTTGAGGTGAACGTGGCCCCCCTGCAGGTGAAAGACCATGTGGTCGTTCCCCTGACTTTCGATCAGGGCTTCGCCGAGGGCTTTGCCCTTGCCGAACTCGTCGATCAGGATCACCTCCTCGCCTCGCACGTATGCGATGTGGGAGATGGCGGCGACGAAGCTGCGGATAGTTGGCGCGTTGGGGACAGTAGAAGGAATTCGATCCTGTAGTGCGGTGATGTACCGCTGGTGTGTGCTGGCCACTAAAGGCCCTCCTCTCGGTTAGGGGTGATGTGATTCCTTGGAGATTCAAGGCCGACGCGCGAGAATGCGCATCTTAGTGAGTAGCGTGAGCTCACTACCCTCTAAGATGCGCATCTGGTCTCACATTCCAAACGAAGTAGGAGGAGAAAAAAAAAGTAAGTACCTTTGAAAACGTACTTCTCACAGCACAAGCTCACGATCGCAGCCGTGTCGAACCTCTAATGTGAGAAGAGTTAAATAGTAACTTCTACAAAGATGTGACTGTGGGAAAAGAGCGCTAACCAAACGTAAACATAACAATAGTCGAGTGAGGTTTACTAGTAAAGAAACCTTCCGCCCAGACTCTACTTGGTCCTACGTTCCTGAAAAAACTGTCGAATAAGTGTTCGACATCTCTCTTCCTCGAGGCCACCGGCAACCTCAGCGAGGGGCCCCCAGCTCTGATCTCCGGTGAGATCGTACTTAGACCCTGCTCCCCCCATCCGTTGGTCAAATGCTCCAAAGACGACTCGCTTGAGGCGAGCAAGGCGAATTGCGCCCATGCACATAGGACACGGTTCGAGAGTCACGTACAGCTCACACCCCGTGAGTCTCCAGTTGTTGATACTTTTGCTGGCTTCTTTGATTGCGAGTATCTCAGCGTGTGCACACGCATCACCAAGTTCTTCAATTTGATTTCTTGCCTTGGCGATGACTTGGCCATCATGTACGACCACAGCTCCGACAGGAACTTCGCCTGCGGAGTATGCTAGCTCAGCTTGTTTGTAGGCTAATTCAAAAAAGGCGTGGTCTTCAGGAGAGAAAGTCATGAGAGGGGGGGATAACGTTTGAAGCAGTAATTCTTCGCTTATGTGAAAAATTTAACCACCGAGTACACCAACGGCACCGAGATGTTTGAGCCTTAGTTCTCGGTGCCCCCGGTGTACTCGGTGGTTTTTCTCTTGAGACCTAGGCTAAGACGGAGACTGAAGCACGGGTTCGAACCCCCCGGGACTCATCTTGTTTCAGATAAACCCCCACTCTGTGCTTATACTACATAAAACAACCTGGCGGAGAGGAGGGGATTCACCATTTGCGTGCGCAAATGGTATTCGAAGCAGTCTTTTCTCAGGGGGTTCGAATCCCCCTGTAAACAAAGCTTCGCAATGAAACCACTTCCAGGCGTATCCGCCAAAAACTACAACCTGGCGGAGAGGAGGGGATTCACCATTTGCAAAATTGCAAATGGAATTCGAAGCAGACTTTCCTCAGGGGGTTCGAATCCCCCGGGACTCATCTTGTTTCAGATAAACCCCCACTCTGTGCTTATACTACATAAAACAACCTGGCGGAGAGGAGGGGATTCGAACCCCCGATACGCTTGCACGTATACACGCTTTCCAAGCGTGCGCCTTCAACCGCTCGGCCACCTCTCCGAAATCACCAAAATTTTGCATGCAAAATTTTTCGTGATTTCGGAGACCACGCCGTAGCCTGAAAGGCGAAGGCGGGTACTCAAACTAAAAAAAACCTACAAGGATCATGAATAAATGCAAATGGATTCGAAGCAGTGTTGTTTTCAGGAGGGTTGAATCTCCCTGTACAAATAGCTTCAGTAGAAACCGCTTCCAGGCGTATCCGCCAAAAGCTATAACCTGGCGGAGAGGAGGGGATTCACCATTTGCTTACGCAAATGGTATTCGAAGCAGTGTTGTTTTAGGGGGTTCGAATCCCCCTGTACAAATAGCTTCAGTAGAAACCACTTCCTATAAGCTTCGCCAAACGTAAAAACCTGGCGGAGAGGAGGGGATTCACCATTTGCGTGCGCAAATGGTATTCGAAGCAGTCTTTCCTCAGGGGGGTTCGAATCCCCCTGTAAACAAAGCTTCGCAATGAAACCGCTTCCAGGCGTATCCGCCAAAAGCTATAACCTGGCGGAGAGGAGGGGATTCGAACCCCCGGTACGGTAACCCGTACACTCGCTTAGCAGGCGAGCACCTTCAGCCACTCGGTCACCTCTCCGAAATCACCAAAATTTTGCACGCAAAATTTTTCGTGATTTCGGAGACCACGCCCGAGCTCGAATGAGCGGAGGCGGGTAAAGAGAAGTGCTAAAAAAACTGGCGGAGAGAGGGGGAACCCCATTTGCATAAATGCAAATGGAATTCGAAGCAGTATTTCTCTAGGGGGTTCGAATCCCCCCGGGGAAACAAAGTTAAGAACCTCGCTCCGTCCTGTAACATAATCAAAGTTACAACAGTTGGCGGAGAGAGGGGGATTCGAACCCCCGATACCCGTTAAGGTATGCTGGTTTTCAAGACCAGTGCCTTCAACCGCTCGGCCACCTCTCCACACGTTTTGTATGCCCCAAGAAAGCTTCGGGCATGGGCCAAGAGATTAGATCAAAAAGGAAAAGTGTTGCAAGATGGGGAGCTTCCATTTTTTTTTCTTGAAAATTTTGCCTTAAACGTCCAGATTTGCTACCAATTCACCCTGGTCAGCACCCTTAGCTCAGCTGGATAGAGCGTCTGACTACGAATCAGAAGGTCGGGAGTTCGAATCTCTCAGGGTGCGCCACCAGTTTTTTGGTCCTTTTCTGGGCATTTTTCCCCACTAAAAATAGCAAATCTCAAAGTGAGAGATTCGAACTCTACCCCGTAGGGACAAAACAGCGAATCTTTACATTCACGAAGTGAATGTAATCCTCAGGGTGCGCCACCAGTTTTTTAGTTGTTGTAGCTCCTTGTGCGTTTCTCACAGCTCCTTTTCCTCCTCATCATCCTGCACCTTCTCCTGCACCTGTCTCCAAATCCTTCTCAAACGACTGTTGTTTAAGTTTTATTATGATCTCGCGGAGCGAAGGGGAGGAATTAGGTGCAGGAGAAGGTGCAGGATGATGAGAAGGAGTACTTGCCTTTTTGCTTTCAAGAGAACTCTTGATAGTATTCCCTTCAAGAATAACAACGACTCTTCTTTAGGCCTCTCCCTATGATCGAATCCGGAACACTTCAAACTTCCACCCAAAACGCAATTGGAACCATTACTTTTGCTCACCCAAAAGGAAACTCCTTACCTGGTGAACTTCTCCGACAGATTGCCTCTCAGATAGATACACTTGGAGACGATAGTAATGTACGAGTCATTGTGTTGCGTAGTGAGGGAGAGCGGGCCTTTTGTGCCGGCGCTTCGTTTGATGAGCTTCTTGCTGTCTCAACCCTAGAAGAGAGCCGAGAGTTTTTTAGCGGCTTTGCAAAAGTTATTTTAGCCATTCGAAGGTGTCCAAAATTTGTCGTGGCTCGAGTACAGGGGAAATTCGTAGGTGGCGGTGTAGGAGTTGTCTCTGCTTGTGACTACGCGCTGGCAACAGAAAATGCTCTAGGAAAGTTAAGTGAGATAGCACTAGGTTTTGGCCCGTTTATTATTGGTCCTGCTGTAGAGCGTAAAATTGGTAAAGCTGCCTTTTCTGTAATGGGTATTGATGCTGAGTGGAAGGATGCCCAGTGGTGTAAAGAGAAGGGCCTTTTTGCATCAGTCCATAAAGACATCTCTTCGCTTGATGCCGCAGTTCATGAGCTTCTCACCAGGCTTTCAGGGTATAATCCAGAAGCTATTGCTCAGATGAAATCTATTCTCTGGGAGGGGACTGAGCACTGGGAAAAGCTGCTGGCTGAGAGAGTTGAGATTACAGCTAACCTTGCGATTAGTGAATTTGTCCAGGCGAAGGTGCAAAGCTTTAAGGCCCAATAGAGTCTAACTGTTTGTAATCATATGGTTTTGCCATAGGAGATCTTCCTAGTTTTTTTCAAGCACGTTAGCAAGCTAACCCCCCATAACTATAGATAGAACGTAGGACTCGATAAAGCCGTTTTGCTTTTGCGAAGGGAGAAGGTGACATCGAGCATAGGGGATACTTTACATGGCGCATTTCAATCCGAAGGTTGCAGCGGCAGCTGCGGCAATTGCACTTGGCGGTGTTGGCACAGCTGACGCAGAACAACAAGCAGGTCCAGAAACAACTCCAGAGAAAACCGCAGAAGTTGCTAAAGAGACGGCTGATACCATTGAGCTCGACAAAGAAGAGCTTAAGACAAAAGCTCCAGAACTTTCTTCTGTTGAGATAGCTGCAAAGAAAATTGATCCTGACTCACTCTTTGCGCATCTGACCAACGATGCGAGTAAGCCTGTAGACGGAAGTGAATCTAAGGTAGAGGTTCTGCCAACTCAAGCGGAAAAAAGTGCTGAAACGAAAGCCGAAACACCTCCATCGAGGGAACCATATTCACGTGCGGCGGCATTGGCATACTTAAGAGGCGCCGAGCCAGCCCATAGATCTGATCCCTCAAAGGTAGCCGTGAGTGGTCCTTGGGGTGAAAGTGCAAGTCCTGGAGCTACAAGAGATCCAATTGGAGCAGCACCGTCTAGCCCCGGTGCCGTTGTTGAGCAAGTAGAAGTGCTCTCCTCTGGAAGTGGTAAGTGGGCCGATCCTAGCCAAGATCTCAGGATCTCCTCAGTTCACGACCAAGAGCTCTATCAGACGTACCAAGCAATGAAAAATGCTGGTGTTGTTATTACGTATCGTAATGCCGGTGATAAAACTCTCAGTGCGTCATATCCCATTGAGCCAGCTCTTGAGCAATCCTACAGAGACGCCGCTACGGCGCTAAGAAATAAAGCAGGATTTGAACTGAGAAGTGATGCAAATGGGAATCTCGTGGCTGTTTTTGAGACGGTTACCATTGCGCAAAGTGATTGGCGTGGAAATACGCTTTCTGCCCATGATCATCAACTCAAAGCGAAAGAGGAGCTGACAAAGCTCTTACAAAGCGCACGTAATACACTTATGAAAATTGAGGTCGATCCGGGATCAATCCAGCATGTTGGTGTTGATCGAAGTGGCGCTCTTACACCACAAACTATGACTCGAGAACAGTTAGAGGCTGCATTTGTTGGATTAGCCCAAGAGTCTGTTGTGGCCCAAGCTCAAGCCGAAAGATTACAGCTTCTAGAACAAGAGCTCCGCTCTGTTGATCCAGGTCGGTACCGTAGTGAACAAGATTATGAGCGAGAAGTTGAGAGGCGCCTCGGACGATGGGAGGAAGGGGTTCATCGTAATGAGCAAAAACATCAAAGAGAGCTTGATACAGCTTTAGCAAGAGCACAAAGAGACTATACGCGAGAATATGGAAGAGCTGTTCAAGGAGCACATCAACTAGAAAAACGAAAGATCCAAGCGCAAGCCGAGGTAACTAAAATCGCTGAGCGTATGCGTGGGGACCAGAATAAATTTGCGAATGATGTTAGGAGAGTTGCAGGATTAACAAACATAGAACAAGCCTGGAATAAGATAGGTGAAGTGAATATTCCACAGGAAAACAAGGCTCCTATTGAGACCTATCTCTCCGAAGATGTGTATATTGTACGGGATCAATTTATTGCTCAGATTGAAGAAGGATATGTACCATTTCTGGCCGTAACAGAGAGAGACTTTTCCTCCCCCGAGGCAATTGTTCAGGGGATGAGTGATGAAGAATTGCGTGAAATGCTCACTCAGCTACAAGATCAAAAGTATCAAGCCCTCGATCGATATGATGCAACACAAGAACGTTTAGAGAAGCATTCTACTGGTGATGCTTTTGAAAATGTTATTGCTGGTGCAATGTCTCAAGTAGAACAAACGGCTATCGCAACATCACTAACAGAAATTACAATTCGTGAGATCTCAGATGAAATCAATGTCCTCAAGGATAATAAGATCGAAACACAATCAGCGAGATTAAGTGCGGATAAGGCCAGGGCCCTTCTCAGAGCCTACGAGACGAAGGTGAGAGCGCAAAGGGATGCAGCAAGAGGGGCTCTTAGAAACTGGAAAGATGGGCAAGACAAGAGCATTATAGGAGGTGTAGGAAAAGAAGTAGAAAAACAAGGGAAGGACGTTATTGAAGGTGGTATTGAAAAAGTTGGCAAAGAAATTGGAAAAAAAGTAAATGAAAAGATCGGGGATATCTTTAAGTAGAGTCGCGTCAAATGAATTTTGCCTCGGATAAATAAAGAGTAGCCACTTGATTAATCGATAAGAACGAAGTTGTTGTCATGCTCGTTTATGGTTCATATTTGTGAACTAAGATCTTTAAAACATTTTTTACGTGCCTCTTCCCATAACTGTCTGTTTGAATTGATTGAAACCTCTCTTTTCCTGTCCTTGGAAAAGTTTTGATATAATACATCCCTCATCTCGCACAAGGCTGCCCCGCTGATTCCCCATTGATACAATCTCTCTCATTCTGTCCAGAGGTGCTCTCTGATGACTTCCACACACCAAGGAGAGTGGCCTCTCTAAGCCGTTGATATCTCTACAGTAAAGACATTTGCACAAATAGTGCACCTGGTGTGCGAGGAGCCCATAACACTTCTTAGAGTAGTTACCTAAGAGAGATGGGAAGGTTTATGTCTGATTTTGAAGAGGTCCAGGACGTATCTTCACGATATGCAACAGATCAAGAAGTTGCTGAAGTGCAAGATATTCGAAGAAGAGGAGGGCTTGATAGAGCTGAGCTTCCAGCTCAAAGCCGCGAGGTCGTGTCTCGTGAAGAGTGGGCACAGATGTCTCAAACACAGGCGGGGGATCTCTTTAGTGCAATACTAGAGGATCCGCATTCTTCTGTACTTCAAGACGGCGAGAATCAACAAGAATTAACATTACAACAGCAACTTGGTGTTGAACCGAAAGGACGTCAAAATACCTTAGCTCAACAACTTGGTGTTGAAGAGAGAGAGCTTACTCGCCTAAGCACTTCTCAAGCAAACCATGAATACGACGCATCAGGTAGTGGCGCAATGTCACAAGGACCGTGGGGACAGGACGCACTAAATGTAAGTGGTTCATCCAATACTTTTCAAGCAAGACATGAGAATGCAAGCAGAAATGGGGCTATGCCACAAGGACCTCGGGGGCAAGGCACCACCAATGAAGGTGGTACGTCAAAAATTGTTCAAGCAAGACATGAAAATTCAGGCAGAAGTAAGGCAATGCCACAAGGAGCCCCGGCGCAAGACGCCCCAAAGCAGGGCGATGGCCCACGGGCGCAACTTGCAGTGACCCTCAAACCAGAAGGTCGTCTTTTTGGTACATATGGAGATTTAGTGCTTGATCCAACCCGATCCCCAGCGCTTTATCAAACGTACCGTGATGCGAGCGAAGCTGGAGTCATAACGGAATACCACTTAAGTGAGCGTTCTGGAGTTGGTGAGTTTCGCTTGAGCTATCAAAACCTCACTGTAGATATTGAAGTGAATATCGAAGGGAATTGGCAACAAGAACTTCTTGATGGCTATAATGAACTGAGTCGTAGGGCGAGCCACGCCACATCAGCTACACACACAGCGCAGTCGCGTAACGTTGACTTGGCACAAGCTTCACGAACTGAACTCGAACAAGAGTTTCTCGAGCTTTCGCAAGAGGCAGCAAGAGAGCGTATCGAAGCAGAGCACCTTCTGACACTTGAACAGCAGCTTAGTACCATCTCACGATCGAGGTATCGCTCCGAGGGTGAGTATCAAGCAGCTGTTCAAGCTGAAATGCAAAGGTGGAGTAGGGAGGTAGAAAGAACAGAGTCGCGTCACACAACTGATATCACAAGAGACCTCTCCCGTGCTCGACAAGATTATGAACGGGCCTACACAGCGGCCGAGAGAAAAACGCTCAAGATTGAACGTGAGCAGGAGAGGATCGAGACGAGAATTGAAAACTCTGCTGAACGTTTAATTGCGAGACAAGAAAACTTTGAAAACGATCTGGCAGAAGTAACGGGATATACTCGACTTGGTGGTCTCTTTAAGAAGGTGCTCGATCTCGACATCCCTAAGAAAACTCGTAACCGAGTTGACGCGTATAGAAATGCTGACATCGAAGGTCGAAAACAGGAGTCCCTGGAACTTGTCGACGGAGAGCTAGGAAAATTTACCCGCATTGAAAAACTTCATTTTGAAGATCCATCCGCAATGTTTTCACAAATGAGTGATGAGAAGTTGCGCGGAATGCTCAGTGAGATCCAACGGCAAAGAGACAGTTCAGTAGATCGATCTCGCGATGTTCGTGAGCGGTTAGATGGGTATAGTTTTGGTGCACGCTTTGATGACACTCTTGAGAGTGCAATGGAGCGTGTACAATCAACAGCTGTTGCGACACAAACAGAGCTCGCAACGCTTGAAGCGATACGCGCAGAAGTCGATGAGTTGCAAGCATTAACGAGCGACGCTGAGCTCGCCATCGTTCAAGCAAAAAGTGCTGGAGACGACTTTTCCACCTACGAGGAAGAAATGAAAGGAAAGGAGAGGACTGCACGTGAAGCGTTAAAAAACTGGGAAGAGGGACAAGATAAGAGTCTCATGGGACAAATCTTTAAAGATACTGTTCGAATACGGAGGAGATAGACGCCTGCTGCATTCCTCTCTCGCGCAATCAGACCTAAGGGATTATACTGCGTGCCACAAAGGAATTCGTTTGAAGGAAGAGCATTGTGGCAGACGAGAGCCCTCTCATAAGTATCATTATCCCAACATACAATGAAGCCGAGGCCATAGGCGACACCGTCTCCGATTTACAAGCTCTTAAGCTCCCCTCATGCGAAATTCTTGTTGTGAACGATGGAAGCAGTGATGAGACAGCCAAAGAGGCTGAGAAGGCTGGGGCACGTGTTCTTTCACATCCGTATAATATCGGAAATGGTGCGGCCGTTAAAACCGGTATACGAAATGCTCGAGGGCAGGTATTTGTTTTTCTTGACGGTGATGGTCAACACGATCCACAAGACATTCCACGTCTCTTAAGCCATATCTCTCGTTACCACATGGTTGTTGGTGCACGCACAAAAGATTCACAGACGCATCTCCACCGAACTCTGGCCAACTTTGTCTATAACACCCTCGCATCTTTTATTGCAGAATTTAAGATTGAAGATCTCACCAGTGGGTTTCGAGCAATGAGACGCGAAGATGCGCTTCGATTTTGTGATATGTTTCCAAACCGGTTTTCGTATCCAACGACTTCTACGTTGGCGTTTCTCCGTTCCGGTCGCTCTGTAAAATATATTCCGATAACAACAAAGTATCGTCTTGGAAAAAGTAAGATTAAACTTATTCACGATGGTTTTGAGTTTCTCCTTATCATTATTAAAATAGCGATGTCATTTTCACCGCTTCGTATTTTTATCCCGGTATCATCGTTTCTCTTTTTTGTTGGTTTCTTGAGGTATATCTATACGTTTGTCTTCTTTCATCAGTTTACCAACATGTCTGCGCTGCTCATGAATTCAGCTGTGATTGTCTTTTTGCTTGGTCTTATAGCTGAACAAGTTGCCTCGCTAAGGCTAGAGAAGGGAAATGAGCTGTACCGAAGTGGTGACGAGGAGAGGTACAAAGAGTTCGCAACACTCTTTCCGCTCTCTAAAGATTAGTATCGAGGAGAGATGGAATTTCCACCATTAAAAGATAGGAGTTTGAGCGCCCTCCTCTTTGTGTTGAGTATAGGGATGTATATCTCAACTCTCTCGTACGGCTTTACGTATGACGATCTTATTCATATTGTAACCAATCCTTACATTCGCTCCTGGAGTGGATTGAGTGGGGCTTTTTCAGAACCGATGTTTCCAGGAGATCTCTATCGCCCACTTGTCGTGGCTTCTTATGTTCTCAGCTATCAGCTTGTCGAGTTAGAGCCACTGTTGTATCACGGTGTAAATATCCTAGCGCATGCGTTCGTGGTGATCGTTCTTTTCTCCTTGTTACGCACTGTGTTTTCGTCTTCTTTTGCATTTGTTACCTCACTCCTTTTTGCTCTCCATCCGATTCATACAGAGACGGTAACCAATATTAGTGGTCGAGCAGAGCTTTTTGCTGCGCTCTTTGGGTTGCTCTCCTTGTTGTATGCTGTGCGAAAGGATGAAAAACGAAGTACGTGGTTGAGTCTCACATTCTTCTTCATGGCGCTTCTTTCAAAGGAGAGCGCGCTTGTTTTTTTTCCTCTTCTTGCCGTATTCGCCTATTATCGGGGTGCTTTTCTAGCGACGAAGCTCATAACTTACTTCCTGCCTCTTCTTGCCTATTTGAGCCTACGATTTGTTGCTGTTGGATCTTTGCTTGGTGGGAGAACAATTGATGCGATTGATAATCCAATTGCTGCTCTTCCATTTTTTGAAAGGGCGACAAACGCACTATGCCACCTCTTTCATTACCTCTCTCTTTTGTTTGTTCCTCGGGAGCTGAGTGCTGATTACTCGTTTGCTCATATAGTTCCTCTGCCGCTGTTTCACTCTGAAATGTTATTGCCTCTTATTGGCATCGTGGTGGTGTTTCTGCTTGCATGTGTATTGCTCTTTTATCGAAAACGAGAGGGGCTGTTTCTTGCTTGGTTTTTTGTGGCATTTTCTATCACCGCGAATGTCATCATTCCTATTGGAACAGTTTTCGCTGAACGGCTAGCGTATCTTCCGAGTATTGGGGTAGTTGGAGTTCTTACCTCTCTTCTTTTCTTACTTGAGCGCAGGTGGTTTCGTATATCTTTGATTTCGCTGTTGTCTCTTGTTTTTGCTGCAAAAGGAGTGCTGTATCAGCAGTTTTGGGAAAACAATGAGTTACTTTTTTCACGTCAATTTGAAGTTTCACCACAAAGTATAAAAACGAAGCTAAATTACGCTGAGATTCTCCGTTCACATCAACAACACGAGCAAGCAAGAGAGGTGCTTTCTGAGGCACAAGCTCTTGTGCCACGTTCTGCTGACGTGCTGTTTGTGCTTGGTCTTGTCTCTTTGGACGTGGAAGAAATGTCGGAAGCTAAGCAGCTTTTTCAGCGAGCACTCAGAGAGAATCCAGATCACCTAGCTGCTCGAAACGCCCTTGCGCGATTGTACCTCAATCAACAGCAATATTCAGAGGCGTTGCGTGAGGCGCAGGGTATCCTTGCTCGAAATCCGTATGATGAAAAAGCTCTTGTAACACGTTTTGCCTGCGCACTTCTCTTGCAAGACGCAGCGCTTGCTCAAAAAACACTGCATACGATAGAAGCTCTTAAAATCAAGAACAGAGATCTAGATCGACTCATGAAAATCTATCGGGAGATTGTTCAATGAGAAGAGCGGTGTTCTTGATTCTTGTTCTCGTTTTGTTGCTCGCCCCACTGTTCTATCGGGCATATACCGAGAGTAGAGTTTCATATCTATTGGGGAAAAAATATGAGCAACAGCAAGATATTGTGGCAGCCGCACGTGCTTATAACGACTCTGCCTCTTGGAGAGCGCTGTTTGTGGTTCCTGCAAGAGCATCTCTTGAGCGACTCCGCGCGCTTGTTCAGGATTCAGCTTTATCCCCAGGCGAGCGTCATGAGGTACAGGTGCAGCTTTACCAAACATTAATGAGGTCGAGAACGCTTTTTGACAACAAAGAAGAACAAGAGCGCCTAGCTCTTGAGCAGCAGTTACTTACGTATGCCAGTGACAATAAAGGGAGTTCTCTTGTTCGACGTAAACACGATTTCGCTGTTCAAGAAGAAGTGCAGCTCTTTGTGCAGCTTGCTTTTTGGTGTTGGGTTCTCTCGGTAGCTGTTATGATTCGATATGGCTTTACTTCCGATGGGCGCCTAGTACCAAGGCCTTTCGTGAGCTCAGGGGGAGTTGCCATTGTATGCTTTAGTCTCTGGTTGTATTTCCTCACACTTGCTTAGAGTTTGGTGACGACATGAAAGCTTTTCTTCAACGACTTGGTTTGCGTCGATTAAAGATCAAAGACTGTATGACAAAAGACCCAACGACATTACGGCCAACGACGCATGTGATGACTGCTCGTAGGATTATGGGAGAAGAAAATATCCGCCATTTACCAGTTGTTGATGGTAAAGAGCTCGTTGGAATTATTTCAGAACGCGATCTCGACCACTATGCGACTGTTTATAAGAATAAGGATATTGATCGTGAGGTTACCGTTGAAGAATTGTGCATCTTTGAGCCATACACGGTTGACGAGAACAAACGCTTGATAAAGGTTCTTCCTGCCATGAGGGAGAATAAATACGGCTCTATTCTCGTGACCCGAAACGGAGAGCTCAGCGGTATTCTTACTAGTATTGATATTTGTCGGGTGTTGGAGAGGGTGCTTTAGGTCCAAAGATTCCCCATAATGCAAGACTTCCTCATCCTCATCCTGCACCTATCTCATTTTCCTTTTTCCCCTGAGCTCAATAATTTCACAGAAGAGCTCTGAACTGGCGATATATAACAGGATGATGATGAGGAGTTAGGTGCAGGATGAGGATGAGGAAAAGGAATAAAAGGAGGGTTAAGGACGTTAAACCCACAACTCTAACGGCGCTTTATTTACAACCGTCCGTAAAATATCACTTCGGGTAATGATCCCAACAAGCTTTCCGCCCTCTTCCACGATAGGCATGGCACCTATACGCTCCTCGAAGAAAACGCGAGCAATATAGCGAATTTCAGTATTTGGGCGGGCACTGAGCACATTGGTGGTCATGATTTTTTCGACACGTGAATTGGTACTTTTCTGCGAGAAGAAATCTCTGTCGGATACAATACCAATTAAAATATCATTCTCTTTAACAACCGGAACGTGCCGAAAACGTCTATCTTGAAAGAGCTTTGAAGCTTTTCGGATCGTATCTGATTTCTGCAGTGTTTCAACGGGAGAGGTCATGATCTGGGAGGCGAGAATCGCTTTTTCCCTTGGTGGAGTTGGGGTGTCGAGTCGTTGGTACGGATTCGCGCCTGGTCCACGTGATTCAAATTCTACAGGCTCTGAAGGATCGCGTTTGATATGTAAGCTTGGTCGCACTTGTGAGATCTCTTGACGGTGAGGATCGTGCTTTTGATGGGGTGAATGTGTTTCTCGCTCACTTGGATCGTTTGAAGTTGTCTTTCCTTCAGCACCCTTTTGCAGCATGGTAGCGCCTGCCATACCTGTGGCTACTTGAGAAGCGCCAGCTGGTGTTGCTGTTGGAGATGTTGTGAGTGAACCCTCTTCGCTGCCGCCGTCCAGAGTAAAGTCGATAGGAGTAGCAGTTGCCTCAGCTGCTCGTTCTGTTTGGAGTAATTCAACGGCCTGTTCGCGTTGGATACGGGCAAGTTCTTCAGAGTACAGACTCTGGGCACCGGTGATGTCAGAGACGTAGAACATAGAGCCTATCGTATCAAGATCAGAACAAACGAAAAAGGACTAAGAAGCCTTTCTTGCTCGTACTATAGTTCGACAAGGCGCTGGGAATCCTTCAATTGTTTTTGTCTGATCTTTAGGGTCGAGAAAATCCTCAAGGCTCTCATACGGAGCAAGAGGCGTTTTTCTCTGTTCTTCCATTGTTACAACACTGGTTGTAATCTCATCAATTTCTCGAAAGCCCGCTTTGTGGAGCCAGACTTTTAGGCAGGAAACGGTGGGCACATACCAGACATTTCGCATCTTAGCGTATCTATCAGGAACACAGAGGGCGTGCGGTTCTTCTCCTGGAATAACCAGTGTTTCCAGAAAGAGCTCCCCCTTTTTCTTGAGGCAATCATACAACATTCGACATGTCGTATACGGATCTCTGCGGTGATAAATCACTCCAAGGCAAAGTGCTACATGGAAGAATTCGGGAAAAATTTCAAGGTGCTCGACGCCAAGTGGTTCATAGCACACACGTGGATCGGGGAAGAGGCGTGAGAGGAAGTCGAACTGGTAGTAACACCGGCTACTTGGATCGAGACCAAGCAGTAGCTGAGGGTTTTGATCAAGCATACGGTACATGTAGTAACCGTTGTTACATCCTATGTCTGCGATAAGTTTGTTCGTAAGTGGTGGAAGAGCATCTACAAAGCGATCCCACTTCAGGTCGCTCCTCCATTCAGCATCAATTTCAACCCCGAGAAGATTAAAGGGGCCTTTTCGCCAAGGAAGGAGCCCTTGGACTATTTCACATGTTTGATCTCGGTATTGATCTTCGAGCTGCTTGGAGCCACGAATGGAGACGACTGAGTTGTTTGTCAAGGTAAGTCCCGTGAGCTCGTCAAATGGAAATGACTCTATGAGGGCGTTGTGTTTGTCCCAGTGGTTAATCTTCAAAAGCGAGGTAAACTGCTGCTCACGAAGCTTTTGGAAGGTGTGGTAGTCGAACTGCTCCGCCCACGGAGCGAGCATGCTTTTAGGTGTCATATCAGATAGTTATAGGTACGATGTTTAGCTCTTGATAGACGAGAGTAGCAGATATTTGGTTGTAGTCCAAAAGTTCCAAGGCGTCCTCGGGGACGCCGAACGGGAAGTATGCTGCGCTAGCAGTGTATTTCCCTGGGGAAAACAAATATACCCCGTGAAAAGAAGCGCCAAAATCGATCAGATTTTGACCCAGGAGTATGACAAACCTACGTTCACGGGGTATATACTCACCTGCCCTCCCATTTCTTTTGAATTTTTTTCAGTGGTTGTAACCACTCAAAAAAATTGAAAAGAAATGGCAACGACTTTGAGACAAGAGCTAGCCTATGACTCCCCCAGAAATATCACTCCTTGATACCGCACGACGTGACCGGATCTATACATTGGCCGAAGCCCGCAGCTTTGCCTTTGGTGACGAGGTGGCTGAAGTCTTTGATGATATGATCTCGCGCTCGGTGCCGTGTTACCTTGAGTCTCAATTGCTCATTAGTTCATTGGCTTCTCAGTACTATAAGCCTGGGACAACGGTGTACGATCTTGGATGTTCCACAGGAACAAGTGTTGCGCTTGTGGCAAAACGACTCCGTGAGCTTTCACCTCAGATTGTTGGTGTTGATAGCTCGGGCCCAATGCTTCAAAAAGCAGAGAAGAAATTAACTGCACTAGAGGTTGCTGGGTTTATTCGTTTAGAGCAAAAGTCTATTGAAGAAGTTGACTTTAACGCCTCTTCGCTTGTTCTCTTAAATTATACCTTGCAATTTCTCGATCTTGTTGCCAGAGAAGAGCTCTTAAAGCGAATTTACGCTTCGCTTGTTCCAGGCGGAGCACTTTTTCTCTCAGAGAAAACACGCTGTCTTGACGAGCAAGAAGGCGAAATCGTTCGGGTCTTACACGAAGACTTCAAACGCCAGCACGGTTATAGTGATAGTGAGATTGCTAAAAAACGAGAGTCGCTTAAGGGAGTGCTCGTTCCGCTGACACCGGAACAAAACGAAGCGCTCTTGCATAAAGCAGGCTTTGAGCGTGTCGTGCGTGTGATGCAAGGGTATGGCTTTATCTCTTGGGTTGCTATTGCTTGATCTTTTCTGGCTTGCCTAAGACCTTTAGATAGACCTTGGAAGGGTTTTAACCGCAGAGACGCAAAGCCGCAAAGATCATTGTGCAAATTTCTCTTTGCGCCTTTGCGTCTCTGCGGTTAAAAATTTATCTTAGAAAACACAGCGCAAATGCTCAAATAGATGAGATAATAGAGAGTATGAGCACAAAGAAACTGTCTGTGACTGTGGTTCCGCTTCAGCAAGAGCAAGCACCCCTCTCTCATCAAGATATGACTCCGCAAGAGAGAATTAGGCTTGCATTGAAGCTTACATCAGCCGCTTGGGCGATAAGGAGAGCAAGAGGAGAACGAATCCCTGACAGAATGGAGAAAGTTGTTAAGGTTAGAGACCTTAAAGACAACCGAGGATAGCTACTCCAGCAGCGGACTTCGCCCAATCTGTAAGTATGCTGTTAGGTCAGCCAAATCCTGATCCGGAAAAACATCTTCTGTGAAAGACATAGGAGAAGGGGAGATTGCTTGTCGAAGGAGTGGCATTGTTGGACGATAGCGCTTTTCATGGCAGTCGAGACAGGTATTTTGAAAGATGACTTCCCCAACGAACGCATTGGCTGTTGTCTGAGAAGGAATTTCAAAGACCTCTTTTCCTAATGGTGTCACGTCTCCATTTGCGAAAAAGTAAGTGTCTTGAGGATTTTCATCAGAGCCACCACTGCCGTCTTCTGGGTCTTGGCCTTGTTCGGGATCTTCGTTGTTTTGCAATCCTTCGCATACAGGGGTGGCAGCATTCGAGAGGTTTTTAAAGGACTTTTGCTTTTTGCCGAACTTTTTCTTGAGTATCGCGTCGTTTGCTTGTTTTGCTTTCTTCTTTTTCTTTCGAAATCTCGTAACAAGATCGTCATAGGGAATAAATACGATAGAATTATTTTTTTTGATCTTCTTTTTTCCCGCGACCTCTTCTAAGCACCAGGCTATCCAGGTGTCACTTCCGATTTGTACCTCGATTTCGGTCAGATCCCCTTCCTCAACTGCAGTTTTTGCACCCATCAAGACAAGAGCTATGGAGCAGAAGATGCTAAAGAGAAGCAACCGGTGTAAGCAAGAGTGTTTCATTTCAGAACTCTAAAGGAACAGACTTAAGTTCGTTGTATCGTATCCGCTGTCTTGAATGACAGGAGCAGCAGAATAGCCCATGGCAGCAATAACCTGTGCAATCACATTTCTCGTATCAACTGCGGGGCTTGTGAGGTATGAACCTGAAGTGCTCGCGATCTTTTGATTTGTTGGGGCAGCAGTGACCTGTCGACCATTGACTCTTCCACCCATGATTGCCATAGGATGAATATGTCCGTGGTCGTCCCCTTGCGATGAGTTTTCAAATGTGCGCGCGAACTCGCTTGTGACTAAGATGATAGTACGATCCCAAAGCCCGAGTGCTTTGTTCACTTCCGCAAGATAGCGTACTCCTTGGTTCACGTTTGCGAGATTTCCAGGGAGTGAGTTTCGTTGATTAGAGTGCGTGTCGAACCCTCCATGCTCAAGGTAGAAGGCCTGTGTGCCAAGAACGTTATTGGCCATAGTGAGCTTTGCTGCATCACGGTAATCATTATTTGGTGGATTCACACCAACATTTGGAGGATCAGCTTGAGTGGCGTCCTGAATAGCTTCTGCAGCTGCTTCCATATTGGAGATAGAAGTGCTTACAGCGGCCTGTGAGGAGGCACTTGAAGCGCTCGTTCCGTTATTGAAAGCTGTACGTTGCATATTCAGCCACGTCGTTTCATCAGTACTGTAGAGAAAGCTGGAACCATTTAAGCTAGAGAGGCTTTCTAGCGCTCTCGTTCCAGGGCATCCTCCTTGAACAATTGGATCTGAACCAGCAAGTGATACAGCAGCATAAAAACCGCTCATCTGACATGAGAGCGTATTCATCCATCCGGCAGTAACGGCTCCCATAGGATTCCCTGATGCTTTCATCCACATCTGTGCTGCGGTGCTGTGAGAGCGGCTAAAGATGTCATTCGGAAACCCTACTTCGTTGATGAGCGCAAGGTCGCCGTCATCAAAGAGTTGTTTGAAATATGAAAGTGATGGGTGAAAGCCTTGTTCTGCATTAAAGGGAAGAGACTCCGCTTCACTCAGTGAGATAATAGGATTCTTGTCTCTCCAGGCTGAGTGATAAATGGGGTACATATTGTATGTTGCACCACCACCAAGGTTAATGACGTAAAGGAGCGCATCATTAACCGCAGCTCTTTGAGTTGGTGCAGCAAGAACTTGTGATGAGAATCCAGGGAGAAATCCCTTATGGATGGCAGCGCCACATGTCCCATAGGTAAGATACTTAAGAAAGTTACGACGACTAACTTTTTTTCTACACATTTCTATAAAACTCCTTTAAAACCCAAACCCAGATTATTTTAATTGATAGTCCACTGTTGTTGCGAGAAGTACGAGAAGTCCTCGTATTTTATTTCTCATGAGATGGTGAGGTGCATCCGGTGCCGGATCGAAAGCCTCTCGCTTAGCAAATTTCTCTCCTGGTGTACATCCGAACTCGTCGGGTTCGCCACCATTACAAGTTTCCCAGTTGTAGTTAAGATATTCTACAAGGAGATCTCTCTGAGAATTGTTATCACGTACTCCCATTCGTTCTGTGAGGCTATCCACTAAAGCTTCGGCCGGAAGTGCACCTGGATCAAGGTCGGCGACAAACTCATCGTAGAAAGAATATTCGTACACTTCGTGTGGAAGCGTATGAATAATTGAGATAAACGCGTTACGTCGAGGTACAACAAATGGCTCTGTTGCAAGCTCTGGAATGAGCCAACCAAAAATTCTACCTGCGGGATTATTGCCAGGTTGACCAAGATGTTGACCGATAGCATTAATGCGATCTCTCACATTTCGGTGACTAAAGCGGTAGTTCGTAGAGCGTAAGAATCCAATAATGAGATCTATAGGGCTCTTAATGAGTGTCTTTTGGTTTGATGGTAGATACTGTTCCGTCGCTTGCATTAACGTGCGGATAGCGTTCTCAAGATCACCTCCATCGGCTTGAATCATATCAGCAATAAACTGGATAGATGCTTCGTTTGGATTAGGATGCAAGAAGTGAGTGATGAGCTCTTCAGCCATATGAAAGTATGTTTCAGGGTGACTCAAGATAGCATCTGCGAGATCAGCCCCATCTTCAATCGTCTGCTGGAATGGTGTTCCTAGGAAAATTGTTTTTGGTCCAGAGATGTGTGCAGCTGGAATAAGAGCTGGAGACTCGATGGTGACGTACTGCATATCACCCTCATCGTCTGGACCAATAGGAATCCCTTGCTGGTTATAACCTCTTCCCGAGAGGGAAAGTGCCGCACTCGCAATGTCGAATGGGCCGTAGTTCGGAGTACCTGCAAAGTTTTCAGGGCTCATCGTCGTAAGTTCGAGAACTTCACGAGCATAATCTTCATTTGGTGCTTGTAGTGGATTGAAGACTGAGTTTTCACCAAGGTTAAGGTTATGAAAACCAACGAGTCCATCCATCTGTTGATTTCTTACAAACCAAGCATAATCTAAATTCTTTGCAAAATCTTGAAGGAAGATGAAGTGATCGCGTGCGAAGTGCCTGCGGTACGTTGGAAGTGTGTCGATCTGAGCTGCCGAACGTTCACTGTGGATGAATGTCATGAATTTATAGAAGAATGGATTAGGACCGTGCATAAAGGCGTGGTACCAAGATTCCACAAGCCCACTCATATCGAAGTCACGAGGGTTCAGGGGATTACACTCGCGGTTGTCATCATTGGGATCGTCGTCGTAGAGCAGCTCTTCGGACTGAAGGTAACGATCGCACTGAATATCAAGCATATCTGCATCAAGTTGAGGGCTATTGACCCAGGTCAGAAGCTTATTCACAGTTCCTTGAAGGCCAAGAGCTACGGCTTGTTCGAGCTCTTCTTTTGAAGCCCCAAAAGCAAAACGAGAGTAAAGAATCTCAGCCTCACGCATTCCAAAGTTGCCTGAATATGTACCAAAGTTAAGGAGGGTCGGTGGAGTATCGTCATCCTCGCCATTCTCTGGATCATCGCCATTGAGAAGTTCGGCACAGATTGGAGCACCTAACTTCTTTCTTTTCTTGTTGGCTTTCTTTTTCTTCTTTAGTTTTTTGAGATTACCACTACGCTGTTTAATCTTCTTCGTGATAGTTTTAATCTGCTTCTGAATTGGACGAACTTGAAGATTTCCCTTTCTTGTCCTCTTCTGCACAACTTCGCCAGCGTGACAGTACGCTTTGAGGGTCACAACCTTCCCACTCTTCTTCGTATACGAGATTTCAATCTCTTGAACAGAATCAGTCGCATTCTTCCAGCCATTTTTGGCAGCTAGAGCCGGAGTAGTGAAGGCAAAGAATGAAATGGAAAAAACAAGGAGGAGAGACGAGACAACACGGAAATGCATGGTTTTACGACACCTTTAACAAAAAAACCTCTTCAACGTTTCTCCCCAAATGAGAAAAGCTGATAAATAAACCTGTTTTTCTAACCCGCAACAATTACTTGAGTGAAAAGCAAGAAGCGATCCAATATGCTCTGTCCTTTGATAGGTAACCAGAAATTCCTATCATTCTAAGGGAGTTAACCGAGTGCTCTGTAGCAACCTGAAGTTTGTTTTGGGTGCCACGACTTTAAGACTCTGGGAACTACAGTTAGTCTTGGATATGAAAAGAGTGCAGGGTGAACCTGGAAAATTAGGTTTGAGAATTTTTGCGAGGCTTACTTGGTGGCCCCAACCGTGAAGCTTCCAAGTTCAGCATTCGTATGTGAATCAATGAAGAGGATGCTACTTATATCTTGTTGTGGATTCTCAATAAGAAATTCTCTTATTGATTGATAGAATTTCTCTTTTGCTGCCGTTGGCATCTTGTCCATAGGAAAGTTGTTGAGGTAGAGCGAAAATGAGCCATCGGTATAGCTATGTCTCTCTACCTTAGGACCAACAATGGGGTGCGAGAGGAAGAACCCTTCCAAGGAGTTTGGGAGGGGGGGGTGGTTCGGCTCAGATCTATTGAGTGAGTCGAGAAAGAGCTGAAAGCGGGCTCGAGATTCGTCTGAAGGAGCAAAACCTAGTGCTTTGGTTCCTACCTCAAGGGCTTTTTCTTTGTTGCCACTTTGAGCGTAGGCAATCGAGAGAAAAGCGTGGCCTTGGAAATGTTCTGGGTGATTGGTGATAAGTTCAGAGAGAGCTTCTATGGCTCTCGTGTGTTCTCCGAGAAAGGTAAGTGTGCTTGCGTATCTTCCTAGTAGCTCAGGGGTTTGAGGGGAAGAAGTGAGGAGTTTTGCGTAGTATTCTTCGGCCTTGGCAAAAGCGCGCTGCTCAAAAGAGAGGTCAGCAAGAAGGAGGAGGGTGTCTTTGTCGTTAGGACGAAGATCGAGCGCTGTGCCAAGAGCGTCGATCGCCTCAAGAACTCCTTGGTTAGATGGAACAGTTTTATTGCGGACTTTTTCTATGAGTAGTTTTCCCAGAGAGATCCACGCGGTTGCGTCGTCAGGAGAAGCTTTGGTGGCTTTTCGTAGCCGCTCGACTTCTGGGTCATTGTATGTCTGCGTTGTGCCTCGGGGAGCAAGAGAGGTGTGTGGCGTTTGAGAGGTTGGTGAGTACGTTTCAGTTGGTTTTGGGCCGAGCATGCCTGATTGATTAAACCAGATAGCGGCCCAAACGAGTGAGCCAGTAGCGCACGACAGGAGAATATATTTCGGAGAGAAGAGGTGGCTACGATCTTCCAGGATGGTTTTTGAACCACACTGTGAGCAGAAATGGGCGTCTTCAGAAAGGGTTGCTCCGCAGCTTTTGCAGTTTTGTGTTGGTTTGGTGTTGTTCATGGTTGGTAGTGAGGGAAGTGTCTCTTTTTGAATTTTGAGCAAGAATAAGACAAGGACTAAGCCAAGGAGCTCAAAATATTCCTGGGCTTAGTCTTTGTCCTAGTCTTGCTCAAGCCGTAAAGAATGTAAACCACTCAGGAGTTTGATTTCTTGAGCAAATGGGAATGCTAAACTCTCTCGTAATTTTATAGCCCCATTTCTTCCATACCACCACGGCCTCGCGGTCCACCCTTTCTACCTTTATGCCCCGGCCTCATTCCTTGGTGGCCTTTTGGCCCTCTTGGTCGTCCCATACCACCTCCACGTTGCTCTTTGAAGTTTTCCATAAGGCGAACGGCTTTTGCTCGTTGTTCTTTGGTGAGGTGTTCTTTGATCTCAAGGAGCATTGAAATGCGATTTTTGTGGAGCTTTGAAGAGAGGTCTGTCACACGGTTGAGCAAAGGCGTAGCTTCACTTCTGCCTTGGTCTGGGTCTCTTAAGGATGAACGAAGTGCTACTTTTGCTGATTGGAGCTCTTCGTGGATTTGAGAGACTTCCTCGCGGTGATTCTCTTTGATGGTCTTAAGAGTTTCTTTTTGCTCATCGGAGAGGTTGAGCTCTTCAAGGAGTCTTTTCTTTCCTTGATCCATTCGTGCTCGAATATTTCTCTTTATGTGCTGTCCCATTGGCCGGCGCTGCATTTCACGCTCTTGCATAAAACGTCCGCCACCAGGTCCTGGACGTTCTCTTTGCGTTGGTTGGCTGAGTGCAGTCGCAGGAAGGACTAAAAGAAGTGATGCAAAAGTAATGAGAGAGTGTGTTCTAATCATAGCGTTTCCTCCAAAAGGAGCCAGTCGTCTCCTTCGAGCTCGATGTCTTCGAGATAAATCTCTTCATCAAGCGCAATGTCTTCAATAAAGTAAGCAAGTTCTACGAGATCTGTTTCGCTCAGTGTGTTTTGAGCAACAATCTGCTTGCTTCGAGCTGTTTCTTGTGGCGTTCGACCAACAAAGAAAAAAAGCACAAGAGCAAGTGCGGGTAAGGCAAGTTTCATTCCTGTTGCGAGCTGAGAGCGAGAGGTAGGGCTCGAAAAATCTTTTCGTAAGATGCGCTGTTTAAGCTCTTTTGAGGCAGTGACAGAGCCCAGTTCGCCAAGCGCTCTTTCAAGCGGACCTCCTGACTCTAATTCTCCTTTCCAGGCTTGTTTTGTATCGTCATCAAGTTTCACTGTATTTCTACTCCTTAAGATAGAGACGACTTCAGGGGTTTATTGGTTGACGAGTTGTGTGTGAACTCGTCTCGTGCTTCAAGTTCTCTCCGTAGGCTGTCAACAGCGCGCTTGAGGTGGGTTTTGACGGTACCACTACTCAGAGAGAGAAGTGAAGCAACTTCAGCGGTAGAAAAATCGTGCCAGTGGCGGAGGATAAAAACCTCGCGTTGTTTTGTAGGAAGTGCTTGGATAAGTTCAAGGAGTCCTTTTCCAAGAGCGGTGAGGCGTGGCTCAACAAGTGTATCAGGTTGAACTGCAGGAAGGAGCTGGAGAAACCGTTTCCAGCGGCGTGTTTTATCGATGCACACATTACGAGCTATAGAATAGAGCCATGCTTTGAGCGAGGCTTCTTTTTGCAGTGAGCCTAGAGATTGGTAGGCTTTGAGAAATGCTTGCTGCGTAGCATCCTCTGCATCAGCCCGATTGCCGTGAAACTGATAGCAGTAACGGTAGAGAGAGTCGTAGTACTGCTCAACGATGGTGTCCCAGTCTCTGTTTGTGTTTTCGTCCATGTTTTCCTTCTTAGAAGATAAGACGAATACCCTGTTTTCTGGGTTTACTCAAAAGAAGAGGAGTAACCAATTAGAATTACATAAAATAATTCATTGAGATTCCATTTTCTTGAACTTTTTTGCCGTGAAAGTTCACGGAAAAAAGTTCAAGAAAATGGTAGGTCATCTGAGTACGTTGTTCCAGCAAGAGCTCCACGACCAAAAAGTCTAAGAAAATGGGAGTTCATTCGGGAGAGTGCCACAATTCTACCTCAGCTGCTGCCGATTGAGATTCTTGTTCAACGTATGAATCTAATTGCTCCTCGCTTAAGACATCACCTAGCTTCTCTCTGAGAAGCTTCCTGCGTCGTTTCGTCTCTTCAAAGAAAAGCAAGGTTCGAGCTTGAAGGCTTTGGGCTTTCTGCTCACTCCTCCATTTTATAATTTCTTGCTCTGTATCATCGAGTGCATTTAAGAAAAAGCTCTCTTGAGTTGGTGAGAGGTTAAGTTTACGAGACCAGAAGAAGACTTCTCGTTCGAGAGCTTCAACCTTTCCTCGTTCAAAAGCTATTTCTCTTTGCTCCCTCAAGAAAGCGGTTTGTTCTTTTCCGAGTATCGCTTCGAGCTGTTCGCCTTTTACACCTGGAGTAAGCTCGAGTGAGAACTTGTCGCGAAGCCGTTCTGTCTGGTCTTCGTCAAGAGGGACGAACTGCTCAATGGCATTAAGCTTCATTGAGAGAAGGTAATCTCGGTACTGTTTTTGTGTTTGAGACTCTTCTCCTTTCGTGTTCGTGCCGTGTTGCGATAACGACGAAGCTGTCTCATGGAGTGCCTCTCGCTTTGGTGTACATGGGCTGCATTCTGGGCACGGCGCGCACTCCTCGACCAGAGTGTTTGATGAGAGAAGAGTCAATTCATTTTTCATTTGCTCCTGTTCTTGATAGAGCGAAATGATGATTCCTGCGGTAACAGAGAGTAAGAGGAGATAAATAATGTCTTTCTTCATTGGGCGCCTCCTGTGATTTCTAAGGTGTCATAGAGAGCTGATGTGAGATGAGTCAGATCCTCCGGTGATATGCAATATGGAGGCATAAGATAGGCAAGTTTGCCAAATGGGCGTATCCAGACTCCTCTTGAAACACACTCTCGCTGAAAATGTGCAACATTAATCGGAGTTGCCATCTCAATAACACCAATTCCCCCGAGCACTCGTACGTCTTCTACGCCAACAAGGGCACGGCACGGCTCAAGTTCAGCTTGAAGCTGGCTTTCAATACAGGAAATCCTCTCTTCCCACGATGATTCAAGAAGGAGATCGATACTTTCATTTGCAATCGCACAGGCGAGAGGGTTTCCCATAAAGGTTGGCCCATGCATAAAGACACACGGCTCTGCGGAGCCAATAGTGTCGCTCACTTTCTTGGAAGTGAGTGTTGCTGCAAGGGAGAGGTAGCCACCGGTGAGTGCTTTTCCAAGGCATAAGATGTCAGGAACAACTCCTGCATGTTCAAGAGCAAAGAGTTTTCCCGTCCTACCAAAGCCAGTAGCAATTTCATCAAAGAGAAGAAGTACCCCATATTCATCACAGAGAGTTCGTAACTGTCTGAGGTATTCGGGATGGTAAAACCACATACCACCTGCACCTTGCACAACCGGTTCAAGAACGACTCCAGCGAGAG
This sequence comes from bacterium, assembly GCA_030428205.1. Taxonomy (GTDB): domain Bacteria; phylum Bdellovibrionota_C; class UBA2361; order UBA2361; family RFPC01; genus JAUIBK01. The sequence goes on from JAUIBK010000006.1 coordinate 65,265, forward strand.
TCTCGCCGTGTTGCTCAAAGATATCTTGCATAGAAGAGAAGTCTTCCTGTTGCCACGGATCTGAAAAACGGGTGAGAGGCCTATCAGCAAAAAAGTGCTTTGGAAGAGAGCCGCGAAAGATCTGATGCATCCCAGTTACAGGATCGCACACAGACATGGCATGATAGGTGTCTCCGTGGTAACCAGAACGGAGGGTAGCAAATTTGCACCGCGTTGGCTCAGCACGAGCATGCCAGTATTGAAGCGCCATTTTCATAGCAACCTCAACGGCGATAGAGCCAGAGTCAGCAAGAAAGACTTTCTCTAATGAGCTTGGTGTGAGCTCTACAAGCTTTTGTGAGAGTTTGATAGCAGGCTCGTGTGTGATGCCTCCAAACATCACATGAGACATTTTCTCCAGTTGTGCTTTTGCCGCACTGTTTAAACGGGAATGATTATACCCGTGTATAGCCGTCCACCAAGATGACATACCATCAATCAGTTCATTCCCATCAGAGAGAACTAGGCGTACCCCAGAAGCTTTTTCAACAAAATAGGTCGGTAGTGGGTCGCTCACAGATGTATAGGGGTGCCATATATGACGCTTATCGAAGTCTAAGAGTGATGAGCAGGGGGCGTTGGTCATAGGTGGGAATCGACGAGTTTGGTGAGATTGGCTTCGAAAGCGCTCAGGCTAAAGCGCTTCAGGGTCTGTTCTCTTAGCTCTGTTGGGTTGTACAGAATAGGCAATGGATACTCTTTTCGCAGGATATTTCGAATCGTTGAGATGACCTCTTGCTGGTCGTCAGGATCGACAAGGACACCAAGTTTACCGTGGCAAAGAGCATCTTGTGCTCCGTCATATTTACCTCCAAGCGTTGGTTTTCCACATGCCATAGCTTCAAGAAAAACAATACCAAACCCTTCAAGCTTGCTCGGCATTACAAAAAGGTCACATAATTGATAGAAAGCAGTGAGCTCTTCATCTGGAACAAAGCCTGTGAGTATAACATGTTCTTTGAGTTTTTTTTCTGCAATGAGTTGCTCAATTCGTCCTTGGTCGCTTCCTCTTCCAACAATGATGTATTTCAAATTGGGAAAATCAGCGAGGAGCTTTGGGAGTGCCTCAAGAATCACGTCGTAGCTCTTATGTATCTCTTGAGCTTCAAGGCGATTGACCGTTAGCAAGATGGGTTGATCTTCGCTTAGACGAAAGCGAGAAAGAAGAGATTTTGATTTTTCTCCTATTGAAAAGCGTTGCTCTTCAAAAGTACACGGTAGAAGAGAAATCCGACTCTCTTCGAGCTCCTGTTCTTCGAGCAGGATGTCTTTAGTGTATTCGCTAATTGAGATAATTCGGTCGGCCTCACGGAGAGCTTTTTGCTGAGCGTTGTTTGTGACTCCCCATGATTCAGCCCCGTAACAGATAATCCAATACGGTATGCCAAAGAACCGTTTTAAGAGGCGGGCAAGCGGAGAAAAATGAATATGACCACAGATGATAGCTTTAGGTTTATGTCGAGCTGCAGCAAGAAAAGCTGACAGTGCAAAAGCTGGAGTGCGGATAGGTGGTGAAAAATGACCAAATGAGAGCGTGGAAACGGTGGTGCTGCCTTGAATATTTGTCTTTCTATCGTTTTTGATAAAGAGGGTGAGCTCGCTATTGAGTGAGTGTTTCTTGAGAGTAGAGAAAAACATCTGAGAATACGCCTGTATTCCTCCCTTATTTTCATAGAGCTCAGGAAACCAGAGGTGATATGTTTGTTTGCCAGGCATATGGAGCGGGTGTGTGCGAAAAGTTATTTATGGATCATGCACTCTCAACAGCTTGGAGATCAAGTTGTGTTTTCACGGTTCCACGAAAGGAGTTGATTCCTGGTTTTGCAACCACTCGCACAGTGGCTCCTTCAAAGAGATGAGGGTGGTCAGTCGTTCTCCACATCAGCCCATCAATTGATTTTTTACCATCGGTGAGTTCGCATTTTAGATGGGCATCTTTGAGGACTTTGATGGATTTTACCTGTAGTTCTTCGTACAGAAGAGAAGGACCAGGATTTCCCATTCCAAAAGGTTCAAAGAGGCGTAGCTCTTTGACGAGTGCAGGGGTTGTCTCTTCGATCGTGGCGTAGGTGTCTGCTGAATAGACCGGGGAGGGGCGGTGTCCTTCGAGTTGGCGTTTACACTCTTGATAAAAAGCTTTTTCAACCGATTTGTAGTTCTCTTTGGCAAAGCTCCATCCACCAGCTGCTTCGTGTCCTCCCCCCTTGGCAAGAAGGCCGGTGTCGCTTATACGGGAGATCATTTCAGAAACAGAAAATCCTCGAACTCCGCGAATAGAGCCTTTGTACTCACCGTTCTCAAATCCGAGAATAGCTGTTGGAAGATAAAAGGCATCTAGGAGTCGTTGAGCAACAAGCCCGACAACCCCGGTATGAAAATCTGGATCAGCTTCCATGATGCCAAACTCTAATGCTGAGCGAGCAAACACTTTCTTGAGAGCCTTTTGGCGAGCCTCTTCTTCGGTAACTTGGCGCTCTTGGTTGAGCCTATCGAGTTCGCTGGCGAGCTGCGTGGCTTCTTTTTCGTCTTCGGTTGTCAACAAGCGCGCAACAATTGTTCCATCAACCATGCGACCAGCAGCGTTTATGCGCGGTCCGATTCCAAACGAGATACTCGAACAACTAAGACTCTTTTCTGCGCTTACTATTTTCAGTAATGCACGAAGCCCAGCATGTTCTGTCTTTTTTAAGAGAGCGAGTGTGCTCTTTGCAATCACTCGGTTTGGACCAATCAGTGGAACCATGTCACAGATCGTGCCGATGCCAGCATACGGCATGTATTCCCAAGGATTAAGTTTTGCTAGTTCAGGCACGACTCTCCTTGCGCGAGAGATAAAGTACCAGGCAAGCGCTGAGGCACACAGTATGCCGTCAGCAAAACCACACTGTTGTGGATTGATAAAGGCATCAGCGGGAGGGGAGCTCTTTACGGCGTGGTGATCGATAACGATAACTTTCATGCCGTGTTCTTGGGCGTACGTAATCTCTTTGGCGTTCGTTGTCCCGTAATCAACAGTGATAAGAAGTTTGCATCCATCAACAAGAGCTTCATCAACGATGCGAGTATTGAGGCCGTATCCTTCTTGGAAGCGGTGGGGTACAAAAAGACGTGGCGTGAGCCCCGCTTGGCGTAGTGCGCGGTAGATTTGAACTCCGCCGGTAAGACCATCAACATCAAAGTCATTAGCAATGGCAATTTTTTCGCCCCGTGCAACGCTCTCCTTAAGCAGTTGCATGCCATCCTCTAAGCCTCCGAGTTTTTCTGGTGTCGGAAGCCCTTTCTTTGCAGCGGTTGCAGGATGGGTCTCTAGGTAATTTTCGAGGGTCTCGCCAGGTTCAAAACCACGAGCGGCCAAAACGCGGCAGGTAACAGGGCTTAAACCGTAGGTCGGCCCAAGTTTATTTGCGACAGCATCTCGTTGCTCTCGGAGCTTGATAGTTTTATGTGCAAGCTCAACAGCAGACGAACGCCCAGGGGGTGTCTCAGATCTCTGTTTGGCTGTTGAGGCGGTCATTTTGCTTTAAGTTCTTTAAAGTAGCTGTATATATGATGTGTGGAATGAAAGATCTGTTTCAAATAATAAACATATAGCAAAATGTAGCCTTTTTTCTAGATCTTTGATTAGGAATTATTGTTATTGAATCACAGAGGCGCACAGAGGAACACAGGGAAGTTTGTTGGGAGCTTCTGTTACTCAATAACATTCAGTATTGAACTGATGTGCGATAGTTGCAGATAAGGTTAAGCAGCTCGATCTTCAGAGTAGATATCGTCTTCAAAGATTGCTTGTCGATTGGCTGCCATAATGTTTTGAACGGTATCAGCTGTAACGGTAACAATCGTTGTCTCAAGAGACTCCATAGACTTTATCAGGTCATCCATCTTCTCACGACTCTGCTCATCGTTTTTGAGATCGGGCTCAAGCTCAGCGAGTCTTGAGAGAATGCGACTTTCTGTTTCAAAGATAGTCTGGCCAGCTTGTGCAGCAATAGTTGGGGGGAGTCGAAGTGCAAGCTCGCTCAAGATCTTGTCAAATTGTTTGGCCATCTGTTCGCGCTTACCAGAGGTCAGTCCTTCAAGCTTACGCACGAGGCCATACATTTCTCTGTGGAGTGCGGCACGCTCTTTTCTGGCGGCTCTCAGAGACGAGAGGAGATAGACCGCAAGGCACGATTGCAGAACGAACAGCGCGGCAAACGCACCAGCAGCAAGAAGAAACATATCGTGTGATATCTCGAGCACCTTGTGGTCTTCCTTGGTAGAGAGAAGCCCTTCTTGGGCACCTCTTAAGATGCAGTGGAGAGGTCAAAGGGTGTAAAGACTAGTGCTATGACCAAAAAGTTTTTTCACTTCGTTCAAATCCTTTCTGGTCATAGCACTAGCCAGCCGTATTGTCCCTCCGGGGGTTTTCGCCATTCGGCGAAAAAGTGTTCCTCCCCGTTAGGTGAAAAAACTTTTTTGTCGGAACACTAGGAAACTAGGAATTGATAACGCGAAGGCCGCGAAGTGCGCGAAGGAGAGTGTTTTCAACTACTTCGCGCACTTCGCGGCCTTCGCGTTAAACAAAAACTATCTGCTGGTTATCGAAACTAGAACGATCTAGAAAAAAATCTGCTCGAGAGGCTGGCTCTCGAGAACTTCCTCAACAAGGTGCTCAATAGCAGTCTGAAGGCAATTTGAACGACGACAGGAGTGCTCCTGAGCTTGTTTCCCTTGTCGATCGACAGGCGAGACGAGAAAAGTACCATCTTGTAAATGTCGTATCTCTAGCGGAAGAGAGAAGGAATGATCTCGTTGGGTATAAAGACGGTATTCAATAAATTCTGTTCCGTCGTCGGTACGTATGTGCTTGGGGTCGAGGTGAAGCTTTGAATCAAAGCGCGAAAGCTCTGCTCCGTCTAAGGTTCGTTCGAGATAAGTAATATCAACTGGCGCGCGGAGATAGTCTTGATTGGTGAGAAACCAACGGTGAAACGGAACTGTTGTTGGAATACCCGTAATCTCGTATCTCTTAAAAAAGAGCCTGCTCCGTTCAAGCGCTTCTTGGCGATTTTCTCCAGTGATAATGACCTTGGAGATCATTGCATCGTAGTGTGGGCTTACCTCATCGCCAACTTCAATGGCGTAATCTTCGCGAACCCAGTCGTATTTTGGTTGACAGAGCGAGTAGATCTTTCCGGTAGCAGGTCGAAAGTTATCCGAAGCATCTTCGGCGTAGATACGGTACTCAATGGAATGTCCAGTAAAGATGACCTCATCTTGAGAAAAGGGGATGGGGTTTCCTTGGGCGACGTCGAGTTGTAGTCGTACGAGATCAACCCCAGTGACTTCTTCGCTTACAGGATGCTCTACCTGGATACGGGTATTCATCTCAAGGAAGTAAAACTCATTATCTTTGACGAGAAACTCTACGGTTCCAGCCCCGATGTATCCTACGTGTTTAGTAATATTTACCGCTGCAGTGTGAATTCTCTCACGGAGATCGTCTGAGAGGTTTGGAGCAGGAGCTTCTTCGATAACCTTTTGGTGTCTACGTTGTGTGGAGCAGTCACGTGTACCAAAGTGAAGGGCATTGCCGTGTGAATCACCAAAGACTTGGACTTCAACGTGGCGCGGAAGCTCAATAAACTTTTCAATAAAAACAGATTCATTGCCAAAGAATTTTCCTGCTTCGCCACGCGCAAGAGGGAGGTTTTCAAGGAGCTCATCTTCTGAGCGGGCAACGCGCATTCCGCGCCCACCACCACCACCGACAGCTTTAATCAGAACGGGATACCCTATTTCGAGAGCAAATTGCGCAAGCTCCTCATCAGAGAGGTGCTCTGGACAGCCTGGCGTACACGGCACATCTGCCTCAATAGCTTTCGCACGAGCTTCTGTTTTACTCCCCATTAATTGAATTGTTTCAGGCTTTGGACCGATAAAGGTAAGCCCTTCATCACAAACCCTTTTAGCAAATTCATAGTTTTCAGAGAGAAAGCCGTAGCCGGGGTGAATAGCATCACACTTTGATCGCTTGGCTGCTTCAATAAGTCTATTGATATTGAGGTACGATTGGTTTGCCGCTGCAGGCCCAATTATCTCAACCTCTTCGGCCTCTCTGACAAAGAGAGCATTTCGGTCAGCTTCAGAAGCTACGCAGACACTTTGAATGCCGTGTTCTTTGCAAGCTTTTTGAATCCGTCGTGCAATTTCGCCTCGGTTGGCGATAAGGACTTTTGTAACATCTGCCATGGGCGAAACGTTACATGGTGTCTCTCTTGCTAGCAAGAATGGAGCAAGGCAAATGTGAGTCAATTCAGCTATGGATTTTCAGTAACGAACGCTATATCCTTGCGACATACTATTGAGGAGCCTCTTAATAACACATTGAAAACAAAAGAAATCCTATGAATGCACCACAACACCACCAAGTTATGATCCTCGGCTCAGGGCCATCAGGTCTTACGGCAGCTGTTTATACCTCTCGGGCAAACCTTAGCCCCGTGCTCATCCACGGCCCTATGCCGGGCGGCCAGTTGACTACAACCACCGAGGTTGAGAACTACCCTGGATTTAAAAACGGTATCATGGGGCCAGATCTGATGCTTGCCATGGAAGCGCAAGCTAAGCGGTTTGGTACAGAAGTTGTGGTTGATACCGTTGTCGAAGCAGATCTCTCTAGTCGCCCATTTCAACTGAAAACAAACAACGCGTCATATACATGCGACACTCTCATCATCTCAACTGGAGCATCTCCACGGCTTCTTGGTCTTGATGCTGAAAAAGAGCTGATGGGTTACGGAGTGTCAACGTGTGCCACGTGTGATGGCGCTTTCTTTCGAGATAAGATTATCACTGTTGTTGGTGGTGGTGATTCAGCGTGTGAAGAAGCGATGTTTCTTACTCGCTTTGCCTCAAAGGTGTATCTCATTCACCGTCGTGATGAGCTACGCGCTTCAAAAATTATGGCTGAACGCACTATCAATCACGACAAAATTGAAGTGCTCTGGAATAAGCAGGTCAAATCAATTGAAGGTACGAAGCAAGACGGCGTGACAAGCGCCATGCTCTTTGATTCGCAAACGAAAGAAGAGTCTGAGCTCAAAACAGATGCCGTCTTTATCGCAATTGGACACATTCCAAACTCAAGTCTCTTTAAGGGCCAAATTGATCTCGACGAAAACGGTTATATTATTACGAAGCCTGATTCTACAGCGACCAACATTGAAGGGGTCTATGCTTGTGGCGACGTACAAGATCACACCTTTCGCCAGGCGATTACTGCTGCGGGAACTGGGTGTATGGCAGCTATTGAAGCTGAGCGGTGGTTAGAAGCCCAAGAGTAAAGCGGCAAGAAACGGAAAAAAGTCAAACCTTTCTGATTGAAGAGCTATATACGGCCCCCTCTCTCAGGTGAGAGAAGGGGCCGGTTGCAGTACCGGATGGGAACTCAGTGGCGATCCACTGGCCCCCAACCGAACCCACCACGGTGAACCATCCCTTGGGTTGGGCCAGGAGTGCGTCTTCCGTGGAAGGCACTGTAGCCCTCATCTGGGATGAAGGTGGTCTTGAGGATCGCTGCGAGCTTGTGGGCGCGCAACTCCTGGTTCGCGAACTGGAGTGGGAAAGAACAGGCCTGTGCGACCACCGTTCTTGGCCCCTCTAGTATTGCGACGAGTGCGTCGTCTCCAGAAAGCGGCAGATCGTAGACATACGCTGCTGCTTTTGACGGATCGCCGCCTCCGGCCTGAGCAAGAGCCTGCATGATTATCTCTGCCCTGTTTTTGGCAGAGACCGGCAGGCAGAGCCAGACCATGAAATCCTCACGCAATCCACTGAGTCCAGAGAGCTCAAAGGCTCGTCGAGCTATGACGTCTGCTCGTTGCGTGTTTCCTACAAGGGAAACGTAGAGCAACTTCTTCAAGGTGTACCTCCATAAAATGAGTTTCAGTGAAAGATGCACGCCTCAGCATCAGAGGAGTCCATCTTTCACTGAGAAAACCTGCAAGACTTCTTTCCGTTTCTCTGTTCTTTGTTTTGTGGACAACCAAAGAACAGAGAAACGAATAAAAGCGCTTCTACACAAACATGATTGAAAATGAGCAAGAAGAGAAACGAAAAAATGCGTTAAACCGTTTTATTGAGGAGTTCTCAAGCCCCCTCTCTTGCTTGCAGCTAAGAGAGGGGGCGTGTTGTCGTCATCATGCGGGTGAGGGCTGTATCTCCGGATTCAAGGAGCGCTTGAGGGCCTCAGAGAGTTGGTGAGCGCGAGCTTCGATGTTGGTAAACAGAATCGGAAAGATTCTGGTCATGCCGAGAACCTCACCGGGGCCTCTGAGCTCTCTGATCAGATCGCTTTCGTTTGAGCGAGGATGCTCGAAAGCATAGCCTGCTGCATCGGTGATGTTCCCCTCTCCAGCAGTTCTTAAGCCTTCTTCGATGAGTTCGCATTTGTTTGGCGTGCTCAATGAAACTCGCACAATGACGATGCCGTGTTCCCAGTTCTGCCCGAAGCCAGAGAGTTGAAAGGCTCTTCTTGCAATGAATTTTGCAAAATCTTCCTTCTCTTCCCATGTGACGAATACGAGCTTCTTCAAGATAACCTCCGATGTTGAGTGGTGTCAGTGAAAGATAGAACACTTCAGTAAGCGAACTACCTTTCACTGAGAAAAACCTACACAGACACTTTTCCGCATCTCTGCTCTCAAAAGAGAGGCAAGAGAGCAGAGATACGGTTCATTCGTAATAAGAGTAGTGAAATGAAGGTGTGAAAGAGCGAATCCTACCTATTCTGAATATCGCTTCCCTGTCCCATAGAATGCGCTTTCCTTATGAGCTAAGCAACCAAGGGAGTGTCAGAGTTTTTAAGAAACTTTTGAGCAGAATCAACGAAGGATAGATACCAAAAGATGAATCGGCTTTTCCGAAAGGATTGCCGCCGTGATTGTCAAAAACGCTTGATAACTAATGAAAATACCTGACTTTTTACCATCTACGCCACTCGGCAGTCTCCCGGCAGTTGCGCCGCAGCGTTCACCGCTGCCGTTGTGCGCTAAGCAGCTTGCACAGTGCTGTACCGACAAGGCTTTAAGCCTGCTGGCTCAGAGCGACGCTGTCAAATTAGGAGCTTTGCCTCTTGCTCTGATTTCCCAGAGTAAGAAACGGCTCGTTTCCCTTGCTGTTTGTCGCGACGACTTGGAAACGAAGCAGGCGCTTCGCTTTGCTTTAGGCATGGAAGTGCAAATTATCGTGGTTCCTGAGCCAACTCTTCAGGAGGCTATTTTCTTAGCGTATAACCACCAAAAGAACGTTGATGAGCAACATGAACAGGTGGCAGCAACGTATTTACAAACTCTACTTGAGGATGCTTTCGCCAGTGAAGTTTCAGATGTTCACCTATTGCCACTAAAAAAATCAGCCAGAATACGGTTTAGAGTGCATGGGATACTCAAAGATTATTCGAAAAGTGAGTGTTCAAAAGCATTTCTTCAAGAGCTCATTAATCGGGTGAAAGTCCTCGCTCAGCTTCATTATCATGACCGTGAGCAGCCACAAGATGGAGCGTTTACTCTTTCTCTGCCTCACCGAGAGTGTCGAATCCGAGTGAGCACTTTGCCGACAGTATGTGGGGAAAAACTTGTATTACGCCTTCCTTCTCGGAGAGAGTACGGCGATCTTCATACGCTAGGACTCTCTTCCTTTACTCAAGAAAAACTTCGTCGAGCTGTTGAGTCGTCCAAGGGGGCGATTTTGTTTTGTGGTTCAACCGGAAGTGGAAAAACAACAACCATGTACGCTCTTATTGAGCCTTTACTTGAAAAGAAGCACGTACTTACAATCGAAGACCCGGTTGAGTATGAGCTAGCTGGAGCTACTCAAGTTTCGGTTTGTGAGAAGCAAGGAAAATCATTTTCAGCACTTTTACGAGCTGCTTTGCGACAAGATCCCGAAGTTCTTGTATTAGGAGAGATGCGCGATCGGGATAGCGCTACAACAGCTCTGCAAGCCGCACTGACGGGTCACCTTGTGCTCTCAACCGTTCACGCACGAAGCGTAATCGAAGTGTTCTTGAGATTGAAAGAACTTGGTCTTGAGCCTCTTACCTTGGCACAAGGAATAACAGGAATAGTCGGGCAACAGCTGATTCCGCGTCTATGTGCGAAGTGTCGTGTTATTGATCTGCTGAGCTCTAAGAAAGTTCAGCACACAATCTATCAAGCCAATGGGTGTCAAGCATGTGGGTATTCGGGCTATAGCGGTCGTTTTTTAGTAGAGGAGTCTCTATTTCCAGATAGCGACTTTCGAAAGGGGATTATTGAGGGAGATCTTAGCCTGGATGGGCTTTCGAGAAAGCTCCGTGAGGAAATCTACCGGAGTATGGCGCAATCACTCGAGCAGGGACTTCGAGCAGGTATGCTTGATGTAAAAACGGTCAAGATGGTGCTACAGTAGCACAATGGCTACTCTCCCACTTCGCCCAAATGTTTGCATGCTTGTTTTCAATAAAGAGCTTCAGCTCTTTTTGGGGGAACGTGCGAATAGTCCTGGTGTATGGCAATTTCCTCAAGGGGGAGTAGGGAAGAACAGCACGCTCGAAGAAGCTGTTCTCAGGGAGCTCTATGAAGAACTTGGAGTAGAGCAAGAACAGTTTCGCATTGTTCGCCAAATGCGAGCTACGAATGAATATGAGTGGGAACAAGTTCCTCAGCGTTATAAAGAAAAGTGGAGAGGGCAAACTCAGACTTTTTGGCTTGTTGAGTACCTTGGCAAAGATGACGAGATACAGCTCGAGCGCTTCCATGCTGAGTTTATGAATTGGCGGTGGTGCAATACGCACGAAGTGCGAGAGCTTGCTGAGCCTGTACGTCTTCCAGGATATATGCTTGCGCTAAGGGAATTTGAAGACTATTGCACTCTTCGAAGTGAGGGGCTGACGTAGCACGTGTTTCCATGGGCTTGCCATTTGAGTGAAGTTTTTTGAAAAAAAACTTCACTCAAATGGTTACGAAAAGATGAGGGGAGATTCTATAACCAAAGGGCTTCGGTTCGTAGGATGTGAAATAGTGAGTTTATAAGCATGAAGATAGAAGCCCCGTTCTCTCTGCTCTCCTAGTAGATGGCGAAAAAGTTCTTGAGCCTTCTCGCGGGACGTTTCCGATCCGTAGAGTTCATCGCCTACAAGCGAATGTTTGAGAAAAGCTGCATGTGCACGGATCTGGTGACGGACCCCGGTTTCAAGTGAAACGTGGAGCAGTGAGCAGTTCTCCTGCTTAAAGAGCTTGTGAAGTGAGAAGGTAGAGATAGCGCGCTGAGAGCGTGATTGCTCCGCTGGATAGACTCGCACTTTCTTGCCACGACGGTATGGTGAGCCGATAAAGTTATCAAGTCGAATTTCATCCTCGAAAAGCCCCTCGCACATGGCGAGATACTCTTTTTGAATGCCGCCAAAGGAGAACTGGTCTCTCAGACTGCTCCAAGTGTTTTTTGATTTGGCTACGAGGAGCACTCCGCTTGTTGAAAAATCGAGTCGATGAACAAGGCCACTCTCTTGAGCCACGGAAGACACTTCTTGAAGTGACGGGCACCACTGAGCAAGTTCTGTAGCGATGCACCTCTCGGAAGAATTCTCGTGTTCGATGCAGTGATAGAGAGGAGGCTTATCTATGGCCAAGAGGGTATCGTCTTCATAGAGAACAGGAAAAGGACAGGTCATTAATGATACGTCACGTCGTTTGACTTGCTCGATGTAGTCGATGAGAGCTCAGCAAAGAGTTTTTCAATCTGTTGCTCAATGCTTGATCGATTCGTCTCAAGTTTGGCGAAAACGTCGTCTTGCTTCGACTTATATTCCTTCGAGGCCCATTCCGGAAGTGGCGCTCCTTTTTCATCTCGTTTCTTTTTCGTTTGTTCAAAAAGCAGCCTTGCTTCGTTCCACTGCTTCATAAGTCCGATACGAGACGAGAGGAGTTCTTCCAGGACAGGAAGATGAGTGAGGCGGACACTCGTGAGTTCAGCAATAAGTAGTGCTTTGTTCATAATAGAGAGGTGGAGAGTCCCTACCCGTGAGATAAGCTCAAGATCTTTTCGAATGAGATCAAGATGAAAGGCGCGGCGAAGAGCGTTAAGAGCGGATGCGTAGTTTTCTGCATCAAGTGCCTGATCCGCTTCTTCTAGGAGCCGAAGTTTTTTTTGTATAGCCCTTTGTTCTCCAGTCCCGAGTTTGACGAGAAAAAAACCAAAGAGAGGGTTAAGGATTGAGCGACCAAGATAGACAATGATATAGAGAGTAACAGCAGCAACAAAGAGTGCAGGGATGAGTTGTGTTGCAGTCATAATTAGAGTCGATCCTTCCTCGGTGAGAGTATCGCATTTCGCGGTGCTCTCAAGAACATCTCATGAAGAATGTCACTACACTAGCCCGCATTATTCATGAGTCTTCGTCGCGAGGAGCTATCTTGTTGTGAAAAGACGAGCGAATTGGGAAATTTCGGCTGACAGTGTGTTGAGACACACCGAAGTCGAAATTTCCCAATTCGCGAAGCATTTTCGCAAGATATAGCTCCGCAGCAGATTACTCATGAATAATGCGGGCTAGAGGTATCTGTATCGTATGGCAAAAAGCAGAACACAGGAGTTAAACCTTACCACCCAAGAAGTTCTCGAGCGCTTTAGCTCAGGTCCTGACACGGGGGTCTTCACTGACGGAGGAGCCCAACCTAACCCTGGGCCTGGTGGCTGGGGCGTTGTGTATGTGCGAGGCGGTGAGGTTGTTGAGCAGCGTCATGGGCACGATCCTGATACCACAAACAACAGGATGGAGCTTACGGCTCTCATAGAAGCGTATAAACTGCTCCCAGAAACAGAAGAGGTCACCATTTACTCCGATAGCGATCTCTGCGTTAAAACGATCAATGAATGGGCTGCTGGCTGGGAAAAGCGTGGCTGGAAGAGAAAGACAGGACCCATTAAGAATCTTGAACTCGTCCAAGAGCTCTATGCACTTGCGCAAGGACATCCTCACGTAACGTTACAGTGGACAAAAGCGCACAATGGCGATCGCTGGAATGAATATGCTGATTCGTTAGCTACTGCTTGGACGAGGCAGGTGGTGTAGGAGGAGCCTGTATCCTTCATTCCTCTTCCTGTTTCTTCATCCTCCTCTTTCTCCTGCACCTGCACTGGTCTCCCGTTCTTTCTCCCCGAGGATGAGGTGAAGGAATTTGGTGCAAGTGCAGGAAGAAGATATAGACAAGGAGAACGAGAAGGAAAAGGAAGAGGAGGAAGAGAAGGAAAAGTGGGGGGCTAACTCGTAAGAAAGTTCGAAGGAAGTCGCTGATACTGGTCCTTGATGCTTGCATACTCAGCTCTCCACTTCTTGGAGTAGTTCAGAATCTTATCTGCATACCGTCGACTGATCTTTGGAGTTGAGCGCTTTTCTTTTAGAGCACGTGTGAGATTTGTTGGTCCCCAGTTATAGGCGATAAGGGCAAGGCGCTTGTTACCGTCGAATTGTTTCTCGAGTCGCTTAAGATATGTGACCCCGAGGCGAATGTTGTAAGCTGGATCGTTAATCAGGCTTTGGGTGCCTTTCCAGTTAATCTGCTCCGTACGAGAGATCCATCGACCTGTAGCTGGCATGATCTGCATCAGCCCGAGTGCGCCAACACGTGAGCGAGCGTTTCGTCGAAAAGTGCTTTCAGCAAAGATCACAGAGGCCACGTAGAGCGGATCCATCGCTTGCCGCTCGCTTTCAATCACGATTGAGCGAGCAATAGTTTTTGGATCTTTGGTAGCTTTGCGGGTGTCGCGGATAAGATTGGTCAGAAAGAGGACTTGAGCTGCTCTCTGTTGCTGTGCGCCGCGCTCAATCTTATGTAAATAGGCGAGCTTGGCGGTGGGCGCTGATTGTTGTCGGGTAAAATAGGTGCTGTCTCTTAGTACGCTCGGGAGAGTGATGTCTTTTGAGGAGACTATAATAGCGAGAACAGAGCAGATCACGGCAGCAGATACGCTCAGGAGAAAGGCCACTGGGAGATGGGGGCGGTAGAGCCCGGGTGTACGAAGAGTTTGTGCGTAACTCAAAAAGTCCCCTTGCGAGAGATCCAGTTTAGGCGTAACGTATACGGTTTTGCCGTCAGTTAAAGACTTCGATTGGTAGCCTATGCGCTTCACAAGGTCAAATTTCCCCAGTATGTAATTATACGTCGTACTCATCTATCTGGCCTCGTGGAGTAAGTGCTTCTTGTTTGTACTACAATTTCCCTGCCAGATTGCTTTTCTCTATTAATATCAGCAGTTTATGATGGTATGGAGATGGGGCTAGGGTTAAGCGACTCCGATAGTACCCCTGGGGAGAACGTAGGTAACCCATTGATAATTTTTGAGTAGACACCTTTGTCAAAGATGAGCAGAACCGCTACCATGGCCGTTCGGATTTTCGCACTGGAGGATTAGACGGTGTTTGATGTGATTGTTGTCGGAGGAGGTCACGCGGGTGTGGAGGCGGTTGCCGCAGCATCTCGACTTGGTGTCTCTGCGTGCCTCGTAACGCTCCGCTTTGATGGCGTTGGTCAGATGTCGTGTAATCCGGCAATCGGAGGGCTCGGTAAAGGACACCTTGTCAAGGAAGTTGACGCCCTTGGTGGTCTGATGGCTAGAGCAATTGATGAAGGTGGTATTCAATACCGAACATTGAATCTCTCAAAGGGGCCTGCTGTTCGGGCCTCTCGGGCGCAAGCCGATCGCACTCTCTATAAATCAGCTATTCAACGTGCGGTAAAAGAACTTCCAAATGTTCACATTCAAGATGGAGAAGTCTCATCTTTTCTCTTTGAAAACGGGAAGCTCGGTGGTGTTGTTCTTCGGGATGGAAGCGAGGTTCGTGCCCGATCCGTTGTTCTTACGACCGGCACATTCCTTCGGGGATTGATGCACACCGGAGAAACTTCTACACAAGGCGGTAGGCGTGGTGACGTTGCTGCCAATGCATTGAGCAGTCAGCTCTCCTCGCTTGGATTCGAGCTGATGCGTCTTAAGACGGGAACCCCCGCGCGTCTTCGTCGTAGCTCTATATGTTATGATAATCTTATTGAGCAGCCTGGCGAGTATCCTCCAAAGCCATTTTCGATTATGACTTCTGCTATCGAACGAGAGCAGGTGTCTTGTTGGGTCACAAGTACTAACGAGCTCGTGCACGATACCATTCGGGCAAATAAAGAGCGGAGCCCCATGTTTAATGGGAGGATTCAAGCTGGTGGCGCTCGCTACTGTCCCTCTATTGAAGATAAGGTTTTTCGTTTTGCAGATAAAGCGTCTCACAACATCTTTCTTGAGCCAGAAGGGTATACGTCAGATGTTGTCTACCCAAACGGAATATCAACTTCTCTTCCACTTGAGGTTCAAGAGAAGTTTATTCGACAGATTCCAGGTCTTGAGAATGTTGAGATTCTACAACCTGGTTACGCCGTTGAGTACGATACGATCGATCCAACGGTGCTCAAGGCTACCCTCGAATCAAAAGACATACCGGGTCTCTACTTTGCTGGGCAAATCAACGGGACCTCTGGGTATGAAGAAGCTGCTGCTCAAGGCCTTATTGCTGGTACGAATGCTGCACTTGCCTTGCAAGAGCGTGATGTATTTACGGTAAGTCGAGGTGAGGGTTACATCGGAGTTATGATCGATGATCTCGTAACCAATGGAGTCGACGAGCCGTATCGCATGTTTACTTCGCGTGCAGAGTACCGACTTGTTCTACGTGAAGATAATGCAGCTGCTCGTCTGACGCCAAAAGGGATTCGGATAGGGCTTCTTTCACAAGAGCAACGAGAACGTTTCGAGCGAATTCAGAGCTCTCTTGAGGAAGCAGAGAGTTGGTTAAAGAGTACTCGAATAAAGCCGAGTGATGAGGTCAATTCATGGTTGACCACTTTGGGAAGTGCTCCTTTGAAGGATGCTCTCTTACTCTCTGATCTTGTACGACGCCCAGAAGTGAAACTTCCTGATATCTTTGCACAGATGGATTCACCATATGAACTAAGCAGCGATCTTGTGGCACAGCTTGAAGTTGAGCTTAAGTTTGCTGGATATCTCCGTCGGCAAGAAGAAGAGATCTCGCGTCTGAAAAAATCTGAGTCGTTGCGAATCCCAAGTGAGATGTCTTTTGATGATCTCCCGAATCTAAAGACCGAAACAAGGGAAAAACTCAAACGTTATCGTCCAGAATCGATTGGGCAAGCTATGAGAATTCCTGGGCTTACGCCGAATTGCCTCTCGCTCCTTTCGGTGTATGTTGAGAAACATTGCCGAGCCCATGGGTGCTAGCTAGTGATTTTCCAAAGAAAATTCGAATAAGCTTAGAAAAATTAGAATAGGTCCCTCAACTTTGCTACTGTTTTGGCACTCTGAGTATTCGTTGCTCGGTTGAAGTCTGGATTTTGAGCCTGGCAACGGGCTTGTGTTAGCTACTATGGAGAGTTCCTATGTTTCCTAGATTCCATTTCGCAAGCCTGATTGCTTGCGTTGTCTTTCTTCCATCTCTTGCCTTAGCAGTGCCACCTGCTGTTGATTCATGCATGCTGGTTTCCTCTGCTCCGGCACCAAGTGTGGATGTACCAAAAAACATTGTTGATAACACGACGATTGAGTCGACGCTTGAGGTCTCAGGAGAGCCTGCGTTTATCTTTGACGTCGACCTTCAGTTGAATATCAACCATACTTTTGCTTCTGATTTAGAGATAATCCTCGTTGCTCCTAGTGGGAGTGAAGTAATAATCACCACGGATAATGGCGGTGGAAATGATGATGTGTTTACAAGCGCAGTTTTTGATGACCAGGCAGCAGAGTTTGTTACTGACTTTGCTTATCAAAACCTAGTGCCAGCCCCACCCCTTGTTCCAGAGAGTTCTCTCGGCGCTCTCTTTGGTGAAGATCCCAATGGGACGTGGACCCTCCGTGTTCACGACGATGCTGGAGGAGATCCAGGCGTACTCAACGATTGGTCGTTGACGATTTCAGCTTGCGCAGGTCAATTGCCAGGCTTTGAGCCAATGAAGCTCTACTCAAGTACTCCTGGAACGCCCATTGTAGATCAAACAGCTATTGAAGAAGTTATTGAAACTTCTGGGCATGAAGGGGAAATATGCCGCCTAGAAGTAGATCTTAATATTACTCACACATGGTCTGCAGACTTAGATATTCGATTGACTGGGCCTGATGGCACCTCGACTATTCTCACAACGGATAATGGCGGTGGAAATGATGATGTATTCGCGGGGGTTTTGTTTTCTGACAACCCTGATGCGGATACGGTCACAGATCACGTTTATCAGAATGGCCTCGCAGTGGGTACACTCATTCCTGAAGGATCGTTAGCTGCCTTTATCGGAGGCAACCCTAATGGAACCTGGTCCCTTGTTGTTGAAGATGACTCAAATGGTGATACAGGGACTATTAACCTCTGGGGGCTTCGACTCACTTCCTGTGACACTGATAGCGATGGGGACACAGTGATTGATCAGTTCGACAACTGTGTCTCTGATTCAAACGCTGGTCAAGAAGATGGTGATAGTGATGGCTCGGGAGATGCGTGCGATCTCTGTCCTGCTGATACCTCCAAAATAGCTCCTCTTACGTGTGGATGTGGTGTAGCTGAAACGGACACCGATGGTGACCTGACCCTTGATTGTAATGATCAGTGTGTATCCGATCCGAATAAAACTGCTCCTGGCTTTTGTGGCTGTGGTGTTTCAGATGTTGATGCTGATGGAAGTGGTATTGCAGATTGTCTTGTAGGTGAAGAAGCTGACAAGTACTCAAGCGACATTGCAGATCGCATTGATGCGCTCAAATACAAGAAGAAGAAAAAGAAGAAAAAAGAAGTTCGTACAGAGATCAAAGAGATTCTTGCGCTCGTTGGAGACCTTGGTACGTATCTTGAGACCAATGGTTCTCAAATTCTTTTTGCGGCAGATGCCTCTCTTGAGAGTGCTGATAAGTTACAGCGCAGGCTAGCGAGGAAGCTCCGACGACTTCGCAAGCAGCTCAAGAATGAGCGTCGTCAATTTAATCGTGTGCGTCGAAAGGCCACTAAGATTATCTCGAATCTCAATGCATCTTTTGCCGTTTAGAAATTACTGAGAGAGAGGGGGAGGACGCCCCCTCTCTCATAGTTGTCTGATTTCTTTGGCCTCTCACGCCAATAACACCGTCTTATTTCCACTCATTCATTGCCCACTCTTGCAAGTAGCCAAGAGATGTGTATTCTTTACACACGCCAACCCTCAATATTTTATAACGTTGTTTGTTTCTTGTTGGCGGTCGTGAGAGCATATGGGAAAGTCCCTCGTTATCGTTGAGTCCCCTACAAAGGCGAAAACGATTGAAAAGTTTCTAGGAAAAGATTACGTCGTGACGGCTTCGTATGGTCATGTGCGCGACTTGCCAAATAGTGCCGCTGAGATTCCTGAGAAGATTAAGAAAGAGAAGTGGACTCGGCTCGGTATCAACGTTGAGAAAGATTTTGAACCACTCTATGTCATCCCTGAGGGGAAGAAGAAGAGGGTGAGAGAGCTTAAAGCCTTATTAAAAGATTGTGATGAAATCCTTCTCGCAACGGATGAAGACCGCGAAGGGGAGTCTATCAGTTGGCATCTCCTTGATGTCCTCAAGCCAAAGATTCCTGTTCGTAGGCTTGTTTTTCACGAGATTACCAAGAAAGCTATTCAACATTCGCTTGATAATACCCGTACTATTGATGATGACCTCGTAAAGGCTCAGGAAACAAGGAGGCTGATTGATAGGCTCTTTGGCTATAGCTTGAGCCCCCTTCTCTGGAAAAAAATGGCTCCTCGCCTTAGCGCCGGTCGTGTACAGAGTGTTGCCATGCGTCTTCTTGTTGAGCGAGAAAGAGAGCGGATAGCTTTTGTTCGTTCAAAGTACTGGGATATTAAGGCCATTTTCTCAAAGAAGGATGGGAAAAATCCATTTGAGGCTGAGCTGACTCACGTTGGCGACAAGCGGGTAGCCATTGGGAAAGACTTTGTTGCAACAACGGGAAAACTCTCAGACCCTTCGAAAGTTGTACTCCTCGATGAGAAAGCCTCGAGAGACTTACAAGCTACGATTGAAAAGGTTTCTCCGGTTGTCTCTTCTGTAGAGGAAAAGCCATACAGCACAAAACCAACCCCACCATTTACAACGAGCACGCTGCAGCAAGACGCTAGTAGAAAGTTCCGCTTTGCGGCACGACACACTATGTCAGTCGCGCAGACACTCTACGAAAATGGTTACATTACTTACATGCGTACAGATTCTACCTCTCTCTCGGAAGAGGGGGTAAATGCTGCTCGTACGTTAATCGAAAAAGATTTCGGCAAGGAGTACCTTCACCCCGAGGTTCGAATTTACAAGACGAAGGTTCGTAATGCCCAAGAGGCTCACGAAGCCATCCGTCCTGCCGGCGACAAGTTCGCCTCTCCAGACGAAGTGAGACGAAAGCTTGGTATGGAGGCTTTTAAGCTCTATGAGCTCATCTGGATGCGTACCTTAGCGTGTCAGATGAAAGATGCGACTGGGAAGCGTATTGCACTTCAGATTCAGTGCGGTGAGGCACGCTTTCGTGCCTCTGGAAAAACGATAGAGTTTCCAGGATTCCTCCGTGCATATGTCGAGGGAACAGATGATCCTGAGCAAGAGCTTGCAGATAAGGAAAAAATTCTCCCTAAGGTTTCTGAGGGGGAAGAACTTCTTGGAAAGAGTTACGAAACACTCGAGCATGAAACCCAGCCCCCTGCACGCTACACGGAAGGGAGTCTCATCAAAGAGCTTGAGAAGAGGGGAATAGGTCGTCCAAGTACTTGGGCTTCTATTGTAGGTGTCGTGCTCAATCGAAGCTATGCCTTTAAGAAAGGAACAGCACTTGTTCCCACCTTCTTGGCAACAGCAGTGACTTCACTGATGGAAAACTACTTTACCCATTTGATGAATTATGATTTTACCGCACGGCTAGAGGAAGACCTCGATGCGATTGCTCGTGGTGAACGAGACAACCTGAGTTACCTCAAAGGCTTTTACTTTGGCAACGGTTATGCTGGCCTGCAAAATCTCATTAAAAAAGGTGAAGAAGAGATCGATCCACGTGTCGTCTGTGGCATTGAGATCGGAAAAGACAACGACGGAAATGTTGTTGAAGTGCGCATAGGGCGGTACGGACCGTTTCTTACCGATGGTGAAAATCGCGCAAGTTTACCTGACGACGTCCCGCCTGATGAACTGAGCCCTGAAAAAGCATTAGAGATCATCGAAACTGCCAAACTTGGTCCACAGTCACTTGGTGATCATCCGCAATCTGGCCTACCGGTTTACCTAAAGAATGGACGATACGGGCCCTATCTTCAGCTTGGTGACATGGAAGAGGGGGAAGAAAAACCAAAGATGGCATCCCTCCTTCCTGGAATGGACCCCAAGGAAGTTACTTTTGAGCTAGCGGTAAAGCTTCTTGATCTTCCAAAAGTAGTTGGAAAGTTCCCCGAGAACAATGAGGATATTGAAGTAGCAAATGGCCGGTACGGCCCATACGTGAAGTGCGGCTCTGAGACTCGTACGATCCCAATGGACGACATGTCTCCACTTACCATTACGCTCGATCAAGCTATTGAGCTTCTCAAGCAACCTAAGCGTAGAGGCCGTTCGGCGCAGCCCAAAAACCTTAAAGAGCTGGGAAAACACCCTGCTACCGAGCGAATGCTTGTGATTAAAAGCGGCCGATTTGGACCGTACGTTACCGACGGCGAAGTGAATGCTTCTCTCCCAAAGGGAAACGACCCTAATGATGTTACGATGGATGACGCAGTAAATCTTCTTGAAGCTCGCCTTGCAAAGCTTGCTTCACAAGGGAAAACACCAGGGAAGAAAAAAGCAGCCAAGAAGAAATCAAAGTCTAAAGCCAAGGCGAAGTCAAAAAGCAAGGCGAAAACAAAGTCAAAAGCTAAGACGAAGAGTAAGGCGAAGAAGAAATCAAAGGCAAAGTCAAAGACGAAGAGCAAAGCAAAAGCGAAGTCCTAAGTTAGACTACCTCCTACGTCTTACTATCAAGGTTTAGTGAAATCCTGCGAGATATCAAACAGAGGGAGATCTTCTTCGTGTTTGGCGTTGTTTGACTTCTTGAACATAGTAGGTGTCCGTTCGCTGTTTACCGGTTGTACATAGACAGGTTCAGCGGGCATGAGAGAGTAGAGGTACTCTTGTGCTGTATACTTTGCAGTAGGATGAACAAGAAAGAGAAGTGTGCCGGCAACAACAATTCCTAGGACAAGAAGTTCGAGAATGGGAGCGTGAGAGAGTGGCCCTCCGTTTATAAACTCTAGTGGAAGACGCAATATCGAAGGGAGCCCCCCACGTCTTCGTCTTCGTGCTTGTTTGATAAATTTTCGATCGTACACAGCTGACTGGTGCCGAAGATCCATAATGGAAGTTCGAGAGCTTCCATTCATAGCAGTTGATGAGAGGCCGCTTGAATCGTCAGAAGCAAAAAGTACTCCAGGGCGATTGAATTCAAAAGCTACCTCTTTTGCCTTTTGATAGCGGTCTCTTGGATTTCGTGAAAGCGCTTTCATGCACACATTGTTGAGCCAATCAGGACAATCGGGGCGTAGTTTAATCGGAGGTCGAGGATCTGCATTGACCTTTTTTTCCATGAGGTCGGCATGATTTGTATACTTATAGAGATACTTGCCGGTAATAAGCTCGTAAAGAAGTACGCCGAGAGCGTAAATATCCCCGCGCTCATCACACTCTTCACCAAGGAGGTACTCGGGGCTGATATATTGCAGCGTACCTACAACTTTTCCTTTTACCGTAAGTCGATCTGTATGACGTACATCTTGTGTTTCGTTACTTTCTCCATGCTCGTGAGATGGTATGAAAGCTTCAGACTCTTCACGTAAGCTTGAGATACCAAAATCTGTAATTTTTATATCACCAGAGTCAGAAAGCATTATGTTTTCTAACTTGATATCACGGTGAATAATGTTTTGTTCATGAATGGCCTCAAGCCCGCGTGCCACTTGGCGAATAATACGACATACCGTTGGTATTGGGATCAACGGGTTTTTCTTTAGGTAGTCTGAAAGAGCAACTCCGTGCACGTATTCGAGGATCAGTACGATATAGTCATCAGTGATGTGACAGTTGTAGAGCTTGGTAACGTAGTCACTTTGGATGCGGTGAGCAGAACGAATTTCACGGTGAAGCCTAGCAGAAGCAAGTTTGTTTTCCCTCAGCGAAGCAGGAAAAGCTTTTATTGCTACTTCCTGGCCGTACTTTTGATCGTAACCACGGTAGACTGTCCCTGACGCACCTTTTCCGAGAACTCTCTGCACGAGATAGCGATCGAGCAGTAAGCTCCCCTCAGGGATAAGAACAGGACTACCGTGTGCAGATCGTCGGCTCATTGGTGGTTTTGGATACTCATCTGTAGAGGAGTAGCAATATGTCCCGCTGCGCATGCTCAGATGCAATGCAAAGACTAGGCCGCTCCCCTTGTTGATATTAGTCTTATAGGTTATCGACGGGTTAGAGAGAAACCCTTACTTGATTAAGTGTCTGAAAAATAAGGCTTTACCGCCTTCCTACTCCTGCACTTCATCTTGCTCTTGCTCTAACAGAGGGCTCATTTCTGCCATATCACTCTGTACTCAGTGGTACGGGGCTTACAGTCTGTGCTTTTGCAGTTTTGTTTTTTTGAGCAAGAGCAAGATGAAGTGCAGGAGTAGGAAGGCGATCGTTTATGTTCTTAGAACCGTCCCCAAATATACTGATTCGTCACCTCGTGGTGAAACAGTATCTCCTCAGTCTTCACGAGTGAGCCAAGTTCTCTTGGGCAACGATCGGCTGAGGCACGTTTTCGCTCGATAAACTTATCTTTAAATTCTTGCCCAACAATCTCTGCAAGAAATGAACTCCCTTTAAAGTGGCGAATGGCGTCGTAGATGTTCCCTGGAAGAAATCGCGTGCGAGAACGACGATTCTCTTCAACGTCTTGTTTATTAACGGGTCCTTCAAGTCCTGTTTTGAGAAGCAAGTAGAAGATGAGGTATGGGTTTACATCGGGTGCAACGGTACGAACCTCAATACGTGCTGAGTTCTCGTTTCCAAGAGGTATGCGCACCATAGAAGTTCTATCAACAGCAGACGATTTGATCTGATTTGGTGCTTCGTATGCAGGATCAAGTCTGCGGTAAGAGTTTACACTCGAGTTGAGCGTGAGGCAGAGGTCGTTTGCGCTATGCAAGATGCGATCGATAAAGTCCCACGCCATTGTTGAAAGCCCTTCTTCCCCCCCGTGGTCATAGAAGAGGTTTTGATCTCCTTTTGAAAGAGAGATGTTTGTGTGCATTCCGCTACCGTTTATTCCAGCAATTGGCTTCGGTAAGAAGCTTGCTGTCATGCCGAAATTTGCAGCAATTTGACGAGCAGTGAGCTTGTAGAGTTGAAGCTGATCGGCTGCTTGAAGAGCGTTGCAGTACTTATAGTTTAGCTCAAACTGTGATGGGGCAACTTCTGGGTGATCCTTTTCGTTTTCAAAGGCGAGTGCTCTTTGTGCCTCGGCAAAAGCATCCATAAAGAGGCGCAATGGATCGTTTGGAAGGGAATTAAAGTATCCTCCTTTTGATACCATTTCAAAGCCATTTCGTGAGGTAAATGTCTGTTCTGCATTGGTTCCTTCAAAAAGGAAGCCCTCGCACTCAACAGAAAAGTTTGTTGTGAGCCCTTGGTCTTTCTTGATCTGCTCTATGTAAGACTTGAGCTGTCCTCTCATATCGGAAGAGTAGAGCGTTCCGTCTGAGTCACGAATGAGTCCGAAAACAATAACTTTCCCTGGAGTAAACACATCACTTGGTAGCCAGCGAAAGGAAGACCAGTCGGGTGTAAGACGTAAGTCTGATTGGCTTACTTTCGAAAAGCCTTGAATCGAGGATCCGTCAAAGGTCAAGTTGTCATGCGACTTAAGAAGGAAGTCCTTGTCGTAGTCGAGCATGTGAAACTTTCCTTCGATATCCGAAAAGCAAATCGTTACTGCCTTAATGCGCTTTTCTTCATGAAGGTATTTCAAGTAGTACTCTCTGAGATCGTCTTCCGGAGTACCTTTTGCGGCCTTTTCCTTTGCTTCGAGGTTGAGAGCTTGCAGTTCTTCGTATGGGATTTCGAGGTAGTTACGTAGTTCCATTGTACACCTGATGAAAATGTAGGTAGACGTTAAAATCTTGTCTAAAGCTTAATTATACCTTTTTTTATTATAAGTATAGATAAATTTACTATTATTCTTATTAGATTAAAGTTAAGTTCACCAAGATTCAGCATAAGTATAAAGGTGGTTGATTATTGGCTGGTTAGGCCTGACTGTGCCACCTCGGCGAGAGGGTAAGGGACGTGGTGGTGCATTCAGGGGGCTTGCTGCCAAATTGGCCCTTGAGCAGGAGGGCTTATGAGAAGTGAGAAGTTATTTTTCATTATCACGCCTGCTTATGATAGTTTAGCCCAATGGTAGGACAGCATCAGCCAGCTCCAGGTCGTAGGGGGGAGCGAATTAACCTGGATGCTGAACTTCTCGGCATTTCCCCATCTTCTTTTCCGGCAGACGCCGAGCTCCCTCAGCATATCCGAGATCTTGCAAGTAGGGGGACCCGTCTTGAAAAGCAAGAAATAACTGGCTTACTCAAGATTGCTGGAGACGATCTTGATACCTTGCGAGCTTGTTATCTGATTATGAGTAGCCCAATGACGTTTGGCTTCTCGTTTGCACAAATTGTTTCACCAAACACAATCGATGATTCTGAAATCCCTGGGCTGCGGCAGTGTCTACAGTCGTGGCAAACAATATCGGATTCAAAACTCTTTGAGGATTTATGGACAGCATATATTGATTCTCCTCGTGCGTTTGGAAGTAACCCGAAGCTAGCCGAGGAGGTCTTTCAGATCCTTCAAGGAATTCGTAAGGAATGCCCAGATCGAGAATTTACGACACTTACCGATCCCCACAAACAGGACAAGCTTACTGTACGCGATTTGCCAAAACTTGAGCTTATCCTCAAGCATTCTAATGCGATTTCACGAGATGTGGCTTTCTTTCTCTCCGACGTAGGGAGAGCGGTTCCAACGAGTCAGGCGAGTGAATACTACGAATCGGGAAAGCGCCATATTGCACACCCTTTTTGTTTTACAGCTCGTGTCATCGATGAGGAAGATGCTTCACCTCAAATGCCGGACGATACGAAGTTGTCTCAGAGAAGAATTACCGATCCACTGGATTGGATTTTAAATGAGAAGATGAGGCCAGTAGAGAGTCAGGTTGAAAATCAGGCATTTGAGTTGAGCGATGTTCCCCCAGGTATGGAGGGTCTCACTGTTGCAGACCTTCTCAAAGCCCAAAGAGATCCACTCCTCTTCTTGGAGGAAAAAGGAAGAGAGCAGTTTACACTCTCACAAGAAGCAGCTTTACAAACATTTGAAACTTTGGCTCTTCGAAAAGAACCTTACTCGCGCGAAGAAACGTTAGAGCTGGCTCGCGATGTGTTCTCGTGTCCTGAAGATGTGCGAGATCCCCTGCTGCGTATTCTTGAGAAGATTTGCTCTGAAACAGGTTCGGTTGCTCATCTTCGTGCTGTGGCAGGATTTTTAAGCGCTTCGCAAAGCCTAGGAGAGGGAGTCGTTGAAATTCTCGAGGCGTGTACAGAGCTTAGTGGGGTTCACCTTGTACAAGCGACAGGCGTGCTCGACGATCTTCTTCAACAAGGAGACGAACTGACGAGCTATGTTGATGCTTTTCGTTCTGGAGAGATAACTCACCTTGTTCGAGAGGTCTTTGCTCGTCGGTTACAGGCTCACCAAGAGAAATTTCCTGAAAAATCGCTCGAAGAGGTCCGACAAGCGTTTCTTGAGCCAGACGGCG
Source organism: bacterium (assembly GCA_030428205.1). Classification (GTDB taxonomy): domain Bacteria; phylum Bdellovibrionota_C; class UBA2361; order UBA2361; family RFPC01; genus JAUIBK01. The sequence continues at coordinate 91,234 of JAUIBK010000006.1, forward strand.
CAAGCTCTGAGGTGGTGTCATCGGAAGCTCTTGATCGTGCCTTTTCGCTCTATGAGCAAATCCACTCAAGAGGAAAGGAGATTCTCGGGACTTCTCGTTCTCTTCTTCGTGACGAACTCGCAACTCTACGGAGCAAAGTACAAGACACAGGAGTATCTGATGACATTCTTGTTGAGTATATGGCATGCACTCGTGAGCTCTTTCGTGAGGAATTTGGAGTGTATCCTTATAATACACAGCTTATTACCTCCCTGCTCTTAATCATGAGTGATGAACATGAGAACCAACAAAGCGTTCGTGGCGTATATGCCCAAGTAAAAACAGGAGAGGGAAAGTCGCTCATTTCGGCATTGGTAGCTGGATATCAAGCGTTTCTCGGAAGAAAAGTTGATGTTATTACGAGCAACTCCTACCTCGCTGGTCGAGACACGACGAGTTACGGAGCTTTCTTTGCCGACATTGGCCTGACGGTGGCCCACCACGAATACGAGAACGGAGCTGGTGTCAATGCTACCTCGAAGAGCCCAGACATTCTTTATACAACCAATCACGATATGATCTTTTCTTACCTTCAGACTCGACTTGAAGGTACTTCCTTTTACAATGGAGAGCGATTTGATGTCGCGCTCGTTGATGAAGCAGACAACCTCTGCCTCGATCTCGGTCAAGAGTCTGTTCGGATAGCAACGCAAACTCCAGTGCGTTTTGAACTTACCACATTAGAGCGGTTTATTGCCTTTGTAGATGGCCCCGGAAGAGGATTTATCCCTGGTAATCTCGACGAAGCAACTGCAGAGTTTAAGCAATTTTGTCCTGAAGTTGCGCAAGAGCCCGACAAGATTGTCTGGGTTTACCTTCACTCAGCATGGCACTCCGGCTCTATGCGAGAAGGTGAGGATTTTATTTTTAACAAGAAGCGAGATGGTATTATTCTCATTGATAAAGATCATACCGGAAGGCCTAAACCTCGTTCGCAATGGCAGCATGGAGTACATGAGTTTGTCACTCTCCGTCACGGGATAGAGCCTAAGCACACCACTGGGCTCCAAGCGCAGAAGAATCATCCTGATTTTTTAAATATGTACGATCGTCTTTTGTGTATCTCAGGGACGTTCGGAGATCAGGTGGATAGAGATGAGTTGCGTGATGTTTTTAAGCTAACAGGATTCGATGCTCCACCACATCTTCTTTCACACCGTCGGGATCATAATTATGAGATCTACAAGGATGAGTTCGCTTTACTTAAGAGGATTGATGATATTGTACAGGGGAGATTAGGCGGCGACCAGCGTCGGCCAGTTCTCTTTCTTGCGAAAACCGTAGAGCAATCGAGAACGGTACAGACACACCTCCAAAGCCAAGGTATCCGTTCTCAGCTCATGAATGGCGAACGGACTCGGGATGAGCTTGGTGTTCCAATCTCCGAAGAGGGGTTTGTGTCACGGTGTGGTTTAGAAGGGATAGTCAGTATCTCTACAAATATGGCTGGCAGAGGGACTGATGTTGTCTTAAGCCAAGGCGCCAAAGAGGCCGGCGGGTTAATTTCTGTACAGCTATCTTTTCCTGTTTCAAGGCGAGTTGAGATTCAAGGAAGAGGACGAGCGGGACGTCAAGGGCAGCCGGGCGATTCCCTCGTTATAGCAGAAATCCGTGATGATGATTTTCTTAAAGCCTTTCCTGTGAACCTCGAGCACCACCTTGATGATTTTGGTTCAAGCTCAGAGCAACTGACTCAAATGCTTGACTTTGGGAGGCAGGCTTCAAACCTTGTTGAGGGGCAGCGTCGGATCCTCAACTATCAACGTGAAGGAATTGTGCAAGGAGTCCAAGAATTCTTCTTTCGAGAGTTGCAAACTTTGCGAGAGAAACTTGGTAGGGATAATCCACACCTCAGGCCCGTAGCCGGGATGGAGGGAGTTCCAGATCCACTGTCACTTGCTATTGGGCAGGTGTGGGCTCCAATTTTTCAGGGGTTTGACCTTGATCTCAAGTGGCGTGAGCTCAAATTTGCTCTTACTCAACGTTCTCGTAGTATTGGGTTGAATGAAACACCTGAGTGTGAGGAGCGGCTGAATAATGCTTTCCATAGGATCTATGGGGTTGCTATCGAAGAATATCCTGATGAGTTGCCATACGAGCAAGTTCTCCATGCTATGGTGCGGCATTATCGTCGGAGACTCATACTCGGAGAGCACGAAATTACCTTTGCCAATCCTGTTGCTTTAGATACGCATGCAGAGAATGCTCGACATCAGATTTCGAGAGAGTTAGACAGGATGTACCAACGCTTCGTTTCAAGCGGCTTGTGATAAGCAAATATCCGTAGCCCGCGTATCCCAATCAAATGCAAGACGTTGAGCGACTTCTTGAGAAGCTAAGAGGATTTTCTTTCTTACGTCGTTATTTGAAGTGAATAACGAGAGCTGGTTTGTGAGCGTCTGTGTGTCATCCAGCGAGAAGAGTAAGTCTTTATGTTTAATGAGCTCTGAGAGCTCTGGAATATCTGAGCAAAGAACCCCGAGACCATGCCCAAGAGGTTCGAGCACAGAGTTTGGAACTCCTTCATGTAAAGCTGGATGAATAACGAGATCTACTTGAGAGTAAAGTTGAGAGAGGTTTGTTTGCCACCCGAGAAAGGTGATGTTCTGTAGCCCTTTCTGCTTTGTGTCCATCTCAAGTGAAGCTCTTAAGGGGCCGTCACCTGCGATAAGGAGAGAGTATGAGAGTGGATCAATATCTTCTAGTGCTTGGAGAAGAAAGCTAATATTTTTTCGATGATCAAGAACTCCTGAGGTTAGAAATGTAAAAGGAGGAGTTGAACGCGGAGCTCTTGTCAGATTTTGGATAGTCACTTCATTGGGAAGTATATGGGTAGATGGGAGCCTCTTTCCAAGAAATGCTTCGAGTTCAGACTTCATTGCCTTCGTCATGCAGACAATAGTTGTAGCATTGGTGACACCTAAGCGATCGATTAGATCAGAAAAGAAAAGAACCCAAGCTGGTTGTTTTGTAATTCGATTGATCCGAAATGGGAGTGAGCGGAAGAAGAGGATAAGTGGGCGTGAGTGAACAAGCCGAGCGAGCAAAAAAAGAGCTGAATAGACTGGCGAGAAAAGAACGTATCTATCAGGACGATTACGCAGTACTTGAGGAATGAGAAGCAAGGGAATAAGCAGGAAAAATATTCCCCAAAAGAGAGCACCTCGTCTCCTCTTCACTGGGAAGGGGAGGACTTGAATATCCACGTTCGAGGGAAAGTGCTCAGGGGGGGGATCCAGACAAAGGTAAGTAACCGTGTGCCCCTTATCTGCGAGAGCACCCAAAAGGCGGTAAAGCCTTTTGCAAAACCCACCAGGTTTATGAGTGTAGTAGAAAGAGAGAAAGTTCATGCTCTTAAAGAATATTATATTGATTTCAAATGAAAAGACCCAAAAAGATAATTGTGCAGATAACTTGTTTGAATAAATATACCTGGCGCAATTCAAAATGCTCTCCAGAATAGATTATCATAACAAGATGCCGGGCATTTTGAAGTGGGCCTGGTATATAACGTGAAGTACACGAAAGGTGTGAAGTGCTAAGCTCTTCGCGTTCCTCAGGTACTTCGAGTTATGATTTTAATCCCGATCCCTTGCGAGAGATCCAAGCCAAAAGCATCTAACTCTACCGACTATTGTTTCACAGCCTTCGCGTTTCTGACTAACTCTACAAATTCACGTCGATACCCGTGCTTGTCTTCTCCCAGTGAGCCTTGAGCGAGAGTGATCACGTCATCATAGCTCATATTTTCTCTGTACTGACTTTGGCGAAGTAGGTGACCGAAGCCACTTACTGCTGCAGCAAATCGGAAATCATCTGTCGCTTGAGAAGCTGCCGGAAGTACGTCGCTTTTTTGAATTGGGAAGCGAAGAAGTTTGGAGGTCGATCCTTGAGGCTCCTTATGCCGGATTTTAAGAAAAGCAAGTTCATTCGAGTGCTTTTGGGACAGAGTTGGCGTTTCTCCCTTCTTCTCTTGATACCGTGAGGAGAAATCGAGGTTCTTTGCAGCTTCTGTTCCTGTAAGGACGAGTTCATAGAGAGCAGTTACGGTGTGCCCACTTCCAATCTCTCCAGCATCGATAGCATCATTGTTAAAGTCTTGTTTACGGAGTTTTCGGTTTTCATACCCGATAAGACGATACTGAGCAACGTGTGCGGGGTTGAACTCGATCTGAAGCTTGACGTCTTTTGCAACAACTTCCATTGTTCCAGCAAGTTGTGTCTCAAAAACTTTACGAGCTTCTTTAAAGGAATCGATGTAGAAGTAGTTCCCGTTTCCTTTGTTAGCAATTTGCTCCATCATCGCTTCGTTGTAGTTTCCTGTTCCAAATCCAAGAGTGGTGAGTGTAATGCCGCTTCGGCGCTTTTCTTCAACAAGCTTTATAAGCTCGTTGCGATTTGTGATGCCGACGTTAAAATCTCCATCAGTGGCAAGCACTACTCGGTTTACACCATTTGATATCCGTGCATTTTCTGCCGCACGGTAGGCTTCGAGGATTCCTGAGCTACCGTGGGTCCCGCCTCCAGAACGAAGCGAATCAATAGCGTTGAGAATCTTACTCTTCTCGTTGATTCCTGTTGGAGGAAGGACGAGGCGTGAGTAACCAGCGTAGGTAACAAGCGAAACTTTATCAGATGGCCTCATCTGATTGGTAAGCAGCTTAAGCGAGCGTTGAACAAGTGGAAGCTTATCAAACGAGTTCATTGACCCAGAAACATCGACAAGAAAGACAAGATTCCACGGCTTTTCACTTTCTGCTGCATCACGCGCCTTGATTCCAAGCTTCAGAAGGTGTTTTGAAACATCTAGTGGATTAGGTGCAATTTCATATGAGAGCGTAAACGGCTTCTCCGTTTGAACAGGGTAGTTGTAGTCAAAGTAGTTTATGAATTCTTCGATTCGGACTGAAGACGTTGGTGGAAGAACGCCACGGTTGAGGTATCTCCTCGCATTTGTATAACTACCAGTGTCTACATCGATACTAAATGTTGATACGGCTTCGTCGGCTACCAGTGTTGGCTCGTTTTCCGCCCACTGACCATACTGCTCTGTTGATGCAGGGATTGATAGGATTCTCCTTCGAGGTGCAATCATATCTTGGTGGTGTGGATGGGGCATGGCGCCGCCAAGAACCATCTCTGGAGAAGGAGCTTTGCTCGTTGCAGCACCACTCATCTTATTGGACTGAGGGGCGTAGAGATCTTCCTCGATTCCTCTGTGCGTTCGTAAAGTAGGTGTGCTTTCTAAAGTTTTCGATTGCTTTGTAACTAACCCAGTCGAGAAGTCTTCAATCTGAGTAGAAATAGCTTGGCTTGGTCGTTTACTGCTATCGTCCTTGGAAGACCCATCACCAAGGCCTTGTTCGAGAGGAGTCGGAATAACAGGTTGTATTTTTTCTTTATTCTTTTCTTGATGTATGAACGTTGGCTGAGTCGTAACCTTTTTGGCCTCGTCTTTTTTGAGTTGGTCAAACTGTTCTGTGACTGAAGCATCTGGTCCGGTCTTGTCTCCGAGATCAACACCGATCTGAATGCAAACGACAAGCACGGCACACGTAGCAAGCCCGGTGAGTGTTTTTGTATTGAATATGTTTTTCATAAGTGTACTCCAAAAACCTGGAGCAGGCTCTTCGAGCCGCTCCATAACCTTTACAACAAAATTTTGATGTAACTTGTGCTCTTCCCTAGCTATCTCTTCTTCCATAGCAATGACTTTTTGGTAGCCTTTGAGCGATTGCTGAAGCTCGAGGTCTTCCCTGAGTAATGTGTCAATAGCGGCGCGTTCGCTCTCAGTCAGTTTTTCTTCAACGTAGTCGAGGAAATAGTTTTCAACTGTTTCTTTCGTAATTTTCTGGTTCATAGTGCTTCTCCAAAATGGTGCTTCGTCATGCAGTCTCGTAAGATGAGTCTTGCTTTGTTGAGTCGTGAACGGACGGTCCCAATTGGAACTTCAATGATCTTCGCTGCCTCTTCGTATGTTTTCTCTTGTAGGCCGCAGAGTGAAATTGTTTCTTGAAATTTTTGTGTGAGCTTGGCGTAACACTTGCGAAATTGCTTAAGTTGCTCTCTTGTCTCTATGTCATGTTCTGTATTTTGGGTCGTGGAGAGTTGGACTGTTTCGAGCGGTTCGTTATGGAGATATTCTTTGTAGCGTCTTGAACGAAAGTACGAATAGGTCGTGTTAAGAGCGATTCGTATAATCCAGGTAGAAAATGTTGCGTCACTCCGAAAGGTATGTAAGTTTCGATATGCTTTGAGAAATGTTTCTTGTGCGAGTTCTTCAGCAACCTCATGTGAATGAATCTGGCGCTGAATCATGGCGTAAACTCGATCCTTGTTCTCTTCTACAAAATATCGATAGAGCTCTGTCTTGCCAGCGCATATAAGCTTGATACGCTCATGCTCGGTATACTCAGCCTGATTTGTATTACGGGTCACGTCTGTCATCTCCCGATGGGTAGCCTTTCGTAAGAGCGTATCGTGCTCTTGGTTTCTTAGACTACGGTAAATCAGAAGAGTTCAATCTTTTTTATAGCTGTAGTATCAAGTAGTTAGGTCGTTTTGGCAGAGGGCTTGAAGTCCCCTTTGTTGTCACACAAAGACTCAACTGAGTTGCATAACAGTAGTTAGGTAGCGTTATGGCATCAATCATTCCTGAAAATTCTACTGCTGGGAGCGTACAAACTCAGTCAGCCTTTTCCTCGCTGAGCGCAGGAGACGCCGGTCGCGCAGAGCGAACTCGTAGTCTTGTTGATGGGGTTCGGCACCTACGAGATGTGCCAAACTCGCTTCCTGCTGCAAAGGTAGAGGCTCGTACCTTACTGCTGACTGGTTTTACCGCACACCTTTCCAAAGGAGACCTGCCACTAGCTCGAAGTGACTTTGAGAGATCACTTAAAAGAGTCGCGCATCGCATCGCCCATTCAAATGAACAAGGTTATTTTGAAGATGAGAGAGCGTCACAAACGCTCGTAACGCAGTTGATGACAGAAGCGCAGCTTGCACAAGATCTGGGATTTACGGCGAGAGAGGTGGCACTCTCTTTACATAAAATGACACTGAGTGATTACGTTCTCCTTCAAGATAATTATCCTAAAATGATAGTTGAGCGAGCTTTAACAAGACCCGATCCTGTTGAGGCTGCTCGTGAACTCGCAAATCGTAGAGAGGAGCATAAGACTTGGGTAACGAAACACCTTGCTGAAGGCGAAGAGGCGAGTATTGCTTCTCTTGTTGCCAGTAAATCATTTCGTTTGCGAGAAAAGCCTCAAAAGAGGTTCTATCACGTACGTAGGCTGTACCGTCGATTCCAACGAGATAGAGCGTGGTTTGAGAGATCTTTACCTGAAGAGTTTCATTCTGGCGCAAGACACTTTGCTACACGCACTTTTTACCTCCCCGCCAACCATCGTCACCGTGTGGTTCGTGACCTACGAAAGGTCTCTGAGGCATTTCGTGTAGACCCACGCGTAGAGCAGTATAAATTGCGATTTGAACTTATTCAGCGCAGTGTGGGAGTGGCGAGCAATCCGGTAAAACATATCCAAGGCCTCCTTGATAACTTTGAACGAGAGTATCGGGTGCTACGCGCACTACTGCCAGGGAGGCCTCAAGCGGTATACCGTGGTCTAGCTATTCGAGCGGGAATGACAAGCAGCAGTGACCATGCTGAACAAGTTGGCGTGGCACATGGAAGAGAGCCTATTCCAATTGCTTCCGATGAGCTGGCCGAGCGTTATCAACGATACGCGGAGCGTTATTTACAGTTTCCAACCATCAACTGGCTCCTTGCTCTTGACATGACGCTATCATCTAAGCCCGAAGAGAGACTTCGTAGTCACCTTGATACCTTTCGAGAGTCTCTTGGATTAACAGGAAAAGGCATAGAGCGAGAACCGCTCCTTGGAGCTATTGAAAACACTTTTCACTCTTATCCAGAAAGCCAAAGAGGTTTCATTCGTCGAGGGTTGCTTGGACGGTTCACGACCCTTCAGCCTACTCAGCTACATGTGTTTAGTGAGTTTCGAAACCGTATTCAACAGGAGCTTCTCCCCTACGTTCAAGAGTAGGAAAGTTGCTATGTGCCGTGAACAGCGTCGTTGAGAGATTCCCCAGAAAAGGATCAAAATCATGCTCCGCCCAGACTGCTATCCTTCAGACGGAGCATGATCCATTAAAGGAGATCTCGAGCAACTGATTCGGCCACACGAACAGGATCTGGCTGGTATTCTTGTGCCTCTACCTGTTCTTTGATCCGTGCGATTTTCTCCGCACGAGATTCCTGTACATTCTTTCCCCCGTGGAGACCGAAATCAGAAGCAACACGCACGGCTCCAACCGTTTGTGCGTTGAGCTCATCAGCCGATTCTTGTACGACTTTTGCGCTCTGTTGATTTCGTTGGGATGCTGGGCCTAGAGCGTCGATTAGACGCGCTAGTTTCTTATCTATTTTCATGACACACCTCGTCCGTGACAAAGGATTCCGAAAGTAGTTACTTTGCGGAATCGAACGTTTCCATTAACGGCCATCCTTAGCCTGCGAGGAGCTTCCATTCTGCTTCCCCTAACACACGTGCATTTGTCGCTTTCTCACGGTGACGTACACGTATGCGGGGCCACCTACATTTGCATGTAGGTATTTCGAGTTGGGGTGAAGAGCCTGACTTATGAAGATCTTCACTCGAGAAGAAGGTCGACACGGTGCTTTAGAATCTTGAGTAAAAAATTCACGATAAATTCCAGTGATTTATGGGGCTTTGTGATTCAAAGCAGCTTCTCAAAGTGTTTTTAGAATCACAGAGATGCACGGAGGAACACAGAGGAAATTGTTTCCTTTCCTCTGTGCTCCTCTGCGATCAAATTATCACGTAGACTCGGCATCGATCACTTAGCTGTATCGCTGGCTGAGGGACGCGGCAGTTTTCAGTAGCTACTTTGCGGTGGCCGGGATTTCTCCTTCAAGAGCACCAAGGAATGTAATGATCGAGCCAACCTCTTGGTCAGTCAATGTTTTACCAAGTTGGTGGTGCCCCATAAGTTTTACTGCTTCCTCAAGTGTTTTGACGCCACCGTTATGAAAGTATGGCCCGGTCTTTGTGATGTTTCTCAGTGACGGTACTTTAAAGAAGTACTTATCCGCATCTTTGTTGGTTACCTTGTGTCGACCTGTGTCTTCCGTTTCATACGGATGAACGAGGCCGAGCTTTTGATACATGTGACCACCAAGCGTCACCCCACTGTGACATGCCACGCATCCTGCGTTTGCAAATGTCTCAGCACCTTTTTTCTCCTCAGTTGTTAGAGCATCATCATTTCCTTTGAGATAGTCATCAAAGCGTGAAGGCGTCAGCAGTGTTCTTTCAAAGGCACCGATGGCTTTTCCCATGTTGTTGAAGGTCAGTGGTTTATCTTCACCTGGAAATGCTTTCTTGAAGAGCTCTTGGTATTCTTGTGAAGTGCTCAGTCTTTCAACGACAATATCTTCGTTTGGCATTGCCATTTCAACAGGATTCATGACTGGTCCCAGAGCTTGCTCTTCAACATCTTTGGCGCGGCCATCCCAAAACTGTGCAAAATGAAGAGCTGCGTTGTAGACCGTTGGTGAATTTCTGTCCCCACGTTGGCCTTTGTGTCCAGGAGAGGTCGGTTCGTTATCAACACCAAAAGTGCTTAAGCCGTGACAGCTATTACAAGAGATATCTTTGTCGGTTGAAAGCTGAGGATCCAGGTAGAGTTTTTTTCCTAGCTCGACTTTTGCTTTCGTCGTTGCATCGGAGAGGTCGATAAGAGACTCTGGAAGGGGTTGAAAGAAATTTTTCCAACTTGGGCCGTCAGCCAAAAGCTTCGTTGATGAAAACGAAATCAAGGTGAGTGAGAAAAGAAAGAGAATAATGTGATATCGAATAGTTTTCATGATCAGTCCTCTACACAAATCAAACACGATGGAAGCATAAAAAATGCGTTATCGAATTGCTAGTACGAATAAGATAAAAGAGTCATTTATCCTTGAGGGAGAGCAGGAGTATCTCAGACGGTTTCCAAAAGATGTTCGTGTGGAATGCCTTACTCTTGGTGGGGAGCGTTTCGGTGATCTTGAGCCACAAGTTCAAAAAGATAAGCACTTTGAACTTCTGACAAAAGCCAGAGAAAAGGGAGAATTTCTCATTTTACTTGATGAGCGGGGTGAGCAGTTAGGCTCGAGAAAGCTCGCTGATTATTTTGAAAAGAAGATGCTTGGAGGCGCTTCACGGTTTTTGCTTGCTATTGGGGGTCCATTTGGATGGAGTGGTGAGGCTCTCAGGGAGGCTGATTTCGTTCTCTCACTCTCAAAGCTTACTTTTCCAAACCAGATAGCACGCCTATTGTGTGTCGAGCAGCTATATCGGGTAACCAACATTCTCAAGGGTGGTCATTACCATAAAGAATAGTCTCAAAAGTGAAAGTTAAAGAACATTGTTGAGTGTTGGGGGGTGAAAAGGTATCTTCATTGCCATTGCGTAACCGTAATTGGACACCTGCTCTATGGCAAAAATCAAAAAATTCAGCACTGTTAATATACGGAAGATCACAGGGGGAAAGGATCCTATACGACTTGTTGAAGAGTTCATCCTTCGACGTGGTTTCGATCCAGAAGAGTGTCGCAGAGAAGCCGAGCCTGATAGCTCACGTTGGATGCTCAACCTTGGTGATGAACATGGACAAGGTCAAGAAGAATTAGAGGTGCTTGCAGAAGGGATTCGCAAACCTTCAGAAACTACCATTTACATGGGAGTGAACGTAGCAACCGTTCCAGTGCGTGGGGCACATGATGTTCTCGCTGCTGCCTTGGAAATAGCCGATGGACTTGTAGGGATTAAGCTGAGCCTTGTCGGACACTACCTTGTATTAAGCGCTAGTCTTGGCGCAGCAGGCATAACGGTTGAAGATCTTGATTACAATTATAAGCTGATAACAGCACAACAAATGTGGTTTCGTGAAGCGCTTGCAGAAGAGCTCTCTTGGGAAACTATCATTGATTCGTAGACTCTCCTTCTCGATGAAGCATATTGTATTCCTCTTTATCCTCCTCAGCACGGTCTCGTTTGCTTTTGCTCAAGAAGACACAATAACTCTTGGCGGTATTTTCGGCCTTTCTGGCTCTGCAGCGCGATATGGAGAGTGGGGGAGTAGAGGGGTACAAATCGCGGTTGAAGAGATTAATCAACGAGGCGGAGTTAAAGGAAAGAAGCTGAAGCTCTATGTCGAAGACGATCAGAGTAGTCCTGCAAAAGCAATATCTGCCTATCAGAAACTTTCTTCTCTGCATGACATATCCTTTTTTTTAACAATGCAGTCTTCGGTGGCTCTTGCTCTGTCTCCGCATTCGAATCGGGACAAGAATGTCCAGATAGATTTTACCGCAACAACGCCATCTTATAGTTCTCCTGATGATTTCACCTTTCGCACTGGTGTGCTTGCAACGCAGCTTGCAGAGGATATTGCTCGCTATATGTATGACACGCGAGCGGTAACTGAGACAGGCTGTCTCTATATCGAGAATGATTATGGAGCAGGAATGCTTGAGGCATTTAAAAAGTATTACAAAGGTAAGATCCTTTTTGAGGAACCATTTCGGGAGGGAGAGTCTGACTACCGTAGTTATCTCCTGAAACTAAAATCAAGAAATGTGCGTGACATTTGGCTGATAGGCCATCTTCGTGAAGATGGTGTTATTGTTCGCCAAGCCTATGAGCTTGGTATGGACGTTCGTTTTTTTACGGATGTTTACTCAGTTGAGGGGCCTGATTTCCTTGATATTGCTGGTGAAGTTGCGAAAAACATTTATTATGTTGCGCCTACTTTTCACGGCGATTCAGCTGGTTCACGCGCACAACATCTGGCAAAGACATATCGCGACCAATTTGGAGAAGAAGCCACTTATCTTGTCGCGCAAGCGTATGATGCGGTGTACGCGTTTATGCATGCAATACGAGCTTGTGATAAGCCGTCCTCGCAGTGTGTGAAAGACAAATTGTATGAAGTGGAGTTTGAAGGTGCGTCAGGTCGCATTGCATTTGATCGGAACGGAGACACCAAAAAAGAGTTGGCGGTCAAAGAGGTCTTACGTGGGAGCTATCGTTCGGTAAAGTAAAGTTTCGAAAGATTGAGTTCGCGATTGCCGACTAGTGCTCCGTCGTAGCTTTAGCGAAGGCGGAAGGGAAGGTACGGCTTTCTTGTATCACTCAACTAAGGCAAGCTTTGCGTGACGGAAGAGCAGTTTTTTGGGGACATCGAAATTCTCAAAGCGTACAGAAATCTTTGCTTTTTCTTCTTTGCCGCTTGGGTGGTGATCGATTTGTTCAATAACACCTGCGCCAAATGTTCGATGAGCCACTTTGGTGCCTACTTCAAGATCTGAGAATGTGGCTCGAGTGAGAGAACGGAAGTTTGAAGAGTCTTCTTCAAGGGTGTCAGCTGTTTGAACGAACGCACTCGCAGAGCCTTTTTTCTTAAACTTCCTAGAGTATGGACGTTTGGGGGTCTTCTTCGAGAACCCACCTCCAGAATAACCGGAAGAAAAGGAAGGTTCTTCCCAAGCATCATCATCAAAAGATACTTCAGAGCCTGCAGGAGTAGTTGAAAGAAACTCATCAATCCCATCAGCAAGGCAACTTGTAGGAATATCAAAAACAAATCGAGAGGGCTCACGCATCCCTGAGCCATACCCAAATCCTCCTCCTGCAGAAAACATTCCGCGGTGTTTGGCTCGTGTGAGGTAGAGCTGTTCCATTGCTCGAGTCATGCCGACATAACACAACCTACGTTCTTCTGAGACACCAAAAGGAGTGTCTGAAGACTTTGAGTGGGGCAGCAGTCCTTCTTCTAAGCCGGTAAAGAATACGACTGGATATTCTAATCCTTTTGCAAGATGAAGGGTCATTAATGAAACTGTTTCTGGCGTACTTTCTTCTTTCTCTTCCGCTGTCTGCTTGTCATGCGCTTCTTCAACAGGAAGCTCTTCACTGCTTGTAAGTGAAACGCGATCTAAGAAGAGACGGAGATCTTCCTCGGGAGTTTCTCCTTGGTGAGACATCGTAACGGCGATGCTTGTAAGTTCTTGTAAGTTCTCTAGCCGTGATTCTGCAGTGACGTCCTTCATTTCTTTCAGCTTAGGGCCATACCCCGTCCGCTCAATAGTGAGCTCAACAAGTTTATAGAGAGGTGCTGTTTTTGAAGCGGCTAAAAGCTCATCGTATAGCTCAATAAATGCGGCAGTTTTTTTGTTGCCCATGCCCAGGTTGCGACATGCCTGCATAAGGCTCTCGCCTTCTGAAGCAGCTACTCGAATTGCTTGCACTGAGCGTGGTCCAATGCCTCGAGGAGGGGTGTTGACGACACGTAAGAAAGACTGATTGTCAGCGTCATTCACTAGAAGGCGGAGATAGGCCAAGATGTCCTTAATCTCTTTTCGATCATAGAACTTAAGACCTCCGTAAATGCGGTAAGGAATACTTCGTTGGAGAAGAGCATCTTCGAGCGCTCGTGACTGAGCATTGGTGCGGTAAAAAAGAGCAATGTCGCTGAGCTTTCGCCCCGTCTGTCTCTGTTTTTCTATCTCTTTTGCAATGTAGGAAGCTTCATCGCTCTCATCATATCCCGCATAGGTTGTAATCTGTGAGCCTTGTTCGCTTTCAGTCCAAAGCTTTTTTGCTTTTCGCTCTTTATTTTTGGCGATCACACTATTGGCGGAATCAAGAATTCGCGCCGTAGAGCGGTAGTTCTGTTCGAGTTTAACAATCTTTGTGCCGGGAAAGTCTTTTTCGAAATTTAAAATGTTGTGAATGGTCGCACCCCGAAAGGCATAGATAGATTGGTCGTCGTCTCCTACGACAAGCAGGTTGTTTTGTGGGGCGGCTAGCACGCGTATGAGCATGTATTGAACTTTGTTCGTGTCTTGAAACTCGTCAACAAGCAGATATTTCAAAAAGGCTTGGTAGGAGCGAAGAATATCTTCGTGCTCACGAAAGAGGCGTACAACGTTTACAAGCAAGTCCCCAAAGTCCATGGCGTGTGATGCCAGAAGTGCTCGCTGATATCTGTCGTAGACATCTGCAATAATGTTTTCGACGTATCCACTGTGGTGTTCGAGGTACTGCGCAGAGGAGATATAGTTGTTCTTGGCTTTATCGATAGCTTTTTGAAAGAGGCTCACTGGATACTTTGAGTCATCAATGTTTTGCTCTTTAATAATACCTTTGAGAACGCCTTTGCTATCTTGGGTGTCGTAGACCACAAAGTCTGCGCGGTAGCCGAGTTTTTGAGCGTGTCTCCGTAAAATACGGAGCGCCGTAGAGTGAAAGGTTGAGGCCCAAAGATGTGAAGCCTGGGAGCCGAGTAGCGAAGCCAGTCGTTCTTTCATCTCACGACTCGCTTTGTTGGTGAACGTCACAGCGAGGATGTGTTTTGGGGAAACGCCGTGAGCTTTAACTAAGTGTGCAATGCGGTGGGTGAGTACCCGTGTTTTTCCACTCCCTGCACCCGCAAGGATCAGAATAGGGCCGTCAACGTGAGAAGCAGCTTCAAGCTGCTCAGGATTAAGGCCAACAAAGTATGGTGGAAGTCCTCCGGCGTTGTCTGGGGCTTCTTGAGGGGGAGTCTGAAAGAGTTCGCTTTGAATTGGTTTTACCACGGGTTCATTTTAAAGGGAGTTTAGGCCAAAAGTACAGTATATGGCATTCCCGGTGTCGCCCCAACGGCCATGAAGTTAAGCTTCTCACCGAACGGCTCATTACGGCTGAGTTCACGCCGAAGCCTTGCCTCTATTTATGTCGAGCTGGAAGTCGAGGACAAGCAGGAATGAACGCGATTAGTCACCTTAACTTAATGGCCCTGAGCCCGCCTCTATCTACGTGAGAGATAGCGTAGCGAACGATCCTAACAATACTTTCGCTTTGCAATATGCTGATTCATAAGCGATCGCTTCTCAACACACCGTGCATATCCAACTGGAATATCTCTCGAGCCAAAAGACTCTAAAACAAGTCTTCCAAGGTAGATAACAGAAATAAGGGCGAGAAGGAGATCGAACCCAATTGTGAAACCTGTAAACATGGCATTTCCTCCGATATAGCAGTAAGAAGAAAAGAGGAGGGAGGTGGAGAGCTCCAACCTCTTTCTATATATATTCTATACCAATACTCTCATCGAAGTTCAAGTATAATTCGATAGTAGAATTTTATTGCAAACCGTTGTTCTATTGCTCATCCCAAGTCTCTGTTTTTCTTAGCCTGTTGGTTTGATTAGTGCTTATTCCTTGCTTAAAATATGTCTTAGAACTGTTAGCTCATTTCCCCTATACCCAAGATCCATAGAGTTGTACCCATATGAATCCGGTTATCACGGCACCAACTGCTCCACATGTCAGAGAAGAGTGGGATGCCATGATGGCTAATCCAGAAGCTAGGGAGCAGTATTTTAATCTGCACATTCTCCCAATAGTAGAGCGTCACTTGCCGTACTACTCGAGAGGCAAGTCTCAAGGATCTCCCGAGGAGTTGCTCGGCCAACTCCTCAAGGCAGCAAATGAGCTCCTTGATGATGCCAACCCGGAAGTGGGGGATCCTAAGGCGTATGTGAATAGTTTGCTAAAGCTTCGTGCTGTTGGGATATGGAGAGAGGAGAGAGGAAACAAGGCAACGTACAAGCAGCTTGCACGACTGAGTCAAGAGCTCGAGGCTATGGGAGTATATGATCTCAACCACGTTGATGACGGCGTTCTTGCTAAGTTAGGAGTGACTCCAAAGAGATGGGAGCAGCTGCTTTCAGCGGAGAAACTTAGAACTCCTCTTACGAGCTCACGTTCTAGCGCTGAATTTCGTCTAGATATGCTTTCCCATCCTAGCCACGGCCATGATGAGCTGGGCTTAGAAGACAAGGAGGTCTTTGATAGCTTTCTAGATCAAATAGGAGGAAGAGAGCGGGCAATTCTTGAGCTTCGATACCGTGACGGCTTAACGTATCCGGAAATCGGAGAGCTTTTTGGAGTCAGTCCTTCTCGGATCTGTCAGATACACTCTGGTTTAATTAAAAGCTTTCGGACGTCTCTGGAAGAATCTCAACAGTCCCCTCGTTCTAGCCGAGGTTTAATGAGCCTCGCTGATATAAAGCTCCCCTCCTCTGTCAGTATCACCAATGAGGGGAGGGGGAGCGCTGGCTTTTTGCGGTTTAAAACCTATGTTCAAGCTGGAGGAGCTAACTCAACTACAGCTCAAGAACTCAGTCAGTATGTAGATGGCCCGGATTTTTTTCGAGGACTCCTTTCTAAAGAAGGAAACTCAATAGAGGCAACCAGGCGGGCACTCTTTCGAGATGGCGCAGGACTTGACTTTGAAGCCTTTGACGCAGATACCCTTGCTGCATTTCATACGTTTGCACGTAGTGAGGGGCCTGCAGTTTACCGAAGTCGTGCGATTTGCCGTGCCATTGGAGTTCCTGATGACCAACGTCGCTCCCAAGTTGTTCGGAGTCGGCTCCGAGAGGTTGGAGTCTTTCCATCATTCGGAACAGGTTCGGAAGGCTTTGACAGACTTATAGCCGATTGTAAACCAGGAGTTCGAGACACGTTTACCTTGCAAAGCGTCCTTGCTTATTCTGATGGACCACAGTTTTTTAGGTCGTTTTTTTCTCCACATGCATCCGCTTTAACCTCACTCAAGCAGAAGTTTTATCGAAATGGAAATGGATTAGATTTTACGCAGTTTTCAGATCGGGCACTGAATGACTTTACGAAGTACGTTCTTGAGCTTTGGCCAACGGCAGCTGATGTGAGCCGAGATAAGCGTATTGCTGCAGCCCTTGGAGTAGCGCAACACGGAGGAAGCATCGCTCTCATAAGAGAGCGGCTCTATCAGCTCGGAGTATACCAGCGTCCCACGACGGTCTCTGGTGGTTTTAATCGCTTCGTACGCGAGACAAAAATGAAGAAAGACTTTCCTTGCACTTGGCAAGCACTTGCCCCCTACGTTGATGGACCAGAGTTCTTTCAACTATTTCTTGGTGAAGACTCTTCGCGTGTTATTCGTCTTTTTAAGTCGCGACTTTATCGTGAGCAGGGAGCTATTGAATGTGATAGCCTCCCGCCACATGTCAAGGAGGCGTTTTGTGCCTTTGTTCGAACGAAGTACCCGACCTCTAGTGATGTTCAGCCGGACTATGGTTTAGCAGGGATTCTACAGATTCGAAGTCGCTCGGTAGTGCCACTACGTACTGCTCTCGAAAAACTCGGAGTGTACCCAAGTGAAGAGCTGGATACTTCTGGATTCTATCGACTTACTGAAGCTATTGCCGTTGGAGAGCCTATTCGTCCGATCTGGATGGCTATCCAGCACTATATTGATTCTCCCGATTTTTTCGATAATTTTCTTTCGAGGAAGAACGCAAATGGACTCCGTGCGTTTAAAGTTCAGTTGTACGAGCGTGATTGTCCGGTGACAAAAGAGAAGCTTGGTGCGGGTGCTTATGAACACCTTGTGTCCTATATTCGGAGGAGGTATCCGACAGCTGGCGATGTCGTTCGTGATCGCGCCTTGGGAAGGGTGTTTGGCATATCGGATCTTGGGCACAAAAGGCATTTGGTAGAAGCTCTTGTAGCCCAAGGGGTGTACTCTGAGCGGTGATCCGACGGAGCTGAGAGACTTCTATAGGGTATTATGATAGATAAAAACTCATACGGAGCTATCGAAGCGCCAGTGTGTAGATTCCAAGTGGGATAAGAGAAAGCCTGTGGGCAAATCATACAACCGAAAAGATGGATTCTACTCCAAAGCCAAAGAAGAGGGCTTTCGTTCACGTGCGGCCTATAAGCTCAAAGAGTTAGACTCGCGTTATCACCTTCTTCGCTCGGGGACAAAGGTCATTGACCTTGGTGCTTGGCCAGGTGGTTGGCTTCAGGTCTGTGCAGCTCGGGTAGGAGCGAGAGGAAAGGTTGTGGGGATCGATCTCGCAGAAATGGACCCTCTCCCAGAGCCTCAGGTTTGCACCATAACTGGTGACGTGCGAGACGAAGAAAACCTTGAGCAAGCTCGGGAGTTTGCCGGCGGAGCATTCGATCTCGTGCTCTCTGATATGTCACCAAAGCACACAGGTATTAAATCAGTAGACCAAATGGCTACGGCGGCAGTGGCTGAGTTAGCACTCTGGGCAGCTGGACAACTGCTGCGTCCCGGCGGAAACTTTGTTGTAAAACTTTTTCCTAGTAATGAGACAGAGTTGTTTGTCAAATCGGCTCGGTCAAGGTTTAATAAGGTCGTCCGTATGGGGCTCAAATCAACTCGTAAGTCATCACGCGAGTTTTACCTACTCGGCTTTGGCTTTTCGCCTGAGCAGGAGTCATAAAGGGTAAGTGTATGAGTGTTTCTCAGATGTCAGTAGTGCGTTCCACAGAGCAGCTCGGTAAGGCTGTTCTCGATCATACAGAGAGTTGGGGGCGTTCTTGGTTATTTCTTTTTCGAACTATCCTTGCGTTTTTTGTCCCACCGTTTCGACTCAGACTCCTGCTCATTCAACTCTATCAGATAGGGGTCAATTCTACGGTTGTTGTTGCCCTTATTGGACTTTTTACCGGGGCCGTTCTTGCTGTTCAAGCTGAGTATACGCTCTCAAAGTTTGGGGCGACGGCTTTTACCGGTTCTGCCGTGGCGTTGAGTCTTATCCGTGAGCTTGGGCCAGTTTTGACGGCACTCATGGTTATCGGACGAGCTGGTTCAGCTATAACTGCAGAGATAGGTATTATGCGCATTACTGAGCAGATTGATGCGCTCCGTTCCATGGCTGTGGATCCTATGAAATACCTCATGGTGCCACGCTTTATTGCTGGTCTGATTGCTATGCCACTGCTTACAGCCATCTTTATCTGCATCGGGATCGGGGGTGGATACGTTGTGGGTGTCGGGCTTCTCGATCTTAGCTCAGGAACGTTCCTCTCTCAAATGACGCATGCTGTCGGGCTTGTTGATGTTTATTCGGGGATTATTAAGTCCATTGTGTTTGGATTTATCTTTGGTTGGGTCAGCTGTTACAAGGGGTACACCTGCGGTTTTGGTGCTGTAGGCGTGAACAAAGCCACTACGCAATCTGTCGTCACATCATCAGTCGCCGTGCTTGTTGTCGATTACTTTCTGACAAGTATTCTCACCCGTGTTCTTATGTAGGCTAGTGCGATGATCAAAAAGCTTTTCCCTTCACTCAAACCTTTTTTGATCATCGCACTAGCCAGCTGTATTGTCCCTCCGGGGGTTTCGGCCTTCGCCGAAAAGTGCTCCTCGGATTTTGGTGAAAAAATTTACTGCTCGGAGCACTAGATGATTTCGGTTCGAAACGTAAGTAAGCGATTTGGTGAGCAGGTGGTGCTTCAGGATGTGAGTCTTGAAATTGAGCCTGGGCTCACGACTACTATCGTTGGTCCCAGTGGAGTTGGAAAATCTGTTCTCTTAAAGCTCATCATGGGAATTATGACTCCCGAAAAAGGAGAGGTGCTGATTGATGGTGAGAGCATTACGCGAGCTCGAACAGAAAGAGAAAAGAACCGAATCCGAAAACACTTAGGTGTGCTCTTTCAATCTGCTGCGCTCTTTGACTCTCTCTCTGTCTACGACAATATTGCCTTTCCTCTGATCGAACGAGGAGGTTATACCCGCGAGGAGGTCAACGAACGAGCGAACAAGCTCATAACAGCGCTTAGCCTCCGCAAGCATGCTCAACACTTCCCAGAAGAGATCTCCATAGGACTCCGCAAGCGAGTAGGTATGGCGAGGGCTCTTATTACCGAGCCAGATGTTATTTTATTCGATGAGCCCAATACTGGTCTTGATCCACTTGTGGGTCAGGAAGTATATGATCTTATTAAACATTGTCAGGATGATTGGAACTTCACTGGAGTTGTCATTAGTCACGAGCTACCAGAGGTTTTCCAAGTATCTGATAAGGTGGTAATGCTGTTACACGCGCAAGTGATTGCTGAGGGGACGCCGCAAGAATTTATGGATTCTGCAAACCCCGAGGTGCAGCAATTTCTACACGGGAGAACTGATGGACCAATCAAAATCCAATAAGGCAACAGAAGATGCCATTCCGATGCCAAAGCGGGGGTTTACCCTGGAGTTTTTTGTCGGGCTCTTTGCCTTGGTTGGATGTCTCGCGGTCGGGTATCAAGCGGTTGGCCTAGGGGGATTTACCCTTACAAACTCTGATACGTATGAAATTTTGGCCGAATTTGACAATATCTCTGGTCTTAAGGCTGGGGCGCCCGTTGAGATAGCTGGTGTTCCTGTTGGTGAGGTTGTCGGTGTTCAGTTAAAAGATCCTGAAGCTCTGGTTAGTCTCCGCTTGAATAAAACCATTGAGATCTTTGATGATGATATCGCCTCAATTCGAACTCAGGGGATTATCGGGGACAGGTATGTGAAGATCTCTCGGGGAGCCTCAGACACTGTTATCCAACCTGGTGGAATTATTATTGAAACTGAGTCTGTGGTTGATATTGAAGATATTATCGGCAAGATCGTCCATAGTTTAGGGGCTGATGACGAATCCGAAGACGATGTCTAGCTTGTAAACCATCACTTCTTAGGTCCCTCACAAAAAGGAATACACTTTTATGAAACGCTTGTTTCCCATTCTCCGCCTCGCTGTTCTGTGCTTTTCGCTTGTCGCACTCCTCTTTGTGTTAAGCCCCCTTGCTCAAGCTGATGAAGTTGTTTCGCCTAAAGTTGAAATGCAGAAAACAATTGAACAGCTCGTAGATCTCGTAGAGAAATATCCTGGCGATGAAAACCTTTCCGTTCGCCATGAGCAGATGCGTGAAGTAATTGGGCCAAAGTTTGACTTCGATGAGATGGCCAAACGCTCCCTTGGTGCGCAGTGGAAGAAGATCTCTGCCACTGAGCGTACAGAGTTTGTTGACCTCTTTAGCGAACTTCTTGCCACGACGTATCTTGGTCGTATCGAAAACGTTGAGCGCAACATGGTGACCGTCAAGGAAGAGAAGCTCCGCATGCCCCGGGCTCTTGTAAAGACTACTGTTGATTACAAGGGAGATCTCTTTCCTATTGACTACAAGCTCCTCAATGGTGACAAAGGGTGGCGCGTCTACGATGTGATCATTGAAAACATCGGACTTGTTGCGAACTACCGAAGCGAGTTTGCTGGTATTATTCGTAAGCACAAATTCTCAGGGTTGCTCGATAAACTTCGTCAGAAGAATGCTGGAGAAGAGAGCGCCTCGTAGCTTCCTCCTCCTCCTCATTTACTCTCACTTATCTGTGCGTTACTTGCCTTTCTTCCAACATTTGGCTTTGGCTACTCACATTCTTGATTCGAGCTTCAGGGATAGCCTACGGTATTCAAAGCTCTGTATGCTGTCGTAAATACGTCGACTCTGTTGAATTTCTGAATACCTACTCAAACAAAAAATCAGCTAAAGCGTGATACGTTGTGTCGGTTGATAACGCATCGTCAAAAATCTCAGCTTCTTCGCCAAAAATTCGTGTAAAATCTTCAGAAGAGTGGACTATGCCAGATTGCTGTGCGCCTTCTTTGAGAAGGGTGAGAGCTCTTTGGAGGCGTTTATATTCATCCTCATGAACAGCAAGAAAATGTTCTTTGCTCTGAAACATGTTTCGAATGGTACGCCTGATTTGCTCACTACTTAATGCGTCTTCCCCTTGAGCAGATGCGCTTTGATAGAGTGCATTACGTATAGCTTCGTAGAGGGCAGATCGCTCCGCAAAGAGGGCTTGAGCCTGTTCGAGCGCTTTAAGAAATACTGCTTCATCAATATTTTCCTTTGGGCTTGATGCAAGGGTGTCTTGGAAGACATCATTGAACTTAGAGAGTTTTGCTTTAAGCCCAAAGAGGGTAAGTGAATCCGAGTCCGCTTCTATACACTCCTCCATGTGCTTTCGCATTTGAGCGGCTATCGTATTGCGCGTCTCTGGGTCGCTTATCACTCTGGTAAGACTTTCAATGGAGGTATCTATAAAAGTACCGCCCTTAGATAGGAGCTCGCGAACAATATTTTTTTCCCACTGACGGAGTTGTGTATCAACTAAGTTAGAGAGGAGTGCTTCTCGGCTTGGGGAGGTCGTTTGTGCGTGCGGAACTTGGGGAGCTGGGCGATGAACAGATCGCGGTGTATTGTCTGGGTCCATAAAAAACTCTCTTCTTATGTCCCAACCCGAGGGCTACCCTAGCAGAGGCATATTTGCTACGCAAATAAACCGCAGGCTTGCAGTTGATATGCTGCGCAAGTTTTTCCATTGACGCCTAAAAATTATTAAATTACAAATAGTTAGCGCTACGCAAATTTTAGCCATCCTTTATCTCTGTCCTGAATCAAATAGGGTAGGGGCTAGTGCCATGTTAGGGAAACGTCATGCTTGAGACCGGTGCCATCATCTTTGGATTACTCATTGGGAGTTTTCTCAGTGTTTGTATTTACCGCATTCCACTTGGGAGAAGCACAGGCCTTGAAGAGCTTGAGGCTGAGCAAGCAGATGCAGAAGGTGAAGAGCAGCAAGATGATACTCAAGACGAAGAGGATATCGCGCAGGCAATAAATAGCGAACACTTCGAAGATAAAGTCACCATTTCGTACCCTCCCCGTTCTTTTTGTCCGCACTGCGGAAACCAACTCCGTTGGTGGCATAATATTCCAGTCTTTAGTTGGATTTTTCTACTTGGCAAGTGTGCTTTCTGTAGAGCCCCTATCTCAGCGCGTTATCCTCTGGTTGAGCTTTTAAGCGCTTACTTCTGTTACCTCTCTGTTACGACTTTCCCGCTTCCAACAGCAATTGTTATTTATCTTTTCTGTGCGGGGCTTATTGTCTTAAGTTTTATTGATATCGACTATTATCTCCTCCCAAACGTTATTACGTATCCGGGGTTTTTGCTCGGAATCATCCTTGCTCTTATAAACCACTTTTTTCATATTTTTTCTCTCCCACTCGTCCCGACGATTTGGGATTCGCTCCTTGGTGTATTGATAGGTGCAGGGGTGCTTGAGCTCATAGCTCGTATCTATATGTGGCTCAGAAACAAGCAAGGGCTCGGCATGGGAGACATTAAGTTGCTTGGTGTCACTGGTGCGTTTTTTGGGATGGAAGGAGCTATTTATACGATGTTTATTGGCTCCTTACTCGGTTCGTTTGTTGGTATCTTCCTTATCCTTATTGGGCAAGGAAAGCTTTCTAAATACCTCCCATTTGGGCCATATCTTGCCGTAGCAACGCTTCTTTATATCTTCACAGGAAAAGAATTGCTTGTTCTCTTTTTTCAAACTCTCGGTACAGTGCGCTAGGAAAGATTCAGTATGGATGCTCAACGGCCACAACTTTCTGTTTTAATTGTTGACGACGAGGAGAGTCTAAGACGCTCGCTTGCGCTCAATCTTCAAGCGCACGGATATGCGATTACAGAGACATCAAATGGCACAGCCGCACTAGAAGTGTTGTCCGAGACACCAATGGATATTGTGCTTTGCGATCTCCGTATGCCAGAGATGGATGGCTTTGATTTTATTGATAAGTGTAGCGAAGTTGCACCAGAGAGTGCTGTGGTGCTTATGACAGGTTTCGGAAGTCATGAGCTTGCCGTTGAAGCGATGCGCCGTGGTGCATATGACTATCTCTCAAAGCCCTTTGAGCTCGAAGAGCTCATTTTGACGCTTCGTAAGATTGAAGAACGAGAGCAGCTTCGTGCTGAAAACAGAGAGCTCAAAAACGCTATTGATCAAAAGTATGAGTTCTCCAATATCGTCGCCAAAAGCAAATCGATGCTCGACATCTTTGAGACTGTAAAACGGCTTGCTAATTTCAACACCACTGTCCTTATCACTGGGAAATCGGGAACAGGAAAGGAGCTTCTCGCTCGAGCGATTCACCATAATTCTCCACGGAGAGGAAAGCCGTTTGTGGCGATTAACTGTGGCGCTATTCCAGAAAACCTTATGGAATCTGAGCTTTTTGGGCACAAGAAAGGCGCATTTACTGATGCGAGTCGGGACAAAACAGGTCTCTTTGTTGAGGCAGACGGGGGAACTCTTTTTCTTGATGAGATTGGAGAACTTCCGCTTCACCTCCAGGTAAAGCTTCTCCGTGCTCTGCAAGAAGGCCAGGTAAGGCCTGTAGGCGATGAAAACGTGATTGATGTTGATGTCCGCGTTGTTGCAGCAACGTTACGCGATCTCGAACAAGATGTTTCCCAGGGGCGATTTCGTGACGACCTCTACTACCGGCTTAATGTTGTAACTCTTCATCTGCCAAGCCTTAAAGAACGCCCAGAAGATATTCCTGTACTCGTTGAGCACTTCATGAAGAAACATAACAAGCAACTTGGGCTTGGTATTACAAGCGTTTCTCCTGAAGCGATGCGTTGCTTTATGGAGTATGATTGGCGAGGAAATATTCGAGAACTTGAAAACTGCGTTGAGCGTGCGCTTGTACTGACTGAATCAGAGAGTGTAGATCTCGATTCGCTCCCAGAAGGAATCAGGAAAATTGCGAGTGATGAACTAGGAGTTCAAGGAGAGAGTCTCGATGTTGATAATCTCTCCATTAAACAGCAAACGAAAGCGCTGGAAATTAACCTCATTAAGCGTGCGTTGGCCGAGACAAAAGGAAATCGCACGCACGCAGCAAAAGTTCTTGAAATTAGCCACCGAGCGCTGCTCTATAAGTTAAAAGAGTATAACTTGAGCGAGCTTGGAAAGAAGAAATGAAGACCGACGACCCAAGAATCATTGACCTGCTTGGGAGCAAGTGTAACAGCGAAGCTGATGCCAAAGTTGCACTTATTGGATTCCCTTCTGATCTCGGTGTCAGGCGAAACAAAGGACGAGCGGGAGCACGCCTTGCTCCAAGCGCTATACGTGAACTTCTCTTTTCTCTTCGACCAGATGTAACATGTTTTGATGCATTCTGTGCGCTGCTCTCACAGACTATTGATCTCGGAGATATTCCGATTACAGAAGATACCGATAAAGATCATGCGCGGCTTGGAGAGGAGGTTGAGAGATTGCTGAGCCAAGGAGTTGTTCCCATTATCCTTGGTGGAGGACATGACACATCTTTTGGTCACTTCTTAGGGTATGCTCGTGCTAAGCGTTCTGTTTCTGTGTGTAACTGGGATGCGCATGCTGATGTAAAAAGAAAGGTAGATGGAGAGCGTCACTCAGGAAGCCCATTTCGAGATGCTTTTGAGCATGAGAGCGGCCTACTCCAGCACTATACGGTGGCTGGACTCTTTCGTCATAATATCTCGCTTGAAAATTATGAATATCTCAAGCGCATGTCCAACTCTGTGTTTTGGAATGATCAAGTTGACACGGATTCTCTTTCTTCTATTTATGCAACGCTGCCAGGAGACTACTTTGCTACCTTTGATCTTGATGCACTTGATCCGGCGTATGCACCAGGCGTAAGTGCGCGCTCGCCTGCCTCTGGTGGCATGAAACCTGAGGCGTGGCTACAAGCAGCAAGAATAGCTGGTGCTGACGTACGGTGTACATCATTTGATATTGTTGAGCTCAACCCTCGATTTGATCAAGACGACCACACCATTCGGCTTGCCGCATTTACCGTGTGGCATTTTCTATTAGGGCTTGTAGAGCGCTTTGCGACATAAACCACCCAAGTAAAACTGAACAAATTCAAAGAGTTAAAGAAGCTCCTCTGCCCGTTGAAAAAAACGAACGGTCGTGCTATTATGAAAATGTCTGACTTCAATCAAAAAAGCTTATGGCGAAAAGCGACAAGACCAAAGAGGAGATTTTGCAACAAGCGTTTCGGCTCGCAAGTGTCGTAGGGCTTGAAGGGTTAACGATCGGCTCTCTTGCAAAAGAAGTTGGTATGTCAAAGAGCGGACTCTTTGCTCATTTTCAATCAAAAGAAAATCTCCAACTTGCCGTGCTTCAATCTGCAGCAGACCGTTTTGTCAAAGAAGTACTTGGACCAGCGCTTAAAGTTGAGCGAGGGTTGCCAAGACTCAAAGCACTCTTTACGAACTGGTTGCACTGGCATAACAAGTGTGCTCACCCTGGAGGATGTATTTTTGTGTCAGCTGCTTCTGAGTTCGATGATCAACCAGGTGCCATAAAAGATTTTCTTCAGGAGAGTCAAAATAATCTCCTTGCTTCTGTTTCTCAAGTTGCTCAAACGGCAATTGATGAAGGACACTTTAGTAACAAGAGAAGTTCCAAGCAATTTGCTTTTGACTTCTTCTCACTTCTTCTCGGATATCACCACTATCACCGACTCCTCGAAGATCCAGAATCTTTGAGCTGTCTTCAAACCGCTGTTCAAGATTTATTAACTCGCTATACGACTCTCGCGGAGAATGCATATGAAACCTCATGCTAGCAGTGCCTCCAAACTACCAGTAGTTGCACCACCACAGGTCAAATACCTCTCTTCATTTTTTTCCTGTGTTCATCCACACCTGGGTGCTGAGTTTGCTACCCAAATCTTTCTTACCCCGAGAAAATATCGGG
>JAUIBK010000007.1:0-110000 GCA_030428205.1 bacterium
AAGCTCTGCGTGCGGCACTGGGCTTGGATATTCACCAGCAGCAACGAGGCCAGCATAGTGTGCAATATCAGCTAAGACGACAGCTCCTACTTCATCTGCTGCTTTGCGAAAGAGCTCAAAGTTAATCCTTCTTGCATATGCAGAAGCACCGCATATGATGAGCTTAGGTTTATGCTCCTTGGCAAGATCCATCACCTCTTGCTCATCAATGAGGCCATCAGACTCGCGTACTCCGTAGGCAACTACATTGTAGTGCTTTCCAGAGAAATTAACTTTCAGTCCGTGTGTCAGGTGACCGCCGTGGTCAAGCTTCATACCCATAATGGTATCGCCTGGCATCACGGTTGCTTCAAAAGCTGCTTGGTTTGCAGTCGCACCAGAGTGTGGCTGCACGTTGACAAACTCAGCACCAAAAAGCTCCTTTGCTCGCTGGATGGCGATCTCTTCAACTTTATCGACAACTTCGCACCCACCGTAGTAACGCTTTCCAGGAAGCCCCTCCGCGTACTTATTCGTGAGCACCGAGCTATTGGCTTCAAGGATAGCTTCACTCACAAAGTTCTCACTTGGAATCATCTCAAGCCCGAACTCCTGGCGCTGGGTTTCCTCTTGGATAAGGTTAAAAATAGCGGGATCTGCTTCGCGAAGCGAGGTGGTGCAAACCATGATTAGACTCCTGAATTGAAGAACGCTTTTGGGGCTGTAATTATAGGGGAAATGGGAGGGGAATACTAGTAAAGGAAGGATTTCAGGGGAATCTGATCTCTCGATCCCAGCCCCTCAAGCCCCCCTTCCTTCTCCTCTTCCTCGTCCTCATCCATATTCCTCATCCTGCACCTGCACCAAGATCCTCATCTCTATCCATTGAGGAAGATGAGGATCTTGGTGCAGGTGCAGGATGAGGATGAAGAAAAAGAGGAGGAAAAAAGGACTAGACTAGGCGTAGAGCTGCCCCAGGGGCAATCACCCACCAAAAAAACTGTATATGTTCTTGGAAAGAAAAAAGGAAGGAACGAGAGATGCACAAATATCTATGCATCTCTCCTCAAGCGTAGGACTACGCTTGTGTGTTCTGTACGTATGTTACTACGTCCTTCACTGTTTGGATCTTTTCAGCATCCTCATCAGGAATTTCAATATCATACTCTTCTTCGAGAGCCATGATAAGCTCAACGATGTCGAGTGAATCGGCACCAAGATCTTCGATGAATGAAGCTTCAGGAGTCACTTCTTCCATGCTAACAGCGAGCTGCTCAACGATAATACTCTTGATCCGCTCTTCAATCTCCTCAGCTGTTGCCATTGATTAATCTCCAAAGTTACTAAACAACCAGTATTCAATTCCTGGCTTACACATTTCGCTAAACTAGTGGCTCAACGTGACTATACTCTCGGGAACGAATAAAGGGGAATGGATACCTCCCTCTTCCTCCGATTGCTCTTCGAACGTCAACCATCCTTAACTATTGAAGATCAAAACGTATAGAAAAGTGAGGGAAAAGGCAAGTTACTGAGTAAAGAATAACCACCTTAAATCATATGGGATTTTAGAATATGGGACGACAAGAAGGAATGGGGGCCAAAAAAGGCTGGTCAGGGGCAAAGCTAAGATAAGGGTCAGTAGAGAATGCTACATATACATCCCGCCATTCACCCCTAGAACTTGACCAGTGATGTATTTGGCATCTGGGGAGGCGAGAAAAGAGACAGCTCCTGCAATCTCTTCTGGCTTGCCGTAACGAGAGAGCGGGATGGCTTTGAGATGCTCTTCCTGTAGTTTTTCATCGAGAGCAGCAGTCATATCTGTTTCGATAAAGCCAGGAGTAATAGCGTTCACTGTGATCCCACGAGAGGCAAGTTCACGGGCGAGAGATTTGGTGAGACCTATGAGTCCAGCCTTTGAGGAGACATAAGGAGCTTGCCCGGCATTGCCCATCTCACCAACAACAGAGCTGATATTAATGATAGTTCCTGTGCGCGCTTTCATCATAAGCTTTGCAGCAGCACGAGCGACGTAAAAAGAACCGTTAAGGTTAATATTAAGTGTAGTATGCCAATCTTCATCTTTCATACGGATAAAGAGGCCATCTTTTGAGATCCCTGCATTGTTCACAAGAATATCAATTTTACCTTTCTCACTTTTTATCTGCGCAACCGCCTCATCAACGGATTCGGATGAGCCGACATCGAAACCGAGTGCTTGTCCATCACCACCTGCCGCCTGACACGCAGCAACAGTTTCCTTAGCAGCTTCTTCTCCAGAGCGGTAATTAACGTAAACAAAGGCACCCTGCTCGGCGAGTCTCACGCTGATAGCACGACCAATACCACGAGAACCACCAGTTACAAGAGCAACCTGCCCTTCAAGATTTATTGTCATAGCTACCACCAATCAGACTCAGCAAAGCTGAAAAAGTAAGAATCAGGATAAACAGAAGGGGGCGTGAGAAAGACTATAGGTCGTCAGAGACTTCAAGAACTTTACGTCCGCGATACTCACCACACTCAGTACATGCTCTATGGCGAAGCTTAGCCTCTCCACATCCAGCACAAACAACAGCAAATGTTCGAGAAACAGCGTGATGGGATCGTCTCATATCCCGCTTTGATTTTGAGGTTCGTTTCTTTGGGACTGGCATATCTTTCCCCGCATATCCAAAGGTAAGGCAATAGCCCTACCTAAAGCAAATGAATAGTAAAATCAATAAGTTACGGTAAATAAACGTCTTATTTACCCTCCTCGCGGGAATTTTCCCTATACGAGGCTGGGAACATTATCATATTTGGAGGAAACAGGCAAAATCCCCACAAAAAAAGAGCCGACCTCAACTCCCTCTTAGTCCTAGGCTTCTTAGACCAAGACTAAGACTAGGACTAAGAGGGGGGGGGGCTCTTAAAACTTGCGGCTGTAAGAAAAGTACCCCCTTCCTCCACAATATGTAAAAATACCTCCCATGTCTTCCATCTGCCGCATATTCTCCGATCTCGGAATCAGCCCCACATACGCAGAAGACCGTGGTCTCATCCTCCACAAAGAAGCTCCACTATCAGAGCTCGTTATTCACTCCATCGACTCTGAGGGGCGACCTTTTGTTCTGCATAAAAGTGCTGCCTGCGCCTGGAGTTCGCTTACCGAAGCTGCATCACAAGACGGCGCAACTCTCCTTCCACTTTCAGGATTTCGCTCTTACCTCTACCAACAGAGACTGCTTGAGCGTGGACTCAAACACGGCAAAACTATTGATGAACTTTTAAAAAGTCAGGCAGCACCAGGATACAGCGAACACCACACAGGATGCGCCATCGATATCATAAGCCCTGAGTGCCTCGCCCTATCAGAAGATTTTGAAAAGACCGATGCCTACCTCTGGCTTTCGCAACATGCTGCACAATTTGGTTTTACGATGAGTTTTCCTCGAGGAAACCCGCACGGATATATCTATGAGCCTTGGCATTGGTGTTTTAAGCCAGAATAGAATCCTGACAAAGAAGTGAGCTCTGATAAGAGAAGCTGCTTGAACATTCAAAACAACCTCAGAGTAAAGGAAGCGAGCGAGGAGTGAGTGGACGCTCACTCCTCGCATCGCACATCCTCAGGCGATGGCCAAATCGCCAAGGTTAGTGAGTAGATATTTGGCTGATAGCGGAGCAACGTCACACTTTTTCGATGCAACGCCTGGATTCTGCTCAGATCTCGTCCAAGATCTTGGGCGCTTGCTGGAGGGAGGGGATAGACACCCAACGCTTTACAACCAATCTACTCGGGGGGGGAGGGCAAAACTCGTATTCTTCATGAGTACAAAAAATACACATGAAAAATACGAGCCAAGCACCTCTTGAAACCCTTTTGCGCTTCTCTTATGCAGAGTGGCTGAAATTGTAAGGGACGGTGACTTCTTAATCAAATTTCATTTCATACGAAGATGAGATCTGCTACATTCCCCTAACTATGGTCCACAAACCCTCTACCACACCCCTAGTAACCATGATGGTTGTTTGTATGTATTACCTTTGTATGTGCCGTATTGTAGTCTATCGAGAGTAGAGAGCGCCGTTACAGATTTTTCCGTAAGGCCCCTTTATCTCTCGATAAAGGGGCCTTTTTTTATGCATTTTTTCAATTCCTCTAAAAGTAGTTATGAACACATTTGAAGTAAGACAACCTGAAGATGACAGAGCAAGAAGCGCCCCTAACCCAAGCCATCCAACTCCCTCCCCTGCTTCAAGTTACAACGGCAGAGCTCTCACAGACCACGAGGCATCACGTGTTTTGCGCCTTGTTGCTCAAGGCATTGATATCCTTGATAGGAAACTTACCCAAAGCCCCAATCTCTTTATCAAACCATCAATGGGTGGCCATGAGCTCGAATACGTACTGATGGACTCACTTGGGAGGCCTAGCCCCTCAGCCCGCGGGCTTATCGCAGCCCACGAGGAGCTCAAAGCTGAACTTTCAGCCTTTAATCTTGAAACAGACTCAAGCCCACTCCCTGTTAACGAAGACTTTCTTTCAGCTTTTACCAAGCAACTTGGAGAGAAGTTTGATTACGTGCTCGACATAGCTCAACAAGATGGAAGCCGCGCAGCAGTTGTTGGAATTCTTCCCGGATATACCCTTGCTGACTTTGGCAGAGAAAATTTTATTAATACTCGCTACCGAAATCTCGATGCAGCCATAAAAGCGTTGGCCCCATCACCTCCACACCGCATTACTCTAGATGGCCCAGAAGGAATCACAGCGCAAGGTGAGAGCTTGCTCTTTGAAGCGATGAATACCAGCTTACAACTCCACCTCTCTGTTACACCTGATGAGATGGTTGAGATGTATAATACCGTACAAGCCATCACAGCCCCGGTTCTTGCTGCCTGTACAAACTCATCAATTGTGCTTGGGAAAAAGTGTTGGATGGAATCACGAATTCCTATCTGGAAACAAGCAACGCTACCAGAACAGGTGCCGTTCGGTGTTAAGTGGATTACAGATCCCATCGAACCACTGCGAGAGCTTGTGCACTTTCACCCCATCTTGATGGATACTGAAACGGTGTACGGAGAAGCTTCAGATAGCCCTCAAATGCAAGAGGCTCGGGCACTTAAAGCTCTTGCGCTGCAAAATGGAGTGGTATGGAGGTGGAACCGAATCTGCTTTAGCGCTGATGAGGGAGTAGAACATATTCGCATAGAAAATCGAACACTTCCCGCAGGCCCCACCACGCTTGATATGGCAGCTAATGCTGCGCTTTTCTACGGGCTTACCTATGGTTTTCAAAGAGAAGATATCAAACCCCACAAGGTTCTCGCGTTCGACGATGTAAAATCGAACTTCTACCACTCTGCTCGGCTTGGGCTTGATGCTGATCTCACTTGGTACAACCAAGACGGTAATCCGATCACCATAGGAGCAAAAGAGCTAACTCTAGAGCTCCTTGATGTCGCAGACAGAGGCCTCACTCACCTTGGCATCCCAAAGACGGAGAGAGACTTTTATTTAAGAGAGATTCTGCAAAAGAGAATAGAGAACGAGGCTACCGGGGCACACTGGATGAACCGCTCGCTTGATAGCCTAGAGCAAAAAGGAATCTCAAGAGAAGAAGCTTTACAGACCATTGCTCACGAAATGCAACATCGACAAACCACTCCTTCCACAAAGTGGAAAGGGTATGCTGCCCCTGTGCATACTTGGGAAATGCTATAACTCTCTATAAGTCTTTTAGAACGAGAGAAGTCTCAACCTACCACACCACCTTTCAAGGGGAAGGCTCTTAGTCTTCACCATTCCTGTTAAGCCGACAGCCTCATTACGTATTTATAACGCGAAGTACGCGAAGATCTCTTCCTTCGCGTACTTCGCGGCCTTCGCGTTATAATAAAAGCCGAACCGATGAAAAGCCCTACCAGCTCTTCGTCTCGTTCTGCGCCTGCGGATGAGACACAGTGATCATCGGAAAGCGCGCCATAAACCACAAAATACTCAAAATATACATTCCGAGCATGGCAACAAAGATACCGATATCAACAAGCCCAAACGGAATAGCATCAGGGCTTATCTGAGGCATAACAATAACGTACTTCTCAAACCAAACCCCAACAAAAATAATGAGCGCAACAAAGCTCATAGTCCAAGGGTTCTTTTTCACATCTTCACTGAGCAGGGTGATAAATGGAATGACAAAAGCGCAACAGAAAGCAACATAACCAAACGTCTTCCACGGAACCTCTCGGGTACGAATAAAGAGCCACTGGGTTTCTTCAGGCATATTGGAGTACCACTGTGGGAGAAACTGAGAGAAGAAGGTATAGCCCCAAAGCATACAGAAGCCAAAACAGAGCATTCCGAGATCCCACCGAACTTGTCGACGGAGGAGCTTAGCAAAGGTTCCATTCTTCGATGCGTAGTAAAAAGAAAAGAGAGCAAGCGCGGCCCAACCCATGTAGATGTTCCCGAGGAATTGAAAGCCACCAAACATGTTAGAGAACCAGATCTTATCCATGCCAACGATCATTTCTGTGGCAAAAAGCGTCCAGACAATGGCATAACAAGCAACGACAACTGGTGCTAACACACTCATCTTCCATTGCGATGAGAGAATTTCCTTTTCGCCACCCCAACCGAGTGAGAGCTTCTGGTACAAACCACCCTTCCACATCTCTTTATCCGTAGCTTTCTCGCGAACCATTGCAATGTCACTTCGAAGCGAGATACGAGTAAATCGGTAGAGAAAATAGAAAAACAAAAGAAAGAGCACAGCAAACCGAAGGTACACAAAGTTTGGCTGCATCCACCATTCTCTTCCTGGCATAGGCTCAGTAGCCCACGGAAAGAGGTAGTCTTTACCGAGGTAAGAACCGAGGAAAAGAAAAAAAGCAACGGGAAGAAAAGCAATATGAGCTTCAGCAATTCGGCGAATAGGAACACACCACGTGGCACGAACAATCTGTACGATGGGGGTAGTCATGACAGCACCAACCGATATCCCCATAAAGAAGAGGAAGCTCGTATAGTATGATCCCCAGACGACCCCAGGAGTATTCCCAGAGAAAAGTGACCAGGCAAAAACGACCACACCAAAGGCGATCATCAGATAACAAAGTGTATGAATGCCACTTGTCACCTTCATCGGTGGTGTATCTATCGTTTCTTGAATATCAATGTTGAGTGCTTCTGCGTGCATACTACATCTCTTTCGTTTATATACTAAAGCTCAATCGATTATTTTCCGTTTTGAAGGTGACGCACGTAGTTAACAATATCCCAGTGCTCCTTCGGGGAAAGCTTCCAACCGTATCGTGGCATAACAGCTAAACCACCAAACTGAATAGCTGCGTACAACTCACCATCAGATTTTCCTTTGTAAAAATCAGCAGTAAGATCTGGCCCCAGCATAAGCCCTGTCTCCAAAGGGATAGCTCGCTCAAAGCCAGCTCCGGTCCACAGACCGTGACATGCAGAACAGTTAACATCCCACAGTCGTTTTCCGTTCTTGGTCGACTGCTCATCTCCCGAGATTGGATTTTTGAGCTCTGCTGCAGCAGCCTTATCCTTTACGTAGTGCTCGTTGGCACCAAGTGGGATACTCCCCTTAGGAGCCGATCGCATAACCTCACCAACAGAGAGCTGGTCATGCACCATATCGTCATTGAATGGCAAAGCAGAAACCCCAGTAGCTCCCGCAAAGAGTATCGCGCAGAGCAAACTTATATAGTATTTTTGCGTTACAAACATCTCCAACTCCTACAGACCGTTTTCCACGTTGACCTCTTCTGCGCCTGAGTCTTCGACGCCTTTTGAAACGGCATCAACATCAGAAGAGGGGCAACTGACGACCACTCCAAACTTGTCATAAGAAAAACGAGGATCGTACCCAAGCTTACGAAAGATATTCGGCGTACGCGTTAAGTGGCATAAGCCAGTCAGCGTTGCGATAGCACCAAAGAGAATCGTACATTCGTATCCGATCACAACAAATCCAGGGATAGAAACGATATCTTTTGCACTTACCCGTAGTGGGTAGTCGAGCGAGCACATAATCGCGAGAGTAAATCCGGCCGTAATGCCGAAAAGCGCCCCAGCCAGAGTAAACATTCGCACAGGACTTCTTGAGTCACAGGTAGCGTGTTCAAGGTGGTGGTTTGGCACAGGTGAATACACTTTGTACTCATACCCACTCCCTTTGGCGAACTCTACGGCTGACAGCGCATCATCTAAATACGAAAAAACGCCAACTACTGCTTTATCCTTATCACCTTTCATAAGCTTATTACGTCCTCTTCGTTCAGCTTCCTTTCGAAATCCACACTTCCTAATGATGGCCAGCTGCAGGCTTACGCATTGGGGCAGGCATGATCATCTTAATCTCCGTTATGGCTACTGCAGGGAAGAACTTCAAAAAGAGTGTCATCCACATACCAAACCAACAAAAAGCACCGATGGTAATTCCTGTCTCAACCCATGAGAAGTTATACCCACCCCACGCCGCCGGGATAAACTCTCGCGAAAGTGAAGTGAAAATAATATTGAACCGCTCAAGCCACATACCAATATTGATAATGATTGAGAGAATAAAGAGATACGTGATGTTCGTTCGCAGTGGCTTCCACCAGAGAGACAGTGGCGCGATACAGTTACAAAATGTCATACCCCAAAAAGCTGCTTTAAACTCTCCGAAAGGACGAAACCAGAACTGGTACCGCTCAAAAAGGTTATTACTATACCAAGCAGTATAAAACTCAGTCACATAGGCATACGTGACGATCCCACTCGTAAGCATAATGAGCTTACTCATGCACTCAAAGTGATCCTTTGTAACAAGTTTTTCGAGGCCGAAAATAGAACGGAGGGGTATAATGAGCGTGACCACCATAGCCACCCCAGAGAAGATCGCCCCCGCCACGAAGTACGGCGGAAAGATCGTCGCATGCCACCCAGGCACGTTCCCAACAGCAAAGTCCCAAGATACCACACTGTGAACTGAAACAACGAGCGGAGTAGCAAGAGCGGCAAAGAGAAGATACGCCGCCTCATAGTGGCTCCAGTTTTTATGGCCACCCGTCCATCCAAGAGAAGTGATCGTATAGAGAAACTTACGGAACTTTGTCTTAGCAGCATCTCGAGCCGCTGCAATGTCTGGAACAAGTCCAACGATAAAAAATAACGCCGAAACCGTAAAATAAGTTGATACAGCAAAAACGTCCCAAAGAAGTGGCGACCGGAAGTTTGGCCAGAGCGCCCGCTCGTTTGGATACGGCATCAGCCAGTAAGCAAACCAAGGTCGACCGACGTGAATGAGCGGAAAGAGCCCGGCTGTCATTACCGCAAAAACTGTCATAGCTTCTGCAAGGCGGTAAATCGGCATACGAAACTTTGCTCGAAAGAGATAAAGAACCGCGGAGATCAACGTTCCCGAGTGAGCAATACCAACCCAGAATACAAAGTTTGTAATATACACACCCCACATGATCGGGTGTGCGATACCGGCCATCCCCATACCGTGGAGAAGTTGCTGGCTGAAGCAAAATGCTCCTATAGCTACTCCACTGATACAAAGACCAAGCAGGACGTACCAGCCAACCGTAGGCGGCTCTAACATCTTGAGCACGATATCGTTTACATCTTTATACGTTACGTTGTTTTCTTCGGCGCTTTCCATAGATCCACTACAAATTGATTACCGGCAAATATCCTTCGTTAAACTCCCTTCCCCTCTATACCTCTCGATAACGCTTACGCTCGAGGTACTGAACAGATGGTTGAGTGTTAATGTGATGGTCTAACACCTTGTACATGCGCTTATCATGCGAGAGGTGACTTACCGTACTATCCTTATCGTTTAAGTTACCAAACGAAAGCGCTTGGGTAGGACAACCTTGCACACACGCAGGCTGCACTTCACCATCTCTTACGAGCCGACCTTCATCCTTGGCCAGATCTTTAGCTTCATTGATGCGCTGAACACAGAAGGTACACTTCTCCATTACCCCAGCAGAACGCTTCGTCACATCGGGGTTAAGTTGAAGGTTCAACGGCTCAGGGAAGTCGAACTCATACCAGTTATAACGACGCACTTTGTATGTACAGTTATTCGAACAGTAACGAGTTCCCACACAACGGTTATATACCATCGCATTGAGCCCCTCTTCATTGTGATACGTCGCGAAAACGGGACACACTGGCTCACAAGGCGCGTTGTTACAGTGCTGACACATCATCGGCAAGAAATTCACCTTAAGCTCTTCAGAAGGACCTTCTTCAAAGTAACGCTCAATTCGGAGCCAAGGCATTTCACGCCCTTCGTTCCAAACATCTTTTCCTGCCGCCGGAATATTGTTCTCTGCGTAACACGCTGTAATACACGCTGAGCAACCTGTACACGCAGCAAGATCAATCGTGAGAGTCCACTCATAAAGTGGGTGCTCGCGCTGCTCGTACATCTGCTTTGGCTCGTGATGACCGTGGTGTCCACCGTGACCGTGATCATCGCCGTGATGGTCGTCAACATACGTTGAACGAGCCAACTCACGGTCTCCCTGAAAATCAGATCCCTGCACTTTCACAAGTTCTGGGTCACCCCTTCCACGCATGACCTCAACAAGGGCACCTTTGAGAAGTGCTCCGCCACCAGCATCATGCTCGGCAGAGATAAGGCTCATGACGTTTCCAGCGTGCGCCACCTGGTCAGCATACCGCCCAAGGTGTGCGTGTCCGTACCCAAGAGGCACCGCAACAACGCCAGGGTGTACGTGATCTGTAACATAAGCAGGAACATTCACTTCCCCGTAGTGGTTTCGCACCACAACAAAGTCTCCTTGCTTGATACCACGCGACTTTGCCGTATCAGGATGAATCTCAGCCCAAGAATCCCAAACAATCTGTGTTACAGGATCTGGAATCTCGTGAAGCCACGGTCTATTTGCAGCTCGTCCATCAAAGCTCTTCACGGACGGGAACGGAAGTAGCATAAGGCCATCTTTAGCGCCCTTGTCACTGACGGCATCTCCATCAAGAGAGATCTTGTACGCCGCAGAGCTCACCTTTACTCGAGCTCGCTCTTCAAGCTTTGAAGTGTCGTAATACCCACCAGCTTCAAGGGTCTTTCTCCACCAGTTTTCAAAGGACCCACCAGCAGAAGCTTCATTGTAGATATCTTGCCAACTCGCTTTGACGTACGCCTCATACGAATCAGTACCAAGAGCAGATCCAGCACCTTGAGAAAGTGTAAGGAGCGAATCTCCAAACGCACGAGTATCAAACACAGGGGTCATCACCGGCTGAATGAGAGTATTCACTCCTTCATACGGTCGGCTATCTCCCCAACTCTCTAACGAGTGATGAGAAGGAAGGATAAGATCTGCTAACTGACTTGTTTCATCAAGCAGAGAGGAGAAGCTCACAAGGTAGGGATTGCCCGACTCAGCGTTTTTCGCCTTCCCTTCTTTTACCGCATAATCAAAGCCATAATCTTTTGGCAGGGTAAAAGATGGGTTTGAGCCGTCAACGAGGACAAGAGAGAGGTCTCCCTTTTTCATCTTCTTAATAGCAGCACGCACCTTCTTCATTGAAGTCTTCGGCTTGCGCATTGAGGAGATGTTGACCGTGCTTCCAACGTTAGAAAGGATAAGGTTCATGAAGTGCGTTACTGCCATAAGTGAAACTGCACTTGAGCCACTCGCAGCACTTCCACCAGCAACAACAAGAGAGTGCTTAGCTTTGCTGAGGCGCTCTGCAACGAGCAGGATTTTCTCCTCTGGCACCTCTGAATCCTTTGAAGCTTCAGCAAGCGAAACACCTCGAACCATGCTCTTAATATTGGAGAGCACGTCACCAGCAAGGTTCTTTCCAAGCCCCCTATCAACAAGCGCTTTGAGCACACCTAGTGCAAGCGCAAGCTCTGAGCCTGGCTTATTTCGTAGCCATGCATCTGCATTCGCTGCAGTGAGCGACAATCGTGGTTCGACATGAAAGACTTTGACTGGATGCTCGCGACGACGCCCGTCGGCCCAACCGCGCGCAAATTCTACAGGGGAGACCCAGGTCTCAAGAAAATCTGCACCAAAGTTTAAGACCACATCAGCTTTATCAAAACGGTAACGTGGAATTCCGTACGTTCCAAAAACAAGCTCGGATGCTTCAGCCAACGCAACAGGCTGCAAAGAGTCATACGTTACATGATCAGCTCGAAAGCTTTTTGAGAATTCACCGAGAAGCTCGTCCATGGCACCAGTGTGTTCACCAGTAACAACGCCAACTTTTCCTTTGGAGGCTTTCAGGGCTGTGGCCACACGTTTATACGCTTCTTCCCACGAGATCGGTCGGAACTTTGATTCGCCTGCTACCCTCTCAAGTGGCTGGCGGACGCGATCGGGGTCATACAACCCTTGAAGCGCTGATTGACCAAGCGAACACAAACCACCGCGGTTAAGCGGATTCTCGCCGTTACCTTCAATCTTGACAGCTCGACCTTCACGAGTACGAACAGAAATACCGCACCCTGCAGAACACTCCGTGCACGTTGACCGGTACCATACAGCGGTGCCGGGGATGGCGTCGTCTTGCCCCTTAACGTTGGGATAAACTTTCTGCTTTACGTTATCGGCACAACCAGCAACCCCAGCAGCAGACGCTGCTCCAAGCACCTTGAGAAACGATCGCCGGCTCATCGAACCATCGGCAGACTTATTTGAATTAATTTGGACTAAACCGCTATCCATCAACTCGCTCATGAGACTCCTTCAACTTGAGTAGTGACCACACGTGGCACAATTCATTAGCAGCGTAAAACAGGCACCTAATAGTGGCAGGTTAAACAATCTATGCTCGTTCCTTCCTCTCGGTGACAACTTAAACACCACCCCATCTTCATTGATGAAACTCTTTCAACTTTTTCCATCTCGGGCACTTGACCGTGACAAGAGTGACAACTCACTCCCGCTTTTACGTGCCGTTTGTGATTAAACTTCACATGATTTGGCATAACGTGAACTCGTTCCCACGGAATCGGCTCACCGCTTTCCCAATACTCAGAGAGTTTCGCTATCTCTTTTTGCTGCCACTCCTCACGCCCCTTTACGAGTGTGCCGTGACACCCCATGCACGTTTCCACTTCAGGAATCGCCGCAAAACTCGACTTGGTGACAGACCAGTGACAATACTGACACTCCATGCGATTCCCCTGCACATGAGTCACATGACTAAATGCAATAGGTTGTTCGGGAGTGTAGCCCTTGGCCCGCTCCTCGGGTCCAAAGTAATGAAAGTGATCGATGAGGTTGAGGTCCCACAACGCAGCCTGGCCGTCATTCCAGACACCAGTACGCTTTCCTACTTCCGGGTATTCAGCAAAAACTGACGAACCACTTTTTGCGTTACCTGATTCGGCAAGTAAGCGGCTGTCGCTACTTGTACCGTTGAGAAGGAAGAAAAATGAGAGCCCAACAAACAACAGAAGAATGAATGCCTTACGAACCACTGATTAACTCTCTTAAATGTATAGATATCCGCATGAAAAAATTTCACGCAGCAAACACATATATATGCGGTCTGTGTCCGGTTTCGAACGAGCTTCAAACGACACTAAAAATAGAGGTTTGATGAAGAAACAAACAAG
The DNA here is from genome assembly GCA_030428205.1 of bacterium. Classification (GTDB taxonomy): domain Bacteria; phylum Bdellovibrionota_C; class UBA2361; order UBA2361; family RFPC01; genus JAUIBK01. The sequence continues at coordinate 13,602 of JAUIBK010000007.1, forward strand.
ACACCGCTTTTTTTCTATACGAATGGAGGCCGTTCTTCAAGGTAGGAGGTAGGATAGGTGAGTTAAATAACTATGTTTTACTAGGCAAGATTAGGGCCGAGCTGTGGATAACTTTTGGAGTGAGTTGGAAAGGGCGTAAAAGATAGGAGCTTGCATTTAGCATTGTATTGCTTGATATGCAATGCAATCACATGTCACCCCAAACCTACCGCCCTCTCTTGCACTTGCTCTTCATCTTGCTCTTGCTCTTACGACGCTAAAGGTTGGAGCAGATCTAGGCCTATAAGAAGAGAAAGCAGCTTGAGACCCATAAGGTGATGTTTGTTAAACACAGGAACCCTATCCAGGATTTAAGCTTCTCCTTCTTGATCTGACTCCGCCTGGGTACACATTTATAACGCGAAGTACGCGAGGTACGCGAAGATCGACTCTCTTCGCGTACTTCGCGTTATAAAACTTTACCGTGATATCTGCATAAACTATGAGATTGCCCCTTACCCGCATCCTGCTCCAAGTCTTGAGCAAGATGAAGAGCAAGTGCAAGAGTAAGAGTTATTTTGAGGGGGATATTATTTGGGGGTGGATGGAGACATAATCGTATCAACCACCTCCTGAGCCAACTCAGGATGATCAATAGTATAATGCAACCCTCGGCTCTCTTTACGAGCCATTGCAGAACGGATTACAAGTTTAGCAACAAGATTAAGATTTCTTAATTCGAGAAGATCTGTCGTAACAATAAAGTTCCAGTAATACTCTTCAATCTCATCTTCAATAACTTTATTACGACGCACTGCACGCTCAAGCCTACGATCGCTTCGCACAATACCTACATAGTTCCACATCAGCCGACGGATCTCATCCCAGTTTTGTGTGATAACAACCTGCTCATCACTATTGACGGCTGAGCCTGAGTCCCACTCAGCTGGTTGGACTTCAGGCACCTCTTTCATAAAGTTCTTTAACGAATCTTCCGCCGCACGCTTTGCAAACACCAACCCCTCAACAAGAGAATTTGAAGCAAGCCTATTTGCTCCATGAAGCCCCGTACATGCGACTTCGCCTGCAACATAGAGGTCTTCAATTTTCGTTCGTCCAAATTCGTCAGAAACAACCCCCCCACAACAATAATGAGCGGCAGGAACGACTGGTATAGGCTCTCGACTAACATCATAGCCATACTCCAAGCACCGCTTATATATAGAGGGAAAATGCTCTTGGACAAACTCAGGAGATTTATGCGTCATATCGAGCATGACATACTCTTCCCCGTGCTTTTTCATTTCATAGTCTATCGCACGGGCAACAATATCACGTGGAGCAAGCTCAGCTTTGTCGTGATAATTCGGCATAAAACGTTCACCATTTGTACGGTGAAGCGTTGCTCCTTCACCTCTCATAGCTTCAGTAATAAGGAAGTTCTTTGCCTTTGGATGAAAGAGGCATGTGGGATGAAACTGGTAAAATTCCATATTCGCTACTGGCACTCCTGCTCGGTAGCACATCGCTATGCCGTCACCAGTAGCCACATCTGGATTTGAGGTGTAGAGATACACCTTTCCGGCTCCACCAGTAGCAACAAGCACCTTGCCTGCAAGGTACGGTACAATCTTTCCACTTTGATCGAGCACATAGGCTCCAAGCACTCTATTAGGCTTGTTCTCGCCAACACCACACTTATGAGTAGTGAGAAGATCAATAGCAAAGCAATGAGGAATAAAATGGATATTGGGGTGCGCCTCCGCTCGTTCAAGGAGCGCTTGTAAGATAGCCATCCCTGTTGCATCCGCTGCGTGGTAAATACGTCGGTGAGAGTGTCCGCCCTCTTGGTGGAGATGGTACGCAGCACCATCTCGGTCGAACTCAGTTCCCCTTTCAATCAAGCGGTAGATACACCCTGGCCCTTCAGTTACTACAAGCTCAACGATATCTCGTTTACAGAGACCGGCTCCAGCAATGAGGGTGTCTTCTATATGCTCTCGATAAGAGTCTGTCTCTTCGCTTACTGCTGCTATACCACCTTGAGCTCTCGCTGTAGATGAGGTTAGCACGTCTTTTTTAAAGAGAACGGCGACCTCCCCTCGGTCTGCGACCTCTAGGGCGTACGAGAGCCCAGCAATTCCACCGCCAATCACAAGGAAATCAAAACGCTCCATTATCCGTCTCCTGTTTGACCACGGTGACGGAGGTAGTGGTCCATAAGCACGAGCGCTGTCATCGCTTCAACAATAGGCACAGCACGAGGAAGCACACACGGATCGTGCCGACCTTTTGCCGCAAGGGTAGTCTTCTTTTTCGTTGAGGTAACAGTCGATTGCTCTTTTTGGATAGTAGAAGTCGGCTTAAAGGCCACGCGAAAATAAATGGTCTCCCCTGAAGAGATTCCTCCAAGCACTCCTCCTGCATTATTCGTAGAGGCTCGCACATCTCCTTTATCATCAAGTTCAAAAGGATCGTTATGTTCACTTCCCTTGAGAGACACTCCTGAGAAACCAGAGCCAATTTCAAACCCTTTAACCGCATTAATACTCACCATAGCTTTAGCAAGATCGGCGTGAAGCTTATCAAAAACAGGCTCTCCGAGACCGACAGGTACACCACGCGCAGTACACAACACCACTCCACCAAGGGAGTCTCCCTCGTCGCGCACTGCATCGATAAGGGAGATCATCTCCTTGGCCTTCGTCTTGTCAGGACAACGAATAGGTGTGGCTTCGACCTCCGCCCGCGTAAATGTATCTGGGCAAATCTCTGCTGTAAGAGTCCCAACCTGCGAAACACATCCGACGATATCAACACCAAGCTTTTCCCGGAGAAACTTACGTGCGACAGCCCCTGCCGCAACACGAGCAAGCGTTTCACGAGCCGAAGAGCGCCCTCCCCCTCTCCAATCACGCAGCCCGTATTTTTGCTCATACGTATAATCAGCGTGCGAAGGACGGTACGTATCTTTCATCTCTTCGTAATCCGCAGAGCGCGCATCTTTGTTATTCGCCATTAAGGCAATCGGCGTCCCCGTTGTTTGCCCTTCAAAAACTCCAGAGAGGATTTCAATCGTGTCACTCTCCTTTCGAGGCGTTGTAATATCACTCTGGCCCGGACGGCGTCTATCGAGTTCTTCTTGAATATCTTTTTCAGTAATCTCAAGGCCTGGAGGACACCCGTCAATCACACACCCAACGGCACCACCGTGTGATTCACCGAACGAAGTTATCCGAAACTGTTTACCAAAACTATTTCCTGGCATGGGCTTAACTCTAACTTAATAAAATGATGTAGTTCAGAGAAACACTTGAGCTTTCCGTTGCCATTTTCTTAAACTTTTTTCTCCGTGGCATAGCTATTTGACATAAAGTACAGAACTTTGCCACGGAGAAAAAAGTTCAAGAAAATGGTTGTTCACCACTCATACTTCAACGACTCTCAAGTACACCTCGTACAATTTCAAGTTCTTTCCTTGTTAACTGCCCAGGAGCGGAAGCTTTCTCTTTTGTTTGTGCTGCAAATTGTATCTCGTTTCCCCATTGAGGGCCAAAAATACGGGTCGGCAAGCCAAATTCTCCCATTCCAAGCACCACCACACGATCAAATCTCTCCCGTAGCTCAAGAAGGAACTCTAAGAGCAACACCGCGTCTCTCTCACGCTCACAAAATGTCGCAAATTTGATAATATCAGGTTGAAACTCGAGCATGCTTTCAAATACTTTGCTGAGCTCATCGTGCGAAGGCGTTCGCTCATAGTTGTGGTATGAAGTAAGAAGCGTTGCTTTTCTCTCTCCAATCCGCTCAAGCTCTTCACGTTGCGTGGTAATATCGAGGTCAACAACAACGTCGAGATCTAAGAGCAGATCAAGCAAGACCCCACGCTCTTCAAATTTTTTCTTTGGGCTCTCAAGATTGAGTCGTCGAAAGAGACACAGAAGCTTTGAGCCGTACTCCTCACACAGAGCTGTGATCTCTTTGTCGTTCCAATCGCTTAAGTAATCAAGCCACACCTCATAGAGGTCATACTCCGGCGCAGATGCAATCTGTTCTCTTGCTTCTTGAATACTTTCAACGAGGAGAGGAAGGCAGTACTTCATAGACTAAGCGCTCTTTTCATAACTTCGACAGGAGCTTTGCCACCAGAGAAGATCTCCGACTGGCGGACTCCCTGCCAGAGAAACACCCGATCACCATATATTACCTTGGCACCAGCACTCTTAGCAAACAAAAGAAAACGTGTTTCTTTTGGAACATACACTAAGTCGAGTACAACTTGCCCAGCACGAAAACACTCCGCTGGGACAACACTGTGTTCCTCATTGGGCTTCATTCCCACAGAGGTTGTTTGAATAAGAATGTCACAGGAACGGATGCCATCTTCGTCAGAGAGAGCGCCCGAAGTCCCGCCAAACTGCTCTGCTAACTTCTGGGCCTTTTCTTGCGTACGATTAAAAATATAAAGCGCCCCACCTTTTTCTTTCACGGCATACGCCGCAGCCCGCGCCGTTCCTCCAGCGCCAAGAACTCCCACTTTTTTTCCTACCAGCGGAGTCTGCTCTTCAATCGATCGAACGATACCAGACCAGTCAGTATTGTCTCCAACAACTTTTCCTTCTTGGAGGTATAACGTATTGAGAGCACCGATTGCTTGTGCCGAATCTGTCAATTCATCAACTTGCTCGAGGAGCATCTCTTTCAGCGGCATCGTTACCGATGCTCCAGCAAGAGCTCCGCTTCGAAGGAGACGGCATAGCTTCTTACAGTCGTCTCCAGTTAACCGCCACGCAAAGTAGTATTTTGTAGTCTCAAACGCTTCAAATGCAGCATTGTGAATAAGAGGAGAGCGGGAGTGGCAGATAGGATCTCCTACAACACTATAAAGACTCTCTTTCTTTTCCTCTTCTTTGGATGATGACAGCAGCTGCATAAGGATATGAGCAATCGATGAAGCCGATTGCTCTCCTACAGGAAGAATAAGATCAGCACACTCCCTGTAGAGTGCTTCACGCTCTCCATAAAGCTGCCTTGCTTTTTCCTTATCGTAAAAGAGTGGCCGAGAAGGATCCCCTCCAACTCTTTCACACAAGAGCTCAAATGGAGCATCAAGATAGACAATACGATATCCGTGCTCTTTGAGAAGTTGTACATTCTCGTCTTGAGTAACAACTCCCCCACCACACGAGATCACATCCACATTTTCTTGGACAATCAAACGGAGTACTTCAGACTCCTTTGAACGAAAGAAGCCCTCTCCTTCGTCCTTAAAAATCTCCGGGATACTCTTTCCGTTACATAACTCTACAATACGCTCATCACACTCAAGGACACGCATATCATTCCTACTTGCAAGAGCAGCAGCTACAGAGCTCTTTCCAGCTCCCATAAAACCAATCAGGGCTATCTTCATACCATCATACATTCAAAGAAGAATCATTCATCAGAACCAATAGAGATTTTCATAGTCATCCCAAGCAACTGAAGCATCTCCCAATAGCTTGGAAACGACTTCGAAACCACTCCCGCATCTCGTATCTCTATTCCACTATGGCGAAAAGCAAGAAGCGCAAAAGACATCGCCATTCGGTGATCATCATACGTTTCAATAGGAGCAAGAGTTACGTCGTTTGCTCCCTCAACTTCGAGCCAGTCATCTCCAGCCTCCGTCTTCACTCCGAGTCGTGCGAGCTCAGTGACCAGAGCATGAATCCTGTCGGTTTCTTTGTGGCGAAGCGTACCAAGTCCTGTAAGGCGCGTTCTTCCTTTTGCTTGTGACGCAATAACAGCAAGTGTTTGGGCTGTATCAGGCATAAGACTCATATCAGCTTCTAGAGCATGAAGTTCTTGTGGTCCAACCACCTCAACCCAAGGGACACCATTTTCTTCACCTTCTGTTACGCTTGCTCCCATTTTCTCAAGGAGCTTTGGAAAGGAAGCATCCCCTTGCAGTGAGTGCATAGAGAAGTGATTGATACGAACTCGACCTTCAGGAGAAAGCGCCGCAGCCCCAAAGAAATATGATGCCCCTGAGGCATCACACTCACAGGTATAAGTATGAATTTGGTTCAGCGAATCTCGAGGAGTGACGTGATACGCCATATCGTTTTCAACACGAACCTCGCGTTTAAAATCTCGGAGCACCGCTTGTGTCATGGCGATATACGAACGTGACACTGGAAGACCATCTAAGACGAGTGTGAGCCCCTGTTCAAATTCTCCGCCAACAAGGAGAAGAGAAGTTACGTACTGGCTACTTAGAGATGCAGAAAGGGTTACCTCTCCACCAGGCAAACTCTTTCCACGAATACGTAGAGGTGGGCAGCCTTTCGTTCCTTCATAAGAAATATCTGCACCAAGTGAAGTAAGCGCATCAACAAGATCCCCAATTGGCCGTTCGTGCATACGTTCACTCCCAGAGAGCACAACATCAGCTCCTGGGAGCACAGAGAAAAAAGAGGTAAGAAACCGCATTGTAGTTCCAGCAGGGCCAACATCAATGACACCTTCATACGGAGCAAGATCGGAGCTATCAATTCGAATAGTATCCTTTGATACGAGAACCGAAACTCTGCACTTCTCTAACGCAGAGAGAAGTGCTTTGGAGTCATCACTGAGCGAACAGCAAGAAAGAGTTGCGTTCGTACGAGACAGCGCGGCAAGAATCAGAGCTCTATTCGTATAGCTCTTTGAGCCAGGAATAGAGAGCGTCGATTCGACAGGAGCTACAGGTGAATGAAGGAGAATCGAACTGGCAACCATACACTAAGGAGCTCAAGAAATATATTGAAGTGCTTTCGCCAAAACTTCTTGGGAGACTTCTCGATCAAACACCGCCTCTCCTAACTGGGCAAGGAGCACCCACCGTACTCCATCAGCAGTAGATTTCTTATCTTGCCTGAGGAGGGCCAGCAACTCGTCTTTCCGGTGTTTTGCTGGTGAAAAGCGACTTGGTAAGTTTTGTTCTGAGAAACATGTCTCAATTCGATTAACGTCTTCTTTGGCAAGATAGCCTTCAAGGTGCGAGAGATACGCCGCAAAGACACATCCAATTGCCACAGCTTCTCCGTGCAAGAGCGGATTGTCTGTAGTATGAGAGTACGCCTCTACCGCATGACCAAAAGTATGTCCTAAGTTGAGCAGCTTTCTCTTACCACTTTCTCTTTCATCTTCAAGCACTATCTCTGATTTTATTTCAATCGAACGCAAGATAACGTCACGCAGAGACTCTGATGTTGGAGAAAGAGGAACTTCCTTTTCAATCTGCTCAAAGTAAGAACTATCTGCAAGGAGTCCGTGTTTGATGATCTCAGCTACTCCAGCATGAAAAACTCTTGAAGGAAGAGACTCAAAGAGAGTTGTATCAATACAGACACACCGAGGATGGGAAAAAGTGCCCAGGATGTTTTTTACTCCTCCAAGATTTACACCTGTTTTTCCACCCAAACTTGCATCAACGGCAGCTAAGAGCGTCGTTGGAACATAGAGACAATCAACACCGCGCATAAAGAGGCTTGCGACAAGACCGCCAAAATCTGTCGCAGCTCCTCCCCCAAGCACAACAATAAGAGAGCTACGCTTACACCCAAACTCTAAGAGCTTAAGGCTTACCTCTTTAAGAGACTCTAACGTTTTTACCTCTTCACCAGATGAGATTGAAATCTGCGAGCACGAGGGAAGTGCTTGAGAAACATGACGCACAAGGAGCTCAGGGAGAGACTCATCGAAGAGAAGGAAAATGCCTGCCTTACTGTAAGGCTCTACATAGCTGCGAAGCTTCGCACAGGCACCTTGCCCAACAAACAGATCCGTTGAATTACCACTTTCAAAAGAAAGGACTTGATGAAACACCGCATCACTCATAGCGCAATCTCCTTAAGCGCTCTTGTTTTACGGATGAGATCAGCTGATTCTTTAAAATCAAGAGTTTGCTGCGCATCAGAATAGGCTTTTTCAGGAACTTCACCAATTTCAAAAATAAGTCCGTCACACCCCGCAACAACGCCAGCTAATGCCATGGGCTCTACAAAACGCCTTACGCCAATCCCGTGTGAAGGATCGACAATGACCGGAAGGTGAGATTTTTCTTTCAGCACTGGTACAGCATTCAGGTCGAGAGTGTTTCGGTAAGATTTCTCAAAGGTACGAATGCCCCGCTCACAGAGCAAAAGCCGCTCGTTTCCACTTGAAAAAATATACTCAGCAGATTGTAAGAGCTCTTCTAACGTCCCTGACATTCCACGTTTAAGTAATACCGGCTTATTCACTCTTCCAAGCTCAAGTAGTAAGCTAAAGTTCTGAGCATTTCGTGCTCCGACTTGATACATATCCACGTAATCGTGCATGGTTTCAATTTGATCGACGGCGAGAACTTCGGAGACAATTTTAATACCTGCTTCACGAGCAAGCGTGTGCCACATCTTCAAGCCTTCAATCCCTACACCTTGAAAAGAGTAGGGTGAGGTTCTCGGCTTAAACACCCCTCCACGCATAATCTGTATGCCATTTTCAACGAGATGCGCGAGGATTTTTCTTACCTGCTCTTCACTTTCAATCGCACACGGGCCTGCCATCAGCGAGAGACCCCCGGTGCGAATGGTTACACCATCGCCGAGATCGACACTTGTCGGATCCACCTTCCACTTATTTGATACAAGCTTGTAAGCATCAGAAACACGGTGTACATCACTTACACCAGCAAGTTGACCAACGGACCGGATATCAAAATCTTTTGTGCCAATAGCAACAATGTATCGCCCTTGCTGGGTTTTTACTTCCGTAGCTTTATAGCCAATGGCTCGTACGACTTCAGCTACCTCAAGGTAGTCTTTCTCAGAGATTTTTTCTTCTAATTGAATGATCACTTCTCATCTCCTCGAATAGAACAAACAAAACGACGTGCTGCTGCAACATAATCCTCTTCTTGCTGAAGCGCGCGGATAAAGGCACTGCCTATAATGCCTCCTGCAAAATGCTCCGTGGCACTCTCAAAACTCTCTTTGTCAGAGATTCCAAATCCTATCTGAACAGGAGTATCAAGCCCTGCTTGCTCAATGCGGTGGTAATACGCTCTTTGCGCATCTCCAATAGAGAGCTTTCCACCTGTGGTAGATGGGTTTGATACCGCATAAATAAAATCAGTACAGAGACGGTCTATCAGCTTGAGCCGCTCTGGTGGTGTTTGGGGGAGAACAAGGAATGTAATACCAACGTCATACTTCTTAAAGAGCTCTTCGTACTTCTCTTCGTATTCATCAAGAGGAATATCAGGAACAATAAGTCCATCTATCCCTACGCGCTGACACTCAGCCAAGAACTTTTCAACACCAAATTGAAGCATCGGGTTAAAATATCCCATGAGATAAACGGGGATCTCCGACTTGGGGCGAAGCTCTTCGAGCTGCTCAAAGAGAAGCGAGAGAGTCATGCCATTTTGAAGGGCTGCGGCACTTGTTTGCTGAATAAGCGGTCCATCTGCTAAAGGATCTGAATACGGCATCCCAATCTCAATAAGATCAGCACCGGCCTCTTCAACCGCTCGAACGAGGGCAAGGGTATCATAGAGAGATGGATATCCTGCGGTAAAAAAGATGGTGAGAAGTTTTTGGCCTCCTTGTTTTTCTTGTTGAATGTGAAATCTACGTGTCATAATTTTCCCGCGAACTCCCTTGTTCACAAACCCGTACGAAGGATGAAAATGTTTAACCGCAAAGACGCTAAAGCGCAAAGAAAAATAGACACGCTCCTTTGCGTCTTAGCGTCTTTGCGGTTAAATCCAAGTGAACGAAGATCCCTCCCTTGAAACATCTAGCTCACCTCCTCAAGGTATGTTGCCATATCTTTATCCCCCCGCCCCGAAAGACAGAGCACGACTACCTCTCCTTCCTGAAATTCACCTTTCTTTAAATATGCCAACGCATGCGCAGATTCTAATGCCGGAATAATTCCTTCCTTCTGACTTAACCACTGCGCAGCTTCTAATGCTTCACTATCGGTTACGCTTACATACAGCGCGCGTTTAGTCGTAGCCAAATGTGCGTGCTGTGGCCCAACGCCTGGATAATCAAGGCCAGCTGAGAGTGAATATGCCTCTTGGACTTGCCCATCTTCTGTTTGGAGAAGGAGTGTTCGACTTCCGTGTAAGATACCTTCGGTTCCAGATGCTATGGTAGCAGCTGTTTTGCCGGTTCCTACACCCTCTCCGGCAGCTTCAACACCAATGAGCTTTACGTTCTCTTCATCTAAGAAATGATAGAATGTGCCAATAGCATTACTTCCACCACCAATACAGGCAATTGCCGTATCAGGATATTCACGTCCTTCGTGTTCCTTGAGTTGCAAGCGAATCTCTTCGCTTATGATAGATTGAAAGTAGGCTACCATCTCAGGAAAAGGGTGTGGGCCAACAGCAGAACCTAAAAGATAGTGCGTATCTTCTGGGTGAGCGATCCAATCTCGGATAGCTTCATTAGCGGCATCTTTTAAAACCTTGCTTCCAGAGGTCGCTGGAACAACGTCTGCCCCAAGATATTTCATCCGTTTAACGTTAGGAGCTTGGCGCCCCATATCGATTTCTCCCATGTACACAATACATGGGAGATCGACGAGCGCACACGCTGTTGCAGTCGCAACGCCGTGTTGCCCTGCACCTGTTTCAGCAATAATACGAGTTTTACCAAGTCTTTTTGCCAACAACGCCTGGCCTAGAGCATTGTTGATCTTGTGAGAGCCGGTGTGATTGAGATCTTCACGCTTAAGGTAAAGCTTTATACCGATCTCTTTACTTATCTTCTGAGAGAAATAAAGTGGGCTTGGCCGTCCTACATAATCGCGGAGCAAGGACTTCCACTCTGTAACAAAGCTTTCATCTTCAACGATACTGCGATAACGGGTTTGGAGCTCATGGATATTGGCATAGAGAAGCTCGGGAACATACGCACCGCCAAAGTCTCCAAAGAAACCTTTTGAGTCAGCATCTGGTGATGTCATGTGCGAAACTCCTCTAAAAAAGTCGAAAGAAGCGCCACATCTTTTCTTCCTGGCTCGCTCTCAAACTTACTATTGAGATCTACACCACAAAGTTGATGATAACACTGAAAAAGATCAAGAATACTTGAGGCGTCTTCAGAAGATATTCCTCCTGCAAGAAAGAACGGAGAAGCACTCTCCTCAGGGAGAAGGCTCCAAGAGAATTTTTCTCCACTTCCCCCGCCCTGCTTTGTGTGAGTATCAAAAAGAAGTTTGTCACACACCTCTTCATACTGGGAAAAAGAAGGTGTCGAGTCTTTTACAGAAAGAGCCTTCCATACTTCTCCAGAAAATCCCTTTCTTAGCTCACCGATATACTCTACCGACTCACTCCCATGAAGCTGAACAACATCAAAGCCCCCCTGGCTGGCGAGATCGAGGACTCTCTCTACTTCCTCATCAACAAAAACACCAACTGTCTTGACCTGAGAGAGATTTGCGATTGTTTCACTTACAATATCACCATCACCAACATAACGTGGCGAATACGAAGCAAAAATAAAACCAACATAATCAGGCGAGAGCTCAAGCACCGCCTCAAGATTCTCCTGAAACTTTAGCCCACAAATTTTCACAAGGGGGCGAGTCATGTCTCTTTACCCTCTAAGAGTTCCGTCACCTGTGAGATAAATGTCCTACACGCGGCCTCAGGTCTTGGAGTTTTCATGAAATTTTCCCCAATGAGAAATCCTCGAAAACCCGCCTCACGAAGCTTAACGACATCCTCTGGTGTACTGATACCGCTCTCTGAGATCTTCGTCATTTTCGCTGGAATCGCGTTAGCCAGCTCAAGGGAACGATCAAGGGAAACAGTAAAGGTATCAAGATCTCGGTTATTCACACCAACGATGTCGACTGCATCACAGAGGTGCTGCTCAAGTTCGTCTTTTGTATGCACCTCAAGGAGAACCTCAAGCCCAAACTCTTTTGCTCGCGTAGCAAGCGCTTGTGTTTTTTGAGGGTCAAGGGCGGCGGCAATAAGCAAGATAACATCTGCACCAATCGAACGAGCTTCAACAATTTGGTAATCGTCAATGATAAAATCCTTTCGTAAAATCGGACAAAAGTTAAACTTTCGCGCCTCTTGCAAGTCTTCGTGAGAACCACCAAAGAAGTATGAATCTGTTAGCACCGAGAGAGCTGATGCTCCAGCTTGCATATAGCCTATAGAAAGCTCTTCGACAGAGATATACTTATTCATCACACCCTTTGACGGTGACTGACGCTTAATTTCCGCAATCACACCGATACGATCCTCTCGAGCTAAGTACTTCGTAAGAGGCACTGGGGTTTCATGAAAATAGACGCTCTTCTCAAGAAGCTTGACGGGAAAAAGCTCTCGCGTTTCTGCTACTTCTTTTTCTTTATGAGCGAGAATTTTTTTGAGGATATTTTCTGCCATTACCTACTCTGTTTACGACTCACAATATGCTGAAAATGTTTGTTGTACCTTTCCCGATGCAATGGCATCTTTTGCTTGAGCCACTCCATCTTCAAGCGAAAGGCTCGGATCGATACACTTTAATCCTAGGGCAGTATTTGCTGCCACTACGTTCACCTGCTCCTGGGTACCCTCCCCAGAGAGGACTGCTCGAAAAATTCGAGCGCCATCTTGAGGAGAATCTCCACCCATAATAGCCTCAGGAACGACATCGTTTAAGCCAAAATCTTGCGGAGAGAGTATCCGATCAAAGCCCACGCTGCTCTCACTGAGAGACAATCCATGAGAAAGTGAGACACGACAAGGGCCCGTAAGCGATACTTCGTCGTATCCATCCGTTGAATGACACACCAAGGCTCGACAGTCTGATTGTTCAAGTAGATATCGAAAGAGTCTCGCTATCTCTAAACTAAAAACTCCAACAAGCTGATACTTTGGACGGCTCGGGTTCACAAGTGGGCCAAGGAGGTTAAAAAAAGTCCGCAATCCCAACTCTCGTCGAATAGGAGCAACATGCTTCATGGCGGGGTGAAAGAGAGGAGCGTGCAAACAAGCAATTCCAATCGAGTCCATCTGACGATGAAGTGTGTCATAATCGCTTGTAAACTTCACACCGAGCTCTTCGAGCACATTCGAAGACCCACACCCAGATGACACCCCGTAGTTTCCATGCTTCGTAACTTTGGCACCACACGCAGCAAGAGTAAACGCGGTAAGCGTTGAGATATTAAAAGTATTCTTACCATCTCCACCTGTGCCACACACATCAATAGCATCGTACTGCGCAAAATCAACCGGCACACACAGATCTAACATTGCATCACGAAATCCTGAGAGCTCTTCAACTGTCACGCTACGCATTCGAAAAACAGTTAGAAATGAAGCAACTTGAGTGGGTGGATACTGTTCAGCAGCGATACCAAGAAGTGTTGCTTTCGCCTCTTGGCGAGTAATTGTTTTATGTTGGAAGAGATTTTCGAGTACGTTCTTCATGCTCTCCTCCCATCAACCCAGTGGCGAAGCATAGTGTTTCCATCTGGGGTCATCACTGATTCGGGATGAAATTGAAAACCGACAAGGTCATATTCCTTGTGGCGAAGCGCCATAATTTGGCCATCATCATCTCGAGCAGTAACCCTAAGACACTCTGGGACATGATCTTCAGCAACCACCCAGGAGTGATACCGCCCGACAGATATACGAGGTAAAAGCCCTTGAAAAAGAGGTTCGCTTTCATTGTCGATCTCAATCTCTGTCTCTTTTCCGTGCATGACATGAGGGAGGTTAAATAGCTCTCCTCCATACGCCTCAGCAATTGCTTGATGACCGAGACAAATACCAAGAATCGGCTTCTCACCGGCTAGCTCTGTTATAAGCTGAGGCATAATACCCGCTTCACACGGAATTCCAGGCCCAGGAGAAAGAAGGATGCGGTCGTAACTGCGCGCCTGGTCAATATTAATCTTATCGTTTCGAAACACATCAATTGACGCGACACCTACTTGCTTTAAGGCATGAAAGAGGTTGTATGTAAACGAGTCGTAATTATCGATGAGGAGGATCTTTGGAGAGGTCATAGGAGCTCCTCCCCTGCTTTCAGCGAAGCATGCAGCGCGGCAAGCTTATCTTTGACTTCAAGAAGCTCACGTTCTGGTACGGAATCATCAACAATACCCGCGCCCGCTTGAAGATAGAGAACGTTATCTTGCGAGAGAAACGTACGAATCATGATGGCAAGGGTACAACTCCCATCAAAACCGAGATATCCGATAGCACCACCGTAATTTCTTCTTGGCCCTTTCTCATAATCATTTATGAGTTGCATGGCGCGATGCTTGGGAGCCCCTGAGAGGGTGCCCATAGGAAAAGTATCTTTTAAGAGCTGCACTGCTGTTTTTGACTGATGGACTGTTCCTGTTACACGAGAGGTAATGTGAACCACGTGAGAGAAAGCTTGAATCTCCTTATAGTCAGCAACATGAACGTCTTCACAGCTCTTTGAAAGATCGTTTCGAGCGAGATCCACTAACATAACATGCTCTGCGTTCTCCTTTGGATCATTTTTCATGAGGCGAATGGCTGCCGCATCAATCTCTGCGTCTCCCGTACGCGCGCACGTTCCCGCAATCGGATACAGAGAGGCTTTACCGTCTTGAACAACAACTTGGGCTTCAGGAGAGGAGCCAAAGATTCGAAAATTCGAATAATCAAAGTAGAAGAGAAATGGTGCTGGGTTTACACTTCTCAGTGAGCGATAGACTTGAAAATCGTCACCTTGATACGACTGTTGGTATCTCCGCGAGGGAACAACTTGAAAAATATCACCGCGCGCAATGTGTTCTTTCATTCGAGAGACCATCGTAAGAAACTCTTCGTCGTTCATGTTTGAACTTTCAGAACCGGAGCAAGAAAATGGATACGTGCCGTAATCACGGTGTTGGAGGAGATACGAGAGCTCATCAAGCGAGAGTTTTCCAGGCTCAAGACCGTTGATAAGATTCTCTGTGAGGAACATTTCGCTCTTGTAGTGGTCAATTTTGACGATATAACGAAACATCTGAAAGAGAATGTCTGGTTGCTCTCTATCAGACTCAGTTCCAAGGTCTATTTCAATATCTTCAAGATAACGTATCGCATCGTACCCAACATACCCGAACAGACCATTGATGAGGTCTGGGTATTTGCCTCCTGCTTGGAGATCAAAACTGGCAAGATACTCCTCAAGCGCTTGTTCAACTTCGAGCCGATCCTTTATCTCTGTTTCCTGAACTTCTTCTCCTGGAAAACTCTGATAGATCATCTCTGACTGAACTCGAAATGAGCCGATTGGATCAAAGCAGATGTAAGACGAGCTAACATCTCCAAGTCGCGCATCCGCACTTTCAAGCAATATTGAGCCTGGAAATTCATCGCGAATACGCAAGTAGACTGAGACTGGAGTAATCGTATCTGAGAGGACCCGCTTGGTCCGGGGAATAACGGTAAACATAGGCGAATTGTACTTAGGTGCCCACTATTAGCAAGGGAGACATAAAAGGAACAATAAATATTGGAGGACAGGGGAATCTATGTGGGGCTTACGCCCACCAGAGGAGAGATGAAACGGGATGTTGGAACGATTGCTTCATAACGGTATTGTAACAGGTTTGCCACATGATAGCAACGAACACCACCTCTCCTAGTCTTAGGCCTAGTCCTTGTCCTGCTCTCATCTTTTTCTTTAGAGCAAGACAAGGACTAGGCCTAAGACTAGGAGCACTGAAGGAATCTGCTATACTCTCAACTATGAACAACCACCAACACGAACACTACATGTCCCGCTGCCTAGAGCTTGCCTCTCAAGGCCTCGGACACGTCGCTCCAAATCCCATGGTCGGCTCCGTGATTGTTCATAACGATCACATTATCGCTGAAGGCTACCACGAGAAATATAGCGGACCTCACGCAGAGCGAAACGCACTACAAAACATCTCTCAACCTTCCCTTCTCTCTGAATCAACTCTCTACGTAAACCTTGAGCCGTGCAGCCACCATGGAAAAACTCCCCCGTGTGCTGACGCTATTTTAGAGGCAAAGATTCCACATGTTGTTGTTGGTATAACCGATCCAAACCCTCTTGTCTCAGGCTCTGGTATTCAAAGGCTCCGCGAATACGGAGTAAACGTCACTGAAGGTGTGCTAGAAAAAGAAAGTAAAGAGCTCAACCGTCGCTTTCTTACCTATCAAACGAAGAAGCGCCCCTATATCATTCTCAAATGGGCTGAAACAAGCGATCGCTTTCTTGGCCCTCTCGATGGACAACGAGTTCCAATAAGCTGCAAAGAATCTCAGCTCCTCTCTCACAAGTGGCGTACTCAAGAAGCAGCTATTCTTGTGGGGACCAATACAGCTGAACTCGACAATCCTCAGCTGACAGCACGGCTCGCTACCGGGAACAATCCTCTACGCATCGTTCTTGATCGCTCAGCAAGGCTCAGCCAAAACCTAGCCCTCTTCGATGGATCTACTCCAACTCTTGTCGTGACTGAAAGAGAACGCTCTTCCTTGCAAGGCGTCGAAACTCTCTCGCTACCATTTAATAGCTCTCTTCTTCCACAACTTCTCACTCATCTTTATGAAATGAATATTGCTTCGCTTATCGTTGAAGGTGGTGGATACACACTAGAGCAGTTTGTGGAGCAAGATCTTTGGGATGAGGCACGTATATTTCGGAGCTCGAGTGAGCTTGGAGAGGGAACGAGAGCTCCTCTCCTTTCAACTAAGCTCCTCACTAGCTCAACTTCCTCTGGAACTGATACATTAGCTCACTTTCGAAACAAGCTATAAGCTTTTCTTCCGGTTACTTCTCGATTATTTGAGTAGCGCCTCGAATCCGCTTACACTCTACCGTAGCGTATTAAATGGAATTTGCTGGGGATAGTCGTGGGAAACCACTCTGATTTGGGCAACAGCCCCGAAATACCAGACCAACCTAAGGTCGACGAACCATTCTCGTTTGGAGAGCTCGCCGAGCTAGCTCAAGCCGAACAATTTCTCGACAGCTGTAGCAGAGAGCAATTAGAGGAGCTCAAAGACGCTCTCTCTGGGCAAACTGAGGTACTCAAAGTTCTCAATAGTGAAAGAGGCGCTCTGTTTAAGCGTTTAAAAGTCGCTGACGACGGAACTGTAGAGCTATACATTCCTGAACCAGACGAGCAATTCATACTCGCAGAGTCCGGAAAAGCATACGCGCAGGACTTCCTGCTAGCAGATCTTCCTCGACTACAGCAGTTTGCGTCAACGATCCCCCCAATGACGGAGACAACGCAGCTCTCCATCTGTATCCCTGCTGCAGCTTTTGATGAGCGTGAAACAATCTATCAAGCGCTCTCTTCTTTTACGACACAGACTGCAAATCCAAAGAGCTTTGAAATCGTTGTCTTTGCCAACAATCCGATAACAGAAGCGCCTAATGATCGTGAACGTGCGATGGGAACGATCTTAGAAGTACAACGTTTTCAGCAAGAGCATCCTGAAATGCAGACAAACCTCCTTGTTGGTGAATGCGATCGCTCCTTTATGACCATCGGACTCGTTCGCAAAACGCTCACTGACACTGTTTTGCTTCGAGCCCTTGAGAAAGTACAAGGAGACGAGGACCACATCATCGTAAGTTGTGACGCTGATACTTGCGGTGTTCACCGACAGTTTGTTGAAAATTATATCAATCGATTTCGTGATAATCCAAAAACGGACGCATTCTCAGGGATGCTTGACTACGATCCACGCTCTTATGTAAACAATCCACTCGTTTATGTTGGGTCCAGGGTTTGGATGATGCTTGATGCAGCATCGAGAGTATACGAGAAGAACATTCTCGGTCCTGGAGCAAACTTTGCTTTTCGTGCAAGCTCCTATGCCGCTGTCAACGGATACATCGAGACTCCAATTGCTGAAGATGTAAACTTAAGAAGGAAGTTTATTTTTTTACGAGAAGGCGCAGAAGAATTCACACCCGTTCAATTTGCACACGCTTCCTCTCGACTCTTTACATCGAGTAGACGCTCTGTTCGAGCTGTCGAGGCTGGCTATGCTCCAATTGAACAGTGGGCCATACCAGAAACAAAGTTCAGTGAAACCGATGAAGATATTCGAGTAGAGGCTCACCGCTATATCGACTGCGTTGATGAGCAACTCTCAAGTCCCACATTTCAACAAGATCTGCAAAACGTTATTAATCGCACTCTTGCAATCAAAGGGTGTTTCGGCGAAAAGAGCAACGTTCCAGAGGCAGCTCTCGAGCGGATTCTTACTGATCGTTTAGGAATTTCATTTGTCCGCAAAGGAGATAACGAGGTAGAAATCACAAGCATCGAAGGATTTCTAGAGCATTATCGAGAGTATCAAAGCAAAGGGCTTCACAACTTCGCTCGAACAACCGGGCTTCCTCCCTTCACCTAATATGAATTCTTTTGAACCACGGAGGGGAATTATAACACTCTCCGTGAAATCCTCCGCGGGCTCCGAGCTCTCCGTGGTTAAAAAATCATATCAGAGGGGCGACACAAAGAGATAGGGATTGCCTTTAACTCTCTAGCACCTCACAATACGTTAAGACAGCAGTAAACAGGAGCCCTACGGTGAAAAACATTCTCTTCCTCCTTCTCCTCTTCATTCCCTTCGGCCAAGCTCAAGCTGACATGAAACCGATCCTCCATGAATTCTTCGCCAAAACACTCATGGGAAAGACTATTCAATTTTCTGATTATGCTGGCAAAGTAGTCCTCATTACCAACATTGCACTAAAATGTGGAACGACTCCTCAGCTAGGAGCGCTTCAAGAGCTCTACGAAGATTATAATGAAAAAGGCCTCATCGTCCTCGGCTTTCCTTCAAGAGATTTTGCCGGAAAAATGGAACCAACTGATCCCGTCGAAATAGGCGAGATGTGTAAAAAAGATTTTGGCGTGTCGTTTCCTATTTTTACCCCTGGTCACGTTCGAGGCCAGAAGAGCCAACCTGTCTTTAAATTTCTTACTTCAACATCACACGACGACCATCAAGGAGAGGTCCACTTCAATTTCGAAAAGTTTCTTATAGACAAAGAAGGAAGGGTTCGCCACCGTTTTGGCCCGTTTACGAGCGCAAAGAGCAACAAGCTCCGTCGTGAAATTGAGTCGTTGTTAGAGCAATAAATCATGAAACACCTCTCATTCTTCCGTTTCCTCCTCTTTCTCCTACTCCTAGCCTTTTCAGGCTGTAGCGTGCTCCGTTCAGCCCCTGCAATGCTCACTTCCTTTCTCCCTAAAAGAGACCTTGTCAAAGAAGACCGGGAACGTGCTCCGTTTCACGGCTATTGGGTTTACGACGCCAAAGGGTACGAGCAACTACGACATGACTATAAAAAAATCTATGTTGCTCCAATTGATATTAGCAATGTAGTTCATCAGTATGAAAAACGGTTCGGCAACCCCGAGCGAAGAGAGGACCGCATAGGAGAGGCTGAGGAGCTTGCTCAATATTTTCAACAAAAACTCATCCTCGAACTCCAATCAGATCGTGGTAAGTTTTTAGAAGTTGTTGACACTCCTGGTCCCGAGACACTCTCCCTTCGACTCGCCTTGACTCATATCGTTCCTACTAGCCCAGGAGTGAATATCATCGGTACCGTAGCAGGATTCCTTGTTCCTGGTGGCGGGTTAGTGAAACTTGCTGGAGAAGGAAGTATTGCAATGGAAGGGTATGTTACAGAAGAGCCTTCTCCTCTTTTTCCTCTCGAGCAATTTAACGATCGCGAGGGTCAAAAGGTTTCGGCCTTTAGCCTCAAAGACTACCAACTCTACGCTCACATCAGACTGGCAATTGATGAATGGGCAATGCAACTGACTGAACTTCTTTCGACTCCAGCGGAGCAGACCATTGAAGACTCAGACCTTCTCTCTCTTGATCCGCTTTAGAAGTTAAATCTCAACCTCCGGATCGCAGTCCATTAACCGCTCATCACGAAGACGTTGCATACGTGCATAAAATTCTTCGCGAGGCATGGTGAGCTGTTCTTTCACACAGTAACGGCGCAGAGTAATCGTTCCGTTTTCTACTTCATTACCACCAACAATGATAATGTTTGGGATTTTGCTCGTGACTGCTTCGCGAATTTTCTTATTAAAAGACTTATCGCTTGTGTCAACTTGAACGCGGAAGAGATCACTTTCAAGTTGGTCCTTAATATCATTTACATAATCACCGAACTTATCAGCAACAGGAATAAGGGCTACCTGCACTGGGGCAAGCCATGTTGGAAAAGCTCCCCCAAGGTGCTCAACAAGCACGGCAAAGAAACGCTCCATCGAACCACATAGTGCACGGTGAATCATGTATGGACGTTTATGCTCGCCATCAGCATCAACGTATTTAAGATCGAAACGCTCAGGGAGATTAAAATCAAATTGTATCGTGCTGAGCTGCCACTCTCTATCAAGGGCATCGTTCACACAAATATCAATCTTTGGACCATAAAACGCCCCGTCTCCTTCGTTCAGCGAAAAAGGGAGCCCGCTTCGTTCTAAGGCTTCTCGCAGAGCTTTTTCTGAGGCCTCCCATTTCTCCTCCTCTCCCACACGCTTTTCAGGGCGAGTACTGAGGTAGAGGTGAAAATTCTTTAAGCCAAAATCACGGAGTAGCCCCACGCTAAAGTCGAGCACTTTGTCGATCTCTTCTGGCATCTGGTCTTCGCGGCAAAAGAGGTGCGCATCGTCTTGGGTAAAACCTCGCACACGAGTAAGGCCTGAGAGAGTTCCGCTTCTCTCAAATCGGTACACGGTGCCCCACTCAGCAAAACGAAGAGGAAGATCGCGATACGAGCGAATGGAGCTGGCAAAGATTTTACAGTGGAAGGGGCAGTTCATCGGCTTGAGGTAGT
This sequence comes from bacterium, assembly GCA_030428205.1. Lineage (GTDB taxonomy): Bacteria > Bdellovibrionota_C > UBA2361 > UBA2361 > RFPC01 > JAUIBK01. Next base: position 34,448 of record JAUIBK010000007.1, read on the forward strand.
AGGGCTGTCCCTCAACCTCAATCGGAGCAAACATGCCATCTTTATAAAAAGAGAGGTGCCCACTCGTCTCCCAAAGACTTGCTTTTCCGATATGTGGCGAATACACAAACTCATACCCACCTTCGATATGCATATTACGAGCGTGCTCTTCAATTCGGTGGCGAATCAGCCCACCTTTTGGATGCCAAAGAATAAGCCCTGAGCCGACTCCATCGTGATCGATGCTATAGAGATCCAACTCTGTACCAAGCTTTCTGTGGTCGCGCTCTTTAGCAAGTTCGCGTTTCTTTATGTAAGCTTTAAGATCTTTTTTGTTCTTAAATGCAAGTGTATAAATACGAGTCAGTTGAGGGTTATTTTCATCGCCTCTCCAATAGGCACCAGCAAGAGAGTCGACCTTAAAGCAATCAGCAGGAATTTGTCCTGTATGCTCAACGTGTGGGCCACCGCACATATCAGTAAAGGGACCGTTGGTATAAAAACCGATTTCTGCCTCGCCACCTTCGTGAAGCTCCTTACAATACTCTACTTTGTACTGTTCGCCTTGCTCATCAAGAAAGGTAATGGCGTCTTGTGCTTTCCTCGATTCATGCACAAATTCCTGCTTCTCAGAGATAATGCGCCGCATACGCTTTTCGATGTCAGCAAAGTCATCGTCAGAGAGAGGCTCTTCGAGATCAAAATCGTAGTAGCATCCCGTATCAATCGGTGGGCCAAAGGCGAGCTTAGCCTTGGGGCGGATTTCAAGAACCGCTTGGGCGAGAACATGTGCCAGAGAGTGGCGAATCTTATAAAGGGGGTCGTCTTGTACTTTTTCCATTCCGTACTCCGAGATTAAGTACAGGAAAAGATAACGAATCTAAGAGAGAAAGGGAAGGCGAGAACATTTCCCTCGGTGTTCCTCTGTGATGATTTGAAAATCTATGCGCCTCTGTGTTGAAAAGAAAATCACAGAGGCGCTAGTCCGGGCTAGAGGAACACAGAGGGGCGTTAGGCACACTTCTTTTCAAGCACGTCAACACGGCCTTCCAACCTGGCTGACTGCTCAGTCAAAACAAGATACTCCTGCTCTCGCTTTTCATTCTCTCGATAGAGCCCATCAAGCTGCACAGCAACCTCGTCAAAGCGCTTGTTCATTTCGCTTCGAAGTGGCTCAATCTCTTGTTGCAGCTCTTGCTGAAGGAGGACTTGAAGAGCCTTTAAATCTGCGTCATTAAGAGGCATCTGAAAATGCCCCTAGAACGGAATATCGTCGTCGTCGAATGTGACCTCGTCAGCAGAGACCGTTCCACCGTTTGCAGCAACGAGTGAGTCGGCAGGTTTGGCGAAGGAACTCGGTTGAGGTGCTGGACCACTTGAGGAGTACGAGCTATCGCCTCTTCCTCCAACAAACTGAACCGTATTGCCAACAACTTCAGTTGTCCAGCGGTCCTTTCCTTCTTTGTCTTGCCACTTACGTGTCTGAATGCGGCCTTCTATGAAAGCTTCGCTTCCCTTCTTAAGATAGTTAGAAACATTTTCAGCGGTTTTTCCAAAAACAACCACATTGTGCCACTCGGTATGCTCTGTCCAGTTACCGCTCTGCGGATCTTTGCGGCGCTCACCAGTGGCAAAACTAAAATTTGCTACCGGTGTTTGGCTCTGTGTGTAACGAAGCTCTGGATCTTTTCCGAGGCGACCTAACAATATGACTTTATTTACTCCCATACTTACTTACTCCTTGCGTGTGTGTGATATACTTCATGAGACGTCAAAACGACGTCTTCCAATAGGAAGTCGTGGAATCATACTCAAAGTTGCTTGAAAATTACAGAGGAAGTGCATTTTATAGAAAGAAATGCAGTCTCTGTTTGTCCCCTATCTAACGCGAAGAACACGAAGAACGCGAAGTTGAAGTAATAACAGCTCGTTACCCTTCGCAGTCTTCGCGTTAAACACCCCCCGAAACCGAAAGAACACAGACCGGGAGGTGACTAAGTGCCTAGAAGAAGGTATCATCTTAAGCATCACCAGTAGTTCATACAGGAGGTCTCATGCAGGGCAATCTTCAAGTCCGCCTCTCAGATATCCCCCAGGAAGGTATAAAGATTAATGATACCATCCCCTTAGAGACTCTCAATGCACGCATGAACGAGGGGCCTGGAAATGACGTTACGTTTCTTGCTCCCCCATCAGTTTCACTCACTATCTCACCTCAAAAAGGAAGCGCTGAGCTCACTGGCACTATCACCACTACCTACCGCCAGAGCTGCCCCCGCTGCCTTGAGATGATTGAGCACTCCATCTCCCAGGAAGTCAATATCCTGCTCAAAGCAAAAGAATCACATCCAGGCCGCGACCGAAAACTCTCAGCTGAAGAGTGGGACGATGATATCGGCATCATCTACTTTGACGGCGAGCACATCGACTTAGAGGACATCCTTCAAGAAACACTTATCTTAGCCATCGATCCGCTTGGCGCTCCACACGATGGGTGCGCCACTATGGAATGGAAAGATGATGCTGATGATGAGAAGAATACCCTGGGGAAACTGTTTCAGAAGGTGGGGCTTAATTAACGCAAGAGCTTCAGAGCTCTCTCCTCAAGCTTCTCTTGTGACCACCCAAGGGTCTTTTTTACTGCCGGGTAAAACGTAAGCCTCTCCTCACGAAGCGTTTCGTAGACACGCATGAGGCCACGAACCCCCTTAGCCTTCACTATCGCATGAAAAAGAAGCGAACGAGTAGCATACCCTCCAGCAGAACCATCAAAGGGAGGCATACCACTTTTTCCTCGAAGATAAGCCTTAGCAGTTGCAAAGTGCTCATTACGTATTTTTCCGCGCCTAATAACTGAGGACTCATCCGAAGCATTCGCTTCAAACCATGTTGCAAACCCTTCAGCACGAAAGCGTTCACCACCAAAACTGCCTGCGAGGAGAGCAGCTTCCACGGCGTGTCCAATCTCATGGATAAGTACCTCAGCGAGTCGCGCATCTGCTTCACTCTTTCTCACCTGTGAGCCACCACACCCAGCGGCTGCTCGCTGAGCAACGATATAAATATTAGCCGGAGCAGTCATCCAACCTGGATGACAGTTTGAAACTAAGTTTCCAGGGATTTCAGCCGACGAGAGCTCGGCATCCATAAACACAACATTAAAATCGAGATCAAGTCTCCGTATTTCCGTTGGCCAACCGGGTTTCTTAATGTAGCGACTGGCAGCTCGAGCAGCATCAGCCATCGCTTTTGTCGGTGTGCGCCCAAAAAGAGTTTCCACGACACGTGGCCATCTGAGCTGAATTCGGCCGAGCGAAGACGGCATATTCTCCTCGCGCGTTGTGCCTTTGAGTGTAATATCCTTAGGCGCAGCAAGGCGCGTGTTTTGCTTGGCGGCAAAACACTTCATCGTACCCCGAAACTCTACGGGCACTTTTCTCTCCCCCATGACTTGCTGAATAGCACCGTTTTGATCGCGGTACATACACACATCCTCCGGAGAGGAGTCTGCATGCGCACGAAGACTCACCAGACAAAGAGAGAGAAAAAAAGAAAGAGAGATGCACCTAGACACGGATAACCTTTCCTTTCTTTGAAGATTTCGCTTTTGTTTTCCGACGTGTCTTCGGTTTTGTCTCAAGCAAAGCGATTTCAAGGACCTCAGCTACATGTTTTACGGGAATAAACTTAAGCTGGTCGCGTTGTTCCTTAGGAATATCCTCGAGATCTTTAATATTCTCAAACGGGATAATCACTTTTTTTGCACCGTAGCGAAGCGCAGCAAGCGCCTTCTCTTTTAATCCTCCAATCTGCATCACGGCACCCCGAAGAGTGATCTCTCCTGTCATCGCTACTTCGTGTGAAACTTTCTTGCCGGAAAGCGCGGAAACGAGAGCAGTGACAATGGCAATACCAGCAGAAGGACCATCTTTTGGCGTTGCTCCACCTGGAACATGAACATGGATATCAAACTTTTCATGGAAACGGGGATCGAGTCCAAGCGTGTCAGCATTTGCCCGTGCGTAGAACATCGCTGCCTTACCGGACTCTTGCATGACCTCACCAAGTCTCCCGGTCAAAGACAATTGACCTTTTCCTTTTGCCACAGAGGCTTCAATGGGCATCATCTCGCCGCCGTGCACAGTCCAAGCAAGCCCACGTACAAGACCCACTGCATCTTTTTGCTCATCCATTTCGGGGTCGTACCGAGTGGGTCCAAGGCTTTCGGTCACAAATGGGACGGTTATCTTCTTACGCGCCTTCTTCTTTTCAGCAACTTCTCGAGCCACTTTGCGGCAAAGCGACCCAACTTCTCGTTCGAGATTTCGCACTCCTGCCTCACGCGTATATCGCTCAATAACAAACTCCAATGCCGCTCTCTCAAAAGTGAGTCCTGCTGACTTGAGTCCATTCTTCTCAATTTGGCGTGGAACAAGATAACGCTGAGCGATAACTATCTTCTCCTCGGTTGTATATCCAGAGACATAGATAACTTCAAGCCTATCGAGGAGAGCATCAGGAATCGTGTCGAGCGTATTTGCTGTTGCAATAAACATAACGCTGGAGAGATCAAAATCGACGTTTAAGTAGTGATCACGAAACTCTTTGTTCTGTTGAGGATCGAGCACTTCGAGAAGGGCTGCGGCAGGATCCCCTCGAAAATCTGCTCCTACCTTGTCGAGCTCATCGAGCATAAAGACCGGGTTATTACTCCCCGCTTGCTTTATCCCCTGAATAATTCGCCCAGGAAGAGCACCAACATACGTACGCCGGTGTCCACGAATCTCAGCTTCATCCCGCACCCCTCCTACAGACATGCGGTGAAATTTACGATTGAGCGACTTAGCAATAGATTGCCCAAGAGAGGTTTTCCCAACCCCTGGAGGTCCTACAAAACAGAGAATTGGTCCCTGGGAGTCCTTATTGAGTTTTCGAACACTTAAATACTCTAAGATGCGGTCTTTGATCTTATCGAGCCCATAGTGGTCTTCATCAAGAATCTTGCTTGCACGTTTAAGGTCTAGCCGCTCTCGTGTTTTTACCTTCCAAGGAAGATCTGCAATCCACTCAAGGTAGGTGCGAAGCATCGCATACTCACTTGACTCGGTGTGCATACGACGTAATCGACTCATCTGCCTGTCAGCCTCTTTTAATACTGCAGGTGGAAGCTTTGCTGCCTTGAGTGACTCTTTGAGCTCAGAGAGATCTTCTGTTTGTGAGTCTTCTTCGCCAAGTTCACGGCGGATAAGTTTAATCTGCTCGCGAAGATAGTAGTCCCTCTGATCCTTTGTCATCTCCTCACGGGCTTGTTCGCGTAGATTCTCAGAGATAAGAAACTGATTGAGATCGTCCGTAACAACTTCATCTGCAAGCCGAAGACGTTTTAAAGGATCAAGCTCTTCGAGCGCTTTTTGAGCAAGAGGTATCTCAAGCCGGTAATGGGCAAGAATCACATCTGCTAACATAGCAGGGTCGTCGATATCTTCCGTTACTACAAGCATCTCTTCTGCTACGTGTTCGTTTTCAACAAGAATACGTAGCCCTTCATGAATTCTGTTGATAAGAACTTCGTGCTCAGCAAGAAGCTCAATATCATCAGCTACGGGAAGAGGCTTATAAGCCGCCCTCAGAAATTTATTGGACGGGTGAAAATCGCTGACTTCACACCGAACAATCCCTTGGAGAAGAACCTTAAAACGGTTATCTGGGAGTTTGAGCGTCTTTGAAACATTACAGATTACTCCAAGGCGGTAGAGCTGGTGAGGCTCAGGAACTTCCACATCCAAATCCTCTTGCGCAACAACGATAACAGCTCTGTCGTTTTCCATTGCATGCTCTACCGCACGTACGCTTGATTCATGATCGATGTAGAGCGACATCATCACTGAGGGAAAAGCAACGATATCTTTTGCTGGGACAACAGGGAGTTCCCCCGGAAGCTCACTTTCAAACCCTTCAACGACGAACTTTTTTCGAGAGCTCTCTTTCTTACTATCACTCATGCTCTCCTCCTTTACTTTATAACCGACATCGACCCTATTGCCGCTAAAGAGTTTTTCAAGGGAACCTCACGAAGGCGTCCTTGATGAAGCTCTACAACGGCAAAACGTCGACTCAACTCACCATCAGGACGAACAGTAATACTTCCTGTTAGTCCCTCATAAATATCTATCTCACTTAGCGCTTGCGAGAGCGGTATACCTTCACTTTGATGACGCCGCAACGCTGCTACGATCATCGTCACAGCATCAAAACTCTGCGCAGCAAGAAAATCTGGCCTGTGCCCAAACTTGTTCTTATAAGATGTCAAAAACTTCTGAATGATTTCACGGTCGCTCTGAGAAAAGAATGGGCTGACAAAAATAGAACCCTCCATAACTGTGCGAGATTGCGCCAGCTCTTGCTCATTGTCCCACTGAGCAAGCCCCAAGAGAGGCATCTGCTCACGTTTCCATCGAGGAAAATTGCCAAAGAAACGACTCGCTTGGGTCAAAGAATCAGGAAAAAAGATGGCTTCAATCGGTGACTCTTCTAACTCAGCAGCAATCGCAGCAAGAGAAGTGTCATCTCCAGGTGTATAGCGGGTGTCATAGACTAGATCGAGATTGAGCTCTATCAACTTGTTTCGAAATACCTCTGCGTAGTGCTCTCCTGCTTCGGTTTGTGGGGCTACAATTCCATACCGCAATATGTTCTTGCGGCGGTACACTGCTTCAACAAGCGAGTCTATCTGCGTCTCGACAGTTGGTCCTAAGCGATATACGCCGGCTCCTGTCTCAAAGTAGCTCCTTTTTGAAAAGGAAAGAAGGGGCACTCGTTGTTCTTTTGCTAAACGAGCAACCGACTGGGCCACATCAGAGAGAAGAGGTCCAACAACAACTGGAAGCTCGCCAGCTGCAAGAAGTTCGCGCAAACCCGCATCAGCAATAACTTCATCTCCTGCAGTATCCTGGATGGAAGGGGTAAACTCTCCTTCTACTTGTTGTCCAAGTAAAGCGAGCTCAATACCTCGCTTTGCACTTGCGCCTAACTTTGCAAAGCGACCCGTTAGTGGGAGGAGTACACCGATTGGGGTGCCATCAGGTTGGCTAGAAGCGACCTGCCACTGTCTCAGATCCCCAGGCGCCAGCTCCCAAAATCGAACTGCGTAGTCTTGTGATGGCTCGCGGTAATCTGGAAGCGCACGGCGACGTGCTTCATTGCCGTGCAATTCACGAACAAAACTATCGGAGTTCCAAGATCGAGAAAGCGGATAGAACTTGTCATCAGGCAATACCCGTAGAAACAAACGCACCCCCTGCTCGGCCACAGTGCTTACCTCACCTCTGCCAGCACTTAAGCGATTCGCCCTCGAGAACCAAGCTAAACTTTGATCGATCTCACCTTGGCGTCCAAAGGCATAGGCAAAGAGAAGTGAGAAGCGGCTATCAACGGAATCCTCACTCCGTTCAGTAGCTCGAAAATAATCACTGAGCATATCAAGTGATTTTCTCGGCTCATCAAGCTTGAGATACACACTAGCAATGCGAATCATAAGTGAATCACGCACAACGCCCGGCATACGATCCGCTCTAGCTGCAAGATAACGCTCTAAGCCTTCTTGGAGTCTTCCGGCCTCTACGAGACTGTCACCTTCGAGAATCAGCCCATTACGAATTGGGGCACCATCGAGATCGCGGTGTAGTCCCCAACTCTCCCAAGGAGCCCTTCTCTTGATGCCCTCTCGGTCATAGCCACTTGGCGTGTCTGGAAAAGAGTGAAGCCGACCCTCAGAGTCTGGGGCACGGGGAGCAGGTGTGGTGGAGTTAAAACTCGACGAGGAGCACCCGCAGAGAAAAACGAGAGGAAGAACGAAAAACGAGAGATAACGCATCATTACTCTATGTTGACCAAAATAAGCTGTTTGGACAATTCCCTTAACAGTATTCCTTGAGTACCTCACGAACTGCTCTGAATATCAAGTGGTTATCCCACATGAGTAGACTTTGTGTGGCTTGTTAAACCAAAATCTCTTAGGGTAAGGTTGTTCGAAATGTCTACATTAGGAATCTAGCCTTGAAACGCGCTCTTTTCTTCTTCCTCCTCTCTCTTCTTCTCACTCACTGTGGTGGCAGCTCAGATAGCGGCCCCTCTCTGTCTCAATCAGCGTGTGGCACCCTCGGACTAAACGAGAGAATTATCTCTGGCACTGCGTGCACTACTTCAAATTCTCCGATTGTTCGTATTACCCTAACCTTTGATGACGGCAGCACTGGGCTGTGCTCTGGCACCATGCTGACCTCTAACGACGTTCTCACTGCTGCCCACTGCTTTTTTGGCACAGTGCTTCAAGCCCAAGTCCAAGCTGGGGGACAATCAAGCTTTGGAAAAACAGTTTATGTTCACCCTGGAGCTCGAACGGAGCTCGCTACAAGTGCTGTCTTTAATGACGTTGCGATTCTTGAACTCAGCACTCCGCTTAATCTTCCGACATTACCACTGCTCGGTTCACGTTCAATGAGTGCTGGAAATGTTATCTCTATATTCGGATATGGGCTCGATGAAAACGAAGAGTCAGGCTCGCTACGGAGTGGTGAGATGGAGGTTTCAAGTGTCACATCGAATCACATCTTCGCCTCCTTTAACGGCTCTGGAAGCAACACCTGTAACGGAGATTCTGGAGGCCCAGCTATTTATTCCTTTACGACAAATAGTGGCCAAACGGTAAACGCCATTGCTGGAATCGTCTCTTCTGGCGAGCTTATTTCTTGTGGTTCGGGCGATGTAACACTCTTTGCCAACATTGATTCCGATTCAATCATGTCATTTATTACAAACAGAGTGCCTGATGCTCAAGTGAAGTAAGAAAAGCAACACCATAAGAACATCTTCAATTTATTAGCAACTTGGCTAGGAGAAGAGGTGCTTCATCTTATCAAAGAAGCCTTGTTCATCTTCTCGAGGTATATCACCATCAAGAGTACGGAGTTTTTCTAGAAGCTCGCGTTGTTCTGCCGAAAGTTTGGTAGGGACATGTACATTCATACGAACGTGGAGATCCCCTCTTCTATCGCTGCCAAGCACAGGCACACCTTTACCCCGAAGGCGGAAAACTTTTCCTGAAGGGGTACCGGCAGCAACTTTAACCTTTGCTTTTCCCTCTAAGGTTGGAACCTCAACGTCGGCTCCAAGAGCAGCAGCAGCAAAGTTAATAGGAACTTCGCAGATCAGATCAAAATCCTGACGGTGGAAGATCCCGTGATCTTTCACAAGAACTTGTACGTAGAGATCTCCTGCAGGCCCACCTGCACTCCCTGGCTCACCTTCCCCACGCAGCTTGAGGCGTTGACCGTGATCGATACCAGCAGGCACTTTCACACTCAGCTTACTTTGCACAGGGCGTGTCCCTCTCCCAGAACAATCACCACAAGGGTTACGAACAATCTTGCCTGCCCCGTTACAGACGGGACACGTTCGAGAGATCGTAAAAAAACCTTGCTGCATAGCAACCTGACCGCGTCCACCACACTGTTGACACGACTCAGGCTCGGAGCCTTTGGCTGCACCACTTCCAGAGCACGTTTCGCACTGTTGATCTCTCTGGATAGTAATCTCTTTTTCTACACCAAAAACAGCTTCATTGAACTCGACCTGAAGGTCGTATTGGAGATCTCGTCCAGCACGCCCTCGCGTGCGTCCCCCTCCAAATGGAGATTGACCACCGAAGAAAGAGCTAAAAATATCACCGAAGAGATCCTCAAAACCGGTGAAATCTCCTCCACTAAAGCCACCAGCACCAGCTCCCTCAAAGGCAGCGTGGCCAAACTGGTCATACTTCGCTCGATTATCTTTATCACTGAGAATTTGATACGCCTCAGTGGCTTCTTTGAACTTGTCTTCTGCTACTTTATCCCCAGGATTTCTATCGGGGTGATACTTCATCGCAGCCTTGCGATAGGCTCGCTTAATATCATCAGAAGATGCGCCTTTTTGTACCCCAAGAACTTCGTAACAATCACGCTTACTCAAAACAACATATCCTTATTGGGGTGGATCACAAAGAGGAGGTTACGAGGAGCGGAGAGAAGGCCTCTCCGCTCGCTAACAGAGGATTACTATTCGCGAACTTCTTCAAAGTCAGCATCAACGACATCGTCATCATCAGACTTTGCCGCTTCACCTTCACCAGAAGCTCCGTTTTCCGACGCAGACGCTCCGTTAGATGCACCGTCAGCAGAAGCATTTTCTTCAGCTGCCTTCTTGTACATCTCTTCAGAGAGTTTGTGAGTGGCTTTCGTAAGCTCTTCTGTCGCTTTTTCAACGGCAGCCTTATCGCCGTCTTCAAGCACCTTCTTACCCTCTTCAAGAGCTGTCTCGATCGCTTTCTTATCTTCTTCCCCAAGCTTATCACCAAGCTCAGAGAGAGATTTTTCCGTTGAGTACACAAGGGAATCGAGTTGGTTTCTGACCTCAACAAGCTCACGACGCTCTTTATCTTCTTCTGCGTGCGCTTCTGCGTCTTTGACCATTTGATCAATCTCTTCTTCGCTTAAGCCGGAACTCGCCGTTATCTGGATAGACTGCTCTTTTCCAGTGCCAAGGTCTTTAGCAGAAACGTGAACAATGCCGTTTCCATCAATATCGAACGTTACTTCAATTTGAGGAACACCACGTGGAGCTGGTGGAATACCAACGAGCTCAAAACGGCCAAGCGTTTTATTGTCTTGAGCCATCTCACGCTCACCTTGCTGCACGTGGATTGAGACAGCAGGCTGATTATCAGACGCGGTAGAGAAAGTTTGCGACTTTCGCGTTGGAATCGTTGTGTTCTTTTCGATGAGCTTTGTAAACACCCCACCGTATGTTTCGATACCGAGGCTCAATGGAGTCACGTCAAGCAGGAGGACGTCTTTAACATCTCCCTGAAGGACACCAGCTTGAATCGCAGCACCAGAAGCAACAGCTTCATCAGGGTTTACGTTCTTTGAAGGATCTTTTCCGAAGATCTTCTTCACTCGCTCTTGCACCGCCGGCATACGGGTCATACCACCAACGAGAATCACATCATTGATCTCGCTCGCTTCAACACCAGCATCTTTGAGAGCCGTGACACACGGAGCTTCAAGACGGTCAAGGAGATCTGAACAGAGTGACTCAAACTTCGCTCGCGAAATCTTCACATTCAAGTGCTTAGGCCCAGAGGAGTCAGCAGTGATAAACGGCAGATTTACATCTGTTTCCATAGCCGTTGAGAGCTCGTGCTTTGCTTTCTCAGACGCTTCTTTGAGTCGTTGAAGAGCAAGAGTGTCATCCCTAAGATCAATACCTTGCTCCTTCTTGAACTCACTAGCGAGGTAATCAACAAGAATGAGATCAAAGTCTTCACCACCGAGGAACGTATCACCATTCGTAGACTTTACCTCAAAAACTCCTTCGCCAAGCTCAAGGATAGAGACATCAAATGTACCACCACCGAGATCGAACACGGCAAGCTTGCGGTCGCCCTCTTTGTCCATGCCATAGGCAAGCGAAGCAGCCGTTGGCTCGTTGATAATTCGCTTTACGTTGAGGCCGGCAATCTTCCCAGCGTCTTTTGTTGCTTGACGTTGAGCATCGTTAAAGTAGGCAGGGACGGTAATAACAGCATCTGTTACCGTTTCACCGAGATAGTCTTCAGCAGTCTGCTTCATCTTGGTGAGAATCATTGCTGAGATCTCTTGCGGACTCTTCTTTTCGCCAGAAAGCATTACCCATGCATCAGAGTTGTCAGCCTCTGTGATTTCATATGGAAGAACTTTGAGTGCTTCCTTGACCTCTTTTGAGTCAAACTTACGTCCGATAAGACGCTTTACCGCAAAAATTGTATTTTTAGGGTTCGTCACCCCTTGGCGCTTAGCAACTTGTCCAACAAGCCGCTCCTTAGAATCATTCACCGCAACAACTGATGGTGTTGTACGTGCACCTTCACTGTTGGCGATAACCGTAGGAGAGCCACCTTCCATGACTGCGACACATGAGTTCGTGGTTCCCAAATCGATACCAATAATTTTTCCCATAACGTAATCCTTAGTTAGTTCAAAAAACTCTGTCTTGAAGTCTTATAAGCTTTCTCGTTAAAATCTCGCTCTTCGACCCGCCCCTAAGAAGTAAGCATCGAAAGGAAGGTTTTCAAGCTATCGCCATAAGATTTCCTGAAAAAATAGTAAGTTACTCGGCTCACATCCCGGGTAGGAGAAAAGACTCACAATATCAACTACCTACTCACCACCCTCAGGCGGGGCTACTGACACAACCACCTCACTCGGACGTAGGAGCTTGTCCTTATAGAAGTAGGCCTTCTTGAGCTCGTTAATCACCGTTCCTGGTTCTGCCTCACCGTCTGGAATCTGGCTTATCGCAGCGTGCTCATTAGGATCAAATGGCTTTCCAAGCGCAGAAGAGGCTCGAACTCCCCATTTATCAAGGGTAGAGACAAACATCTTATGAATGAGCTCAACCCCCTCGCGCAGCTTTTCCGGCTCAGCTTCGGCATGTTGTAGGGCAAGATCAATATTATCAACAACTTCAAGCATGTCCAGGAAGACTTTCTCACCCTGGTACTTTAAGAGGTCACTCCTCTCTTTAAGAGTACGCTTTTTGAAGTTCTCGAAATCCGCTAGTGCTCTGAGATATTTCTCTTTGAACTCTCGAGCTTGCGAGTCACCCCCTGCAGCAGAGGCTTGCTCAGTAGGCTCGTCTTCGAGTTGAGAAAAATCAGCATCTCTCGGTGAACGTCCCTCGACAACTTCAACTGAGGGCTCTTCTGTGTGCTCTTGACCTACCTGCTCTTCAGTCTCTGAAGACGAATCCATATCATTCACTTTGATTTTCTTTTTTCGAGCCATGGTACTCTTTGTATTGCAAACCTACCTGAGGTAAGTTCTTCTATTAATTCAACTAATGTCTTCTCGACTTGCTCCAAGAAGAAGTGTAACTGTTATGCTATAGTCACTCCTATCCTATTTTGCAACCAAGGCACTTATCTTTATGGCCATTCAAAGGGTACGGGGCATTGTTCTACGAGCTAATCCAAGCAGAGATGCTGACCTGATTCTCCACATCCTAAGCCCCAAACGAGGAAAGCTTTCGGTTGTAGCCAAACACGCCAGACGAAACAAACGTCAGTTCGGAACAACACTCGAAGTCCTTGATTGCGGCCGCTTTGAGCTCAAACAGTCAAAGGGCAATCTCCTCTCCCTCTATACCTATTCTCCAGAAACCAACTTCAAGGAAATTAGAGATTCCCTCGATAAAATCACCGCAGCAAGTTTTCTGTGCGAGCTCTATGACACGTTTTCCTTTGAGGGGATTCAAGAGCATGCCTCAGAGATGTACGAGTTTTTATACCTAGCACTCCGTTCATTAACAGAAGAGGACAAAATTGAAACAATCCTCCGATCCACTTTCTTGTGTGCCGCACAATTAATGATGCTTGCAGGCTATCTCGACAAAGATCAGGTTGGCGCACCGAGCGCTAATAATTTTTTAAGACTTCTGAGTCATATTAAGACTCACGCCGAACAGAGAATTTTTACGGAAAGCGAAATCAAGAGACTTATTGAACGGGTGAAGAAAAAGCATAAGGCTTGCTCTCATGCGAAGCCCAATCGGGCCGACTTATAGTCATCCCGTCACACCCTAAAGCAACCACACGCTGAACAAGCTCTCGTAAGTGCACAGGAGCGCCGCCTACACCCCATACACGAACTTCTTTACAAACATCGTGCGCTTTCTCAACCTCAAACTCGGAGACAGTTTCAGCATTTGGGCAAAGTTGATAGAGCTCTAACTCCTTGGCGCCTTGCAAAGCCTCATCGTTCAGCTCTTGAACAAGCCAAGCTAAACGACATGCTTGAGAGAGTGTCCGTAGTTTTTTTAAATGGTGAAATGAAAAGGAAGTAAAGATGACCTTATCGATGAGCCCCTCTTGCTGAACACACTCTAAAACAGAAGAGGGAAGCTCCTCAGCTTCTCCTTTCAGTTCTACGTGGTACAAGAAAGAAGAGTGAAAGGTGGCAAAAAGTTGTACAAGGGTAAGGCCAGGAGTGCCTGAAAAGAGATGAGGGGAAAACCAACTCCCCATATCAAGCTGAAGAAACTCTTGTGAGGTCATCTCTTCAACTCGGCGGTTCCCGTATCCGTATTTCTCAAGGGAGAGATCGTGACATAAGACTGGAATTCCGTCACTACAGAGCTGAACATCAAGCTCAACTTCCAGACACCCCATCTCTTGGGCAAGATGAAATGCCGCAACAGTATTTTCAGGCGCATAGGCAGAAGCACCACGGTGGGCGATAATACGAAAATGTTTCGGAACACTCAGTGGAAAGTTCATGACTGAAACTTACCATGGCCAAGAAGAGAAAAACACTCTCGTCACAGCTTCTTGAACGCTTTTCCTAAAAGGAGCTCACTTTTCTTACTGAGAAACTTTTGGCACAGGGGAATGGAGTCCATAGACAACTCTTGAGAATCTGCTACGTCAAGCTGTGCTTTTTTCCATTTTTTCAGGCAACGCTTTTTTAGGCGATTTCTTTTTTGTCTCTGGCGAGAATATTTTGTCTTTACCTTCTTAAAATTCTTTGCCTTCTTGACAGTAAAAGACACGAGGTTAGACGCGAGCGCTCCATCTCCTGTAACAGCCTGACACGAGTAACTATGTTGCACGAGCTTTCTCTTTGCTGGAAGGCGCAGAGTAATTCCGACTGCCTGATCAACTATAGTGAACGGCTCCCAGAGCAACGTACGTTGTAAAAGAGGTGTCTCTCCTAAGGAAAGAAGAACATCTTGAAATGAAAAACTTCCAGTGCTTGTAGAACACATGAGGTATGCTGAGGAAGCCGAGGATGCTTCTATAGTAAACGTGAGTCGTTCCCCTGGCTGTACGATAGTCTTATTGAGCGAAAGCATCAACGTTTCCGGATCAACACCGGGATCATTCCCTGGATCAACACCACTCGCTGGGTCGTCTTGTTGTGGGGGAGCAGGTAAATGTTCGCAGTCTGCAGCAAGTTCATGCAAGCCCTTTCGAACAAACTGACGGTTACCAGTTGGATCTTCAACAAGAAGCGAGATACGATCGGTAAGACTTCCAGATTGAAGCGGCATAAGAAAACTGCCATTAGGCTCTGAGTCCCGAGTAAGAATAACTTGATCATTCAGCGACACCTCAAGTCGACTAATCATCCCGGAATCATCCCAGTAGCCAACTCGAACTTGATTCAATCCACAGTTTTCCTGTGAAAGCGCTACGTCGACCGTTGGGTGAAAACGATCAAGCTGAGCATCGAACACACCACTGGAGGTATTTCGAGGCATGTGGTGATCAATCCACAACCCGAGCCGATAGACCCATTTGGCAGCTTCGGGCTGCGTTCCATCACAGAGGCCAGGAGTATTCGTATGTACCGAGCTATAACGGTACCCCCAAACACTCTCAGCATAGTCCGGTGCGTATTTCGCTAAGTTATTATCGCGTCCATCAGTGCGCTTTCCACGAGCAGCCCAAAATGCAGGGCTTCCGAGTCCACCCACATGAGGTGCGGCATAATTTCTATCGCGCAATGTATTATAAGCCTCCTGCTCGTCTGCATACTCCAGAGCTGCCAGAGCTTCAGTATTGTTAGAAAAATTCGTGTTGTGGCATGACCCACAATAACTATCAAAACCTGGCCATATATCCGCTTTCCACTCTGGAACAGGCATTGTTGCTTCCGTCGTTGTGTGCAGTGTTGGCGAACAGTGTGCGTCGTATTCTATATAGGTCGTCTGACCAACCATATCGAGCGCAGCGCTCTGATCGGCAACCGTCTGGCTAAAGGAGATAGCCTTACCAGGTCTGTGGTCGTGGCATCCCCCACAGTCGGTTCGCTTCTCTTGTGGCTGTAAACCGTGCCAACTTCTTACATCCGTCAGACGGAGACCCTCGGGGCCGATCAGATCAAATTCAAACGGTACATTTGAAGGGATCTTTGCTTTAAACGATTGATCGGCCTGCCCTACTACCGAGTAGATACCGAGAAGCCGAGTCGTTTCCAGCGCGTGACCAGAAAACGTTTCGTAATTATGACCACCAGTTTTTATCTTATTACTTGTTTGATAGACACCAATTCCAAATACGTGCTCACTCGTTAAGTCTTTGCAGAAATCGTTCTGGTCTTGCACATACGTTAAACCGTCTGTATTGCGTACAAGCAGGTCATTTTCTTGGTTGATATCATGATGAGATTTGTTGGGACTGTACGGCGTGTTCCCAGTAGAACTGAGCCAACAATCAAACGGCTTACGGTCCGTATTCCAAAGAGCTGATGTGCCTACTTCCGCGTACGGTTCACCCGGCAACACCTCGGCAGCATCTGAGGTAACAGGCGGAGAATACTGCTGGGTTGCGTCTCCAGTTCGTTCTTGCCAACTGAGAACCGGTAAAGGCCAGAGGAGATTCACAGACTCAGAGGAATCAGAGATGACTTTCCGGATACCCGATTGAGCACTCGGAACAGCGAGAGGATTAAACACCTCAAGATTCGAACGATAACCGATATAGGCTCTGTATCTATGCTTATTGTTCTCTGCGTCGTAGAGTCGACCATTTGCACTCGTTGGAGTATAGGAGAAAAACAGTTCATCAGCGCGCGCACAACGGGGTGTAGTAAATTTTCCGTTATACGCTCCGTTAAAGAGCGGAGAGGGGTCATCGCCGTTAGAAACGTTATGCGTAATCTGCTGGGAGCCCACCTGTCTTGGGATAATGGCCCAGCTGGTTGATTGATCGTAGGTATTTTGTCCCGCCTTTGAGAGATCTAGCGTCCAAAGTGACCCAAACCCTTTATTGTTCAAATTATAATACCTTGTTCCGACAAGGTAATCTCCTGGATTATTCCCTGTGGTACGAACACAGAAAGTAGCCAGGTGAAAGAGACCTGGATTTACCCCGTATCCGATCAGCGGATACCACTTTCCAGCAGAATCTATGCCTTGGAGCTGCCAGTGACGACCATCTTCCGTGGATGCCTGGTAGGAAAATGCAAAACCGTTACGCAGCCTATTGGGGCTCAATGCTGAAGTCGTCGTATAATATTGAAATTGTCGGGCATTTGAGAGACTACCATCCTCTTCAATGTCAGCTATATATAAGTTGAAATTGTTATTGCTGTAACTATCCATATTTCTATTCGAATTCTGCAGGCGTCGCTCGTTGCTTACATACAGCAGCTTCTTGCCTGATGCCGTTTCTATATCAATAGCGTGCATATTGACGGTGCCCCAGTTATTGACGTAGCTCCCGGCAAGCGTGGGATTGAGAGCAAACTGAAACAGTTCTTCTTGCGAAAAACCTCCAGGAGGCTGTTCGGGACGAAAAGTTAACCGCTGTACAGGTAAAGTATGTGGCTCCACCTCAAAGTCTTCAAGCAGTGGAGTTAAGTCGAGCTTATAAAGATCGGCTCCGCTTTTTGGAAGTCCGCTCTGTGGAGCTTTATCGTCTGCATTGTGAAAAAACGAAAAATACACACTTTGTCCGTCAAGTGAGAGATTGGGTTCAACTACTGAGCTTGAAGCAAGCGCTGCCAAAGAGCTATCGATCAATCCCTCAACAGCAACATGCTCTCGTAAAGGAAAGAGTTTCTTGACGTTTCCATCTGGCAAAAGAATCCAAAGCGCATTGCCCCCAGAGGGATTACTTGCAGCAAGCACATCTGCACCGAGGTGGTAAGCCCCTGTAACACCACCTTGCCCGTTGGGCACCTCTACAATAGGAGCAGATACAAAAACAAGTGGATAACTCGGGGCATGGTAGGCAGCATCTTCGGGGTGAAGCGCGGCAGTCTCAAAGGATTGGGCAAGGAGAATCCCTGGATAGAGCAATAGAGAAAAGCAAAGTGCTTTTCTGACAAACCGAACAACGTAAGACATAACCCCAAAAAACCTATCAGCAACAGTCGAGCCACAATACAGCGGGAATACCCGCTTGGCATAGGCAAACCTCTTAGAAATGAAAAGAGCAAATTCCATTCCAAATGAGTTCTCAATCCCTGAGAGCTAAGGAACGAATCTATCGAGAGACAATAGCCTTCAACATTCATAGCCATATGCAACAAACTCATAGATCTGAGCCATAACAACCTTCTCACAATTTTACTGCAGAAGAGATCCTCCTACGCTATACTTGCAGTTAACCTATGGCTGAAGACCCCGAAAAACTCCCTCCATTTGATTGGCCTGCAACACTGAAGAAAGCCATTGTTGGTGGCTACGCTTGCCTTGCCATTTCTTCACTATGTCTCTATTTGAGTATCCACGGCTTTGGTGGTCAGGACCCCTCGCGTACAGCCTCAGCACTTTGGATGATGTCGGCCCGAACAGCTGGCATGGGTGCTTTCTTCATTGGTGCCCTCTCCCTCTTCAACCAACGGTGGGTACATGGCACTCTCCTTTTTATAGGCTCTGTCGTTTTACCGATGCTCTCACTGTATGTACGAGGGTTTATTTAAAGAGACTAACTGCAGCAAGAGTAGTAAAAATCACATTCAGCACAAGCCAGATCAGCGCTGGGGCAAATCCTTTTCTCCACTCTATCGCTGAATAGATACTCACAGCAAAGCCACCGAGAAAGAGAAAAAGCATCTCCTGAGTTGCATACCCGGCGCTTAACAAGAGCAATGACACAGCACCAAAAATATCGTTCGCAGTTGATAATACTGCTTGCTTCTTAAGAAGGAGTAGGACAGGTATTGCTATAAAAAACGGGATGGAGATCTTGACATACGAAGCTAGTTGGAAAAATGCAACAAGTGTTCCAGAGACAACAACGGCTTGAAGAACAAGAAAAAGCTTATGATACTCAAGATAAGCCGTCAATGTTGGTCCAAGAGCACCAAGAAGAAACACCACTCTCTGTTCAAAGCCTATAGGCAAAAGCAACCCAAGAAGAGTAAGAGCCATTCCAATTACTCCTGGAACCATCGTCCGGGTAAGAAAACTACTCATGAGCAACCGCCCCCTACTTTTTTACGACATAACATAAAAGTTGTTTCATTTGAGGGATCGTCCTCTAAGGCAGTATCAACAACAACAAGCCCATGCAACGAAGCAAGAGATTCACGCGAAAGAGTCGCAACTGAAGGGGAAAGCTGGCCGTTTGCAATATGCTCAGCTACTCTTGCTGGAAACTCATAGTCCTCTTCCCCACGGACAAGCTGAAGATGTGCATAGCGCTCTTGTAACGTCTCCCTACACTGCTCAAATACAGTTGGGTGTGACAGTATGTGAGTAATCTCTGAAAGACTTGTTCCAGGATGAATCATTAACACGTGAGAAATAGGCAAAGAGTAACGAGCGATCTCTTCAAAGTACGTATGAAACGCATACTCCTCCATGGCTTGTTGCGAGCGTAGAACAGGGCCATCGAGAGAATTGTAAATAGCAAATTGGCCTAAGTCGACTCGAGAGTGGAGCAACGCTTCAAGTACTCGATCTGTTGTAAGCAGATGCTCAATGG
Organism: bacterium; assembly: GCA_030428205.1. GTDB lineage: Bacteria > Bdellovibrionota_C > UBA2361 > UBA2361 > RFPC01 > JAUIBK01. The sequence continues at coordinate 53,940 of JAUIBK010000007.1, forward strand.
TAGCAGAGTGAGGCCCCTCCTCTTTCTGAAGAAACTTCCCAAGAGCTTCTTCATTAAAACTCCCTGGCCCACCTTGGATGCCAATAGTTGTGACGCTAGAGAGATCCATTTTGCCAGAGCTCACCTTGACGATCGACTTCAAGAGTACGCCCAAAGAGACTTGAATCTACATAGAGCCTACTTTTTATCTTGTAATCAAGATGAGAGGAATTTACGAGCCGCTGAATCTTTCCAAAGAGGGTAAAGTTGCTAATATAAAAACGCACGGTGTCAGTTACTGAACCGTGACCAGGAATCGTCAGATCTTCTCCGCTCTCACCACTCCCCAAAGAGAGACCATTAAGAAAGACCTCGTGCGAACCCCCTGCTATGCGCAGAGGCTTTGGATCTGTGTTCTGAATACGTACCTTTATAAGCAGAGATGTTTCAAAGACAGAGACATCTGCCATCTCAACATCTACGAGGGAGACTCGGGGTTGGGCTATATGTTGGGTGCTACAAGCGGAAAGAAAGAGAGGGAAAGCGACAAGAATGAATCGAATAAAAAGCTTCACAGGGCCTCCACAAGTTGGTGTAGACTTACCCGGACTTCGACGCGTTTACTTAGAGCAAGATGAAGTGCAAGAGCAAGTGAGTTAGTTGGCGAGACTAAGGATCTCGGTTGATACTCGCATAAATCTCTGGCCCTTGACAGCGCTGCTTGCTGCTTGCTATACCAAGCAGACTTTCTGTTTGCCTTACATATCTGGCGCATGCGCAATGAAACTCAAAGATAAGTGCTGTAAATCATACAAGAAAAAAGGAAAGGCATGTAAACGTTGCCCTCTTGTACACTGCGCCTCTGAGAGCAAGCTCACCTCTCTTGCTAAGAAGATCTCCAAGAAGTCTGCTTACAAAACATTCTGCAAGAATCACCTCTGTGCCTCTGCATAGTAAAAGCGAATGACCATTTTTCTCTGCTTCACTTGGGTGGAGCTTTGGGGTAGGTTCGCCATGTTTTCTATTTCCGCCAGGGAGTTTGTATGACAGAGGTACCACAAAAGAGCGATGCCACACTTTATGATCGAATCGGAGGCCGTAAAGTCATCGATCAACTCATGGCAGCATTTTATGAGCATGTGATTGAAGACCCAGATCTCTCTCCCTACTTCAAAGATGTAGACCTTGAAAAAGTTCGCCATATGCAAGGTGAATTCTTCTCTGCTGCCTTGGGTGGTCCTGTAGAATATACTGGGTTAGAACTCGCTCATGTCCATGTCCATATGGGAATCACACGAAACGAATTTTCAAAGTTCGTACACCTTCTCTTTGACACTCTCAACGAAGAACATTTTAGTCTAAGCGAAAAAGATATTGCAGAGATCATCGATCGAGTAAATCTCTATGTCGATGACATTGTTGGAAAAGGTGGTATGGATGCTTAATCCTTTCACTCTTGCTCTTGCTCCTGCTATAGCAAAACCCCATAGAGCAAGATAAAGTGCATTACAAGTGCGGGGAGTATAATATCAAGACACTGCTGTGAGCCTCTTTCAAAACACCCTCTCCTACCTCAAAACCCACGGCCTACTCCCGTCCTTCCACTACGCTCTCTATTGGCTCCGTGAACGTTCATATGAAAAGCGCTTCCAATCTGACACTTCTCCCAAACACGATGCAATTAAATCAAAACCAGTAGGAGACGGTGTAGAATATCAACCAGTAAGCTACTCCGGCCTAAAACAAGCCTTAGATACTCTTGCGCCAAGTGCTTTAAACGGATCGTTTATTGATTACGGCTGTGGGAAAGGTCGAGCCCTACTTGTTGCCGCGCTCTTTCCTTTTCAAAAAGTTATCGGCATTGAATACGACTCAAATCTTGTACTCACAGCACAATCGAATGTCTTACATGCGCAAGCAGCATTAACGTGTCATTCCGTAGAAGTGATTGAAAGCGATGCTACGCTTTACGATATTCCACAAGATGCGTCTGTCTTTTTCTTCTATCAACCATTTCTTGGGGAGACTCTCTCAAGAGTCCTGCAAAGAGTTGAACAACACATCTCATCTCGCTCAGAGAGCACAACAGTGGTTACATTTTATCCTACAATCGATGCCGATCCCTTCCTTCAAGCTCCTTACGTAGAATGTATCAAGGAGTTCTCGCCGTATAAGAATGCTCCGCTCATCTTTCGAATTCATACTTCTTCTAAGGCCTCCTTATGACTACCCCACTTACCGAAGAACAGGTGAGAGAACTCAAGGAAGATCTCGTTGCTCTACAAGCAGCACTTACAGAGGCACTCAATCTAAAGAAAGACTCCGCCAAAACGGTAGAGCTCGATCAACAGCTCATGGGCAGACTTTCTCGAATGGACGCCCTACAACAACAAGAAATGGCTAAAGCTGGTAAAGCTGTTCAGCAACGGAGGCTAAGGCTTACAGACCAAGCACTCCGAGCAATCGACGATGAGACATACGGCGAATGCCGAGAATGTGGTGAGTCGATAGCCTTCAAGCGGCTTAAGGTATCTCCTGAAGCTCCATTTTGTGTAGAGTGCCAGGCATCCAAAGAGGTCTAACCCTTTATGGGCCTGGGGAGGACAAATATACCCCGTGAAAAAAATCGCCAAAATCGATCAGATTTTGACCAAGAAGTACGACAAACCTACGTTCACGGGGAATATTCATTTGCGGGAGGGATAGCTTAAGCATCCAGGAGTGCTATACTAGCGGTGGGTTTGACTGGAGATGCTCTTCATGCTGACGGTCCCTGCTCGCCCACTTCTTGCCCAGCCATCACCCGCCCAGAGCGCCTTCCGGCTGAACTATCAAGAAAATATGAGAGATAATACCGGGCCCATGCCTCCTGGTCTGGGAAGAGGTTTTTGGTTTGAACCTGAACAGTTTTGGCGCATGTACGACTTTGTGCGCCCAGACGCATTAGAATCCCTACAAGCATTAGCAGAAAAGCTCTTACAAGAGCACGGCATACGTAAAGACTTCTCCATGGAACAGTCTGGGGGAACACCACGGAACATGCGCGTCGTACCCGGCACAGTGATCAATCAAGAACCCAGCTTAGTGAACATCTACAGAGATCCTGAGCTCATCGATTTTCTCGAAGACATCATGGGCCCGGGTGTTATCCCCTACGAAGATCCTCTGGAAAATATGGTCATAACGCGACTTGAAAAGAAAGGAGACACACACGGATTACATTTTGACGTCCCCCCCATTGCTCTTATCATCTGCCTCGAAGCCCCCTCTCTCGATGAACCAGATCTCAGTGTGAATATGTTTGATGCCGATAGCGACGTTTGGTCCTACATCACCGGAACAGATGATCCGGGAGGAATGCTCCGATTTGTCAATGCCTACGAAGATGAGCAGATACATCCCATGAGACCAGGAGACGCATATATTCTCCGATCCGATAACTTTGCACACGAAGTGCTTCCCCTAACACATGCGGGGCAACGACGAACGATCCTCAATCTTACTTATGGACTAAGAGGAATATCAAATCCACCAGACGGATCAGCTGAGAAGTTGTTTCGGTAATAATTGAACTCTTCGACAAGTTGAGTGATCTTTCACATTGAGAATGAGTAGTGATTGAGGCGACATCACATTTGCCTCTGCCATTTTCTATCCAGAAGTGAAGCACGCTTTTTTTCTGGATAGAGAATGTGCCTGTAAGGTTTTGCTCTCTGATTTTGAGGTGTCTCTCGATTACCTCGGAGGTAATTGAGAGACACCTCAAAACAACTGGAGAGATCAATGAAGACTTCATTTTCACTGGCTTTGCTTGGATTCACAGAAAAGGATCAGGACGTAGCGTACAAAATGACGATGCACTCCGATGGAAAGAGATCTCGCCCCAGACGTTTTCGGTTGAGCACCTTCGCTCTACATCAAACCGTTGATGCGATGCTCGTCATTTGCTCTCCAACCTGGCAAGGCTCCGCATGGACAGACATACAGTGGCGAGGTGATATTGCTTGGGTCGTCACCCAGGAAATCACTTTTGGCTCAGTCAGGAAAATCTTCGCGGCACCCACCGCTCTCGCCATTGTGTATGCTCCAGAGTTGGCCGCGGGAAGTACTATCCTGCGTTCACCCCTGAATGCTTTACAGGATCGATTCAATTCGCTCTCCTCAGTATTGGCTATTTGGCCAACCTACAAAAAAAAGCATCTAGGCGTCGGATACTGGAACTACAGCAACGGAGCACTGGGGTGGATTCCAAACCGGGAAAAAGCAAACGAGCAACTTGACAGACTGCTCACGGAGACTTTCCAAGGGGGGACACTAACATTCGACGCCCCTCCAGAAGTCCAGCAGTGGAATCGCTAACACAGTACCATGACCCGGCTTGTTCCAGAGCTTCTTTGGAACAAGCCGGGTCGATGAGGTTACGACAATACGATATAGGTTACGAGGCACTCTCTATCATCACCGTATCACTAAGAGATGAAGTATTCTGCCTCACGATGATGATCGTTGTTTTTGCTCCAGCTAAGAGCGAATCTCGTCTCTCGTTGTTCTTCCAAGATACCCCTCGTGGATGAGATCATGCACTCTCGGTAAATCCTTCATATGGCAGTACAGAAGGTGTTCACCGGAGATCATAAGAGAGTCATAAATCACAATTCCCGACTCCCCAAACAACCCAAAGAGTCTCGCACCGACTCCGGGCAAGTGCATGACATCAAGAGATTGTGAGAGATAGACCTCAATGAGCTGAGATTGTTCACGCAAAATCCTTCGTCCGATAACCTTTCGAACTGTTGCTTGATACTTTCTCTGACACGTGACGATCCCACGTTGGTTCCCAACTATAGAGCGACACACATTCTCATTCTGTAAAGACGAAAGTCCGTCAAGCATATGCTTTGTCAGGGGAAGCGAAAGTGAGAAGTGGATAATATCGCTTACCATCTGAACTTCAGAATTCTTCAGAGCTTGATCAATTCTCCGGTCCGCAGAGCCAATCTTCTTTAACCGATTTGCATACCGAGTGGCAGCCGCAACAATTGGCGGAAGATCCTTGAGGCGGTAAAAACTTCGAATCTCGCGGGCAAGAGCTGAATAATTTATAACACCTCGCCGCAGACACTCATGAATAGCAGGGCGCGCAATAATATAGCTCTTGGTCTTTTGGGCAATCGACATAGCAGTCCTTTATATGTTTGAAATGAAACATAGCAGACTACGATGTTTCATTTCAAACATTTTTGTTGGTGCCCCCTCTCTTCTTCAGAAACCCTCTTCAGTATGATGCAAGCTCAATATCATAGAGAAGGAACACCACCATGACTCACTTTGAACACCAGCGACAAGAAGCGTCTCTCCCAAAGACAGAATCCCTTGAGCTTCGTCAATTCCTCTCCGACCGCCTTATTCTGACAAATCAAGGTGTATCCAACCTCCTAGGAGAAGTTATCATTCCACAGATGGGAGAGTTTACCACTGGAGCTCTACTCTCTTCGGGAGTACTTCTCGCAGGAACCAAAGACTGCCAACTACTAATTCACGATCCAGAATCAAAATCTACAGTGACTCTCGATACCCCTGGGATGGTAACCGCCATCCATGAGAGCTCCACAAGCGGCAGAATATTTATTGGTATGAATCAAGGGATATTGGCAGAATTAGAGAGCGAGCAACTCGCCATCAATCAATCATTTCTCTCCATTCCGACACGAACACTTTGGCATACCCCATGGGATAGAAATGACTACGATATTCACTCGTTGAGCGAAGATAGCTCAGGGCGACTCATCGCGGCTATACACGTAGGTGGCGTTGTCCAATCTCAAGATGGAGGAACAAACTGGACACAGCTTCCTTCTGGACTAAAACGATTGGTACGACTTGGAGCAAAGAATTTTGATATCGAAGAGGGAGAGGGCCTCAATCCTGATGTTCATCAATTAAGCTTTCACCCAAAGACAGACAATCACATTCATGCAGCAACACGAGATGGATTCTATGTTTCCGAGGATGGTGGGCATACCTTTGAGGGGAGAAATAACGGAATTATTCAAGAAGGAAAAACAAGAAACTATCAACGCTCTTTTGGTATCTTTCCAGATAAAGATATTTGGCTTGTAGCAAGCGCTGAAGGGCCTGGTGAGCAAGAGACAACCTTCTTGTATCGCTCAATAGACCAGGGGCAATCATGGACTAAAGTAAGCGGTCTCCCAGAACCATCCCCTCATATTGACACCATCACCTGCTACGAACAAGGAAGAGCACTTGCTCTCGTACAGCAAGACATATATCTCAGCGAAGATTACGGAAAAACATGGACCCAGATAATAAATGCACCATCAGATTACTATACCGATAGAAAGCACCATGTGGTTCGGCCACTTTTGGTACAATGAATAGAATCCTGTCTACTGACAGAACCACTCATAACCATACTCCAGTGTATAGCTATTCTCACTCTTATCCCTCGCATGACCACACACTATCTCTGCACGTACTGAGTAGTAACTTTCAACTTCTGAAATACGGTAATGATATCGAGGACTACAACTAGCATCACAGGCTTCATAGAGCGCTTTCCCTTCGTTGCCTTTTCCTTGAGAGAATCGCTCAATCCAACTACTTAATTCCTCGAGTGTCCGAAATCCATTCTGCTGAAATCTTAATGGGGATTGCGAAGTCTCTTCCGCTTTTCTTTGGCAGTAATCATAGTCTGAATATTGAGATTTAAATGCTGAAGGAGTTGAACGCAATGAGATTGATGGAACATCTGAAACCTCACAAGGCTTGCGGCAAAGCGCGTGAGGTTTCTTAGCTTGTGAAATCTGTGTTTGAGCAACTCTAAAGGCCTTCTCTGATTCATAGCTCATCGAGCCCTCTCGATTGAACAGATTAGAAAACAAACTGGCTGAAGCTTTCGTCTTGCCAAGAGGAACAATAAGTCGATCTTGATTACAGAGAGAGTTCTGACTGGTAGGAGAAACTTCTTGCCCATGCGCACTTCCAACAAGAAAGAGCAGGAACGCTAAAATGCGGAAGACGAGCACCATAGAGCTAGTGCTATGACCAAAAAGTTTTTTCTTGTATCTCATATGCTCACTTCTGGACAAGGACTTACAAATCGGTCGCTTCTCTAGAAAGGGGTCTCACCGCAAAGACGCTAAGGCGCAAAGATCTCTGTCTCCTGCTCTTTGCGTCTTTGCGCCTTGGCGGTTAAACCCAAATCAACTACGAAAGAACCTGACCTAAAGCAACAACCACACTATCAAGCTCCCCCTTTGAAATAGTAAGTGGTGGAAGAAAGCGAAGCACCGTAGGTCCTGCTGGAAGCGCGAGGATCCCCTTATCCATCAGCGCCTTAAGGTAGGGCGTAGCTTTCTCTTTGAGCTCAACAGCAACCATGAGCCCAAGACCACGAACTTCTCGGATTTTTGGAGAATCAATTTCTCTGAGCCTATCCATAAAGTAGGTGCCATTCTGAGCTGCTTGCACTGGGAGGTCGTTGCTTTGCAAGTATGAGATAGAGGCCAGTGCTGCAGCACATGCAAGTGGATTACCACCAAAAGTTGTGCCGTGTTTTCCAAAGGACACAGAAATCCTATCCGAACAGAGCACAGCTCCCATCGGCACACCACCAGCAATAGCTTTGGCTAAGGTGATCATATCAGGACGAAGATCGTAGTGTTCACAAGCAAACATTTTACCAGTTCGACCAAAACCAGTTTGTACTTCATCCACGATAAGAAGTGCTCCTCGCTCCTGACAAAGCGCTTGTACTTCTTTCAGGTAATCGCTATCTGCGAGATTAACTCCACCCTCACCTTGAATAACTTCTAAGATAACAGCTGCAGTCTCATTGCTTACCTTCTCAGCTAGTTTCTCAATCTTATTGAGAGGCGCATGAGAAAACCCTGGTACAAGTGGAGCAAAGTCTTTCTTGTACTTGGGATTAAATGTGGCACTGAGCGCTCCAAAGGTTCTGCCGTGAAAACCACGCATAAGAGAGACAATCTCGGTGCGCCCCGTTGAGAGCCTGGCAAATTTAAGTGCTGCTTCAACACTCTCTGTGCCAGAATTACAGAGAAAAGCTTTGGTAAGACTATCCGGAGATATCTCTATCAGCTTTGCTAAAAGCTCTGCACGCTTGTCGTTATAAAACGCTCCAGCACAGGTAAGAAGTGTTTGTGCTTGCTCAGTAATGGCTTTGACGATTTGTTCATTGCAGTGGCCAACATTGACGACACCATTTCCTGTGGCACAATCAATATATTCGTTTCCTTGATCATCCCACACCTTTGAACCTTTGCCTCGCACAAGACAAACGTCACGCATAGCGTACAGTGGAAGCTCGTAAGCTGATTGAAGTTCCTTAGAGTCCATTAGGCTATCCTTGTTCCTTTTCCTGCAAGCGCATCTTGAAGCGGGTGTTCTACACGCCCATCACTAATAAGCACCGTTGCTGCTCCATCTTCAAAGAGTTTTTTAAGAGCAAGCATCTTTCGCTTCATACGGCCTTCAACTTGCTCTTCTCTTGCGGCAAGCTCTGGTTGAGAGATTTCAGCAACAAGTGATGTTGGATCGTCTTTATCATCAAGAAACCCTGGTGCTTCAATCAGCTGAACAATCTTTTCAGCGTGAAGCTCACGTTGGAGAACATTTACGATATCATCGTTTTCTGAGTTAATGGCAAAGCCATTTTCATCAATGATTGGCACAGATAATACCGGGGTGTATCCGTTATCGAGAAGCATCCTCAGAAGCTCTCCATTAGCACTCTTTGGCTTACCTGAAAAGTCACGCACAATACGTACCTTTTCTCCCTCTTTAACACGAATACCTTTATTCCGTACCCCTTGAACAACCCGCCCATCAAGGCCAGAGAGCCCTACGGCGTTCATGCCGCACTGCTGACACAACTCAACAACCCGCTTATTTCTTAAACCTGCATACGCCATCATCATCACATCAATGGCTTGCTCATCTGAGAAAACACTTGTGTATCCCTTTACCGAAGTGAGAGTCTTTTTAGGCGCATCAAGTTTTTCAGCAATCTCATCACGGAGAGCATTGGCACCAACAACAAGAATCGCTTGCTCCTCTAACGCAGCGAGATCGCGGATAACGCCCTCAATATTTATCGCTGCTCCACCACCAATCTTTACAATAATCATATGACCTCTACGGTATTATTCGGTATAGACTCCCAATCCTCTTCGCCTGGATATGGATCGGAGCAGAAGATACGTACTCCTTCAGTCTCTTTCTTCCACATTCCGAAATACTCAGGATCTTCGTTGTAGGTTGTTGCAAGATATTGCTGCGTACCATCAGAGATGATGATATTCATCGCTCGAACATACCTTGTACGCTTTTCAATCACAGATACTCCGCGCCCTAAGGCCTCACTCATATCGCCCTTATCAAAGCGCTTAATATAGTTAAAGATCTTCTCAGCTCCAATTCGCCCCTCTTCTTTAATGCGCACGCCACGAAGCTCGCCATTAAAAATAAAAACGTAATTCTCGTCTGAAAAAGGCATATTGTTTTCAACAACAATTCCCTCATCTTGAAAGGCGCTTCTCGCATGCACGAGAAGCTCTGTTGTTTTGCCAAAACCAGAAAGGTCATCCTCCCAAATAGGTGAAATATTGTGGTAGTGCTTCCACCCACTCCCCTCTCTCTGTGACAATCCCCAACCGTGCCCCTGGTACTCCTTGCTCGTACGAGAGAGCTCAGCAAAAGCTTTGAGGTGAACCTCAGATGCGAACGGAGTCGCTGCACGTACGGATAGGATTCGACACATAGCAGTTATACTGGGTGAAGGCCTGGGAATTCTAATGCAGCTGTTTCATCAAAGCCGTACATCAAGTTAAATGCTTGAACAGCTTGACCAGCAGCACCTTTCATCAGGTTATCAATAGCGCTTACAACAACAAGACGGTTTGAACAGGGGTCTTTTTGAAAACCGACGTCACAGTAGTTCGTCCCCCAGAGAAGCTTTGGCTCTGGCATGCGGTAAATGCCTTGAGCTTCTTTCACGATACGGATAAACGGCTCGTCACCATATGCAGAACGGTAGATTTTCCAGATATCCTTCTCTTCGAGCGAATCATTGAGGAAAACATGTGAAGTGGCAAGCACACCACGGACCATATCAATCGATGTAGCCGAGAAATGAATCTCAGCTGGCTCACCAAAACTTAGTTCTTGAATCATCTCGGCCGTATGTCGGTGACGTGTGGGCATAAAAGAGCGCACACAACTACTTCTCTCAGGGTGGTGGCTTGCTTCATTAAAGCTATTTCCACCTTCGCTGCTCCCCACTTTGACTTCAACAACAGTGCGCTCTCGGTCAACCACTCCGGCTTTAAAAAGAGGATAGAGCCCAAGGATTGTAGTGGTTGCATTACACCCTGCACTAGAAATCCATTTAGCTTCTTTCATCTCTTCGCGGTGAAGCTCAGGAATCCCGTAGACAAACTCAGTCATTTTTTCAGGCGCAGGATGGTCTCCGCCATACCACTCTTTATACTGCGCAGGGTCATTAAGGCGAAAATCAGCACTCAGATCGACTATCTTATCTGAGAGGCTTGTGAAACGATCGAGCTGCGTCGATGACTTCCCGTGGGGGAGACAGAGAAAGAGCGTGTCGCACTCTGTGAGCTCCTCTAGCTTAGAGAACTTAAGCGCTGTGCGCTTTCGTAAGTTTGGATGTGTACGTGAGACTGGTTTTCCAGCAAAACGCTCGGATGTTACCTGCTTTACTTCAACATCTGGGTGAAGAAGTAATAGTCGAAGGAGCTCACCTCCTGTGTACCCAGAAGCTCCAACAATAGAGACCGTCACCTTACTCATCTTATTCTCCAGCTAAACGGTTTACGTACTGCACCATCTTCTCAGGAATATTCACCCCTGTTGGCTCAATACTGTGCTTAAATTCAATCGTATAGTTCACATCATTTACGAGATATCCTGCCTCTGTCTCAAATATGTCGACAGAAACAATCTCACCACCTACTGCTTTTGCTGCACGGAGCGACACCTCAGCGAGCTCTGGAGTTACCTCATGTTTTTCGTACTCTGCGCCTTTGCTTACATCAGCGATCCAGTGATCGCCCTTTCGAGAAATAGCAGCCACACACTCATCAGCAACAACAAACGTACGCAAATCTCGCTTCATCTCCACGAACTTTTGCATATAGAAGACTGAGTGATGAAACGAGCCCAAAGTTGTCTTGTGCTCCATGAACGATTCAGCAGCGAAACGATTATCCGCCTTTGCAAGAAGTTTTCCCCAAGAGCCAATAGCAGGCTTAAAAACAACGGGATACCCAAGCTCATCAATAGCTGAAAGAGCTGATTGCTCTGTAAAAGCAACTCGCACATCTGGCTGAGGGATATCGTTTTCGTTTAAGACCGCTGAGGTTAGAAGCCTATCACCACAGACCTCAGCACAATATGCAGAGTTAATACATCTGACACCACGGTTCTCAAAGAGCTGAAGGGCATTCATCGCTCGACCGTGATGGATACACCGTTCAAGAATAAAGTCTACATCGATCCACTTATCCTCAAGATCAAAGACGAGCTTTCTATCATCGAGCATCACAATCTCGTGCTCAGGATACTTCTCAAACTCTTCTAAGAGGAGTTTTTCATCTCTACGAATCAGGGAGTGTAAGAAACCAATACGAGCCATTACTGCCGCCCTCCACACGAAATAACAAAATCAACAACAGCAGCGGGAATATTGACCCCTGTGGTATCGATACTATTTTTAAACTCCATGGTGTGATTAATCTCATTTACGACAAGACCCTCATCTGTCTCAAAGAGATCCACAGCTACGATTCCTCCACCAACAGCCTTTGCGGCGCGAAGAGAGATATCACGTATCTCATCTGAGACAGCACATTTCGTAGCCTCAGCACCACGAGCCGTATTCGTAATCCAATGCTCGCTTGAACGATAAATAGCAGCGACACACTCATCACCTATTACAAAACTACGAATATCTCGGCCCTGCTTTTCAACAAACTTTTGGATGTAAAAAAGTGAGTGGTGATACGTTCCAAGGACTGTCTTATGTTCAAGGATAGCTTCAGCAGCATCACGGTCGTTTACCTTGGCAAGTAGCCGCCCCCACGATCCTACTGCTGGTTTAATAACGGCCGGATATCCAAGCTCTTCAATCGCTTCAAGGGCAGCATTTTCAGTAAAAGCTACTCTGACTTCTGGCTGAGCTATTTCAGCAGCTTTCAGTCTTAAAGACGTGAGGAGCTTGTCGCCACATACCCGAGCAATCTCTGACGAGTTGATACATTTCACACCAGCACCTTCTAGGAGCCTGAGCGCCGTTAACGCTCGTGAGTGCGTGATGCACCGCTCATAGACGACATCAAGATCTTGAGGAAAGGAGCCAAGAGAGAGTGAGAATTTTCTATCATCAAGAAGCACAACGTCGACTCCCTGACGAGAGCGAAATTCCTGGATGAGAAACTTCTCTTCCTTCCTTATGAGTGAGTGTAAAAAGCCAACTTTCATATTCACTACCGTCTTATAGTACAAAAAACGCGCCTCGAGGGGCGCGTAGTTCCAGAAATGTGTATGTCGTTTCCAGACTCTACGAGACCCCGGGAACGATTCACGCCTTAGGCGTTACTCACCCCAGTCCTCTTCAGCTTGAGGTGCTTCTTTCAGTTTGGGAGGATCAACGGAGATAACCTCTAGTTCTGTGCCACAATCGTCACAGACCAAAAGCTCACCTTCAACCACATCGTCAGTTACTGTTACTTCAGCACCACAAACAGGACATTCTGGCATGATTCCCTCGTCAATAAGCCCAATCGTAGCGGGCAGATATGAGGCGGAGCGTAGCCTAAGTTGCTAGAGATTTCAAGAGGCAGTTCACTTCTGAGGAGGCTTTGATTGGGCGAGATGAGGGCCTAGGAGATGGAGCATTTCTTCAAGCCACTGAAGTCTCTCAAGTGGAGTTGTACTCCTATACTGCTGGAGCAACGCTTGTCTTTCATGCTCTTCATACGAAGGGAAGCTAATGTCTGGACTTGTTGGCCTATCCTTCATCGCGAATCGTTTCTAAATCTCGAATATCTTCTAGATCCTTGGGCCTACCTGAAATCTTCTTTAATCTGATTATATCATCAATTGAAGCGACAGACACACTCACTCCACCTAAATCTTTCGTGACGGCACGCTGAAGCATTTCGGCGTAGTCATGAGGACACTCAACAAACAGATCCACACCTATAAGAGGGTTAGCATCGGAGTAAAAGGACATAACAGTTAGTCCCTTGTCTTCAATCCAGGATTTGCGAATCTCAGGATCAGCAAAATCTTCTGCACGTACCGGTACTCGCGGTCTATAGAATAGCGAGTCCAAGATATGAAGAACTTTGAGACAGTTTTCCTTATCGAGGGAAATAATAAAATCTACATCAGTTGTCAATCGAGCCTTACCGTGCAGCACAACAGCAAGACCGCCAACGATCAGATACGAAACCCCTTCTGACTGAAATTTTTCCAAGATGGGCAGAAAACTCGACATAGAAACAGACTACCACAAGGACACCTCGTCTTACTACGAGAGAACTTTCACAAGAGTAGCTTGAGCTTCTTCAAAACAACAATTTGCCAAGCAAACACTCTTCTGACGAGAGCTTTCGCCACGCAGAATCTCAACATCTTGCTTACGAACACCGAAGAATTTGGCCAAGAAAGAACAGAGCTCTTTATTGGCTTTGCCATCAACAGCAGGCGCAGCAAGAGTTACTTTGAGCCGCTCATCATGAATTCCGATAATTTCAGACTTCTTTTTGCCTGGGGAAACATGCAAGGAAAGAACAATTCCATCTTTTCCTTGCTTGAGAAAGGGGTACATCACCCAAACCCAACGGTAGGATTAAGCACTCGAGCATAACCAATAAGTGATGAAACAAGAGCGAATTTGAGGAAGTAGAGCCCAAAGAGAAGCACAATAGGACTAATATCAATACCACCACCAATAGGAGGGATAAAACGTTGAATGGGGCGCATCATCGGATCGGTTGAAGCTCGAAGGAATTGAACAATTGGATTATTTGGATCCGGATTCACCCACGAGAGTACGGCTCGAATAATAATGAGGATCACCGCCAGGTCGATAATCATTCCTGCCACTTGGCCTAATCCGTATAGGATGCTTCCGAGTAAAATCACAGTTTTCCCTCTTAAACGCTTAACTCCTCTATTTTGCCCTGCTTGGTCCTAACCTTCAACCCTGCTTTAGCTCAAGAAAATAATTTAACGTGAAGATACCCCTTCTTCGCGTACTTCGCGCCCTTCGCGTTAAAAATTTTCAACCATGAAATCTGTAAACACCAAGAGGGATTAACTGTCTAGGTCGAAGCTGGGGCTAGGAGCAGGTAGTTCTCCAACTGAAATGGGATAGGCTTACTCCTCTGCGGAGATATCGACAATAGACCCATACTCATTTTTCTTGAGTCGTTGGGTTCGGGAAGGGGCGGCTTCTTCGCAATTGCTCACACAAGCAGTGGTAGCTGAAACTTCTCCTCCGCAGTTGAGGTAGCATTCTTTATAGGTCTCTTCACAAAACGCGATCTTTGGAGAAGAACAAGAAGGTCGGTAACAATAACAGTTATCAACACAAACCCAATCACCATCATCGTCATACGCGTAGACTTTAGCGTTTTGACACATTTGGTACTGAAAGTTGGCTTGATTGACACAGTTTTGATAATTCTGCTGCTCACTTTGCACACAGCTCTGCTTTGCGACAAGACAGGTATTAGAGCACATCTGCCCTTGGCGCCCCTTAATTGGGTAGTATGTATAGTCAGTACGATAGACAGGCGAGCAGTGTGTAAGAAACAGAGCTGCGAGAAAGAGGATAAGAGTATAGTTCGCTTTTGTCATCATCATGGGAGAGCATAAGCAAGAGAACGAGTAGTTGTCACGCCCTAACTACCATTATGCTTCTCATACTCCCTTATCCTTGCACGTGTGAGGGGAGCTCTAACTCGAATTTTTCGTCAGTATGACCATAAGAGGCAAAGCAGCTTAATTTAGGCAACAACCTTCGAATCGTCTTCGTCAACCAATTCAAGGTCTCGCACCGATCGAGGCCTAATGAGAGAGGGAGCTTGAGGCATAATCAGTGCTGCATACGCCTCTTCTTGGGCGGTGTCGGGAGATGCAGTGGCCTCATCAAGCTCTCCGGCAAACTCCCTTGCAAGACGATCAACATCAGCTTGTTCAAAAATACGTCCATTTGGTGAATACTCCAGCGACACGCGATAACAGGGAATATCACCTTGGGATACAAGCATCTTCAGCTCATCTTCTTCTAAATAGAGCTGCTCGAGCGCGTCTTCAAAAGAGCACGGATCTTTCAGAAGGATTTCAGGATGAGTAAGTGACGCCTCGTATAACTCACGAATCTCTCGACGAGAAAAAGCTAAGTCTTCCTGATGTGGATCTCTTGAGATTCGTCCTTCTTCGGCCAGCTCAAGGACTCGTTCGGGGGGTACGCGCAACAACTGAGAAGCTTCTTCTACACTACAATCTTGAACTTCTCTCGCAGCACCAATCATAAAGCGTCCCCCTAAAGTCAAATGTACGTCTATTTATTAGGATACGGCAAGAAGCGATCTTAACCAAAAAAATTAACTTATATATGATTATCGAAGACTTAGGTGCTTCCGTACGGCGCAAAAAAGAATACGAAAATGCCAAGAAAGACAGCTCCAACAAGAAGCCAAATACCAATTGTTCTTAGACTATCCCAATTGGAGCTTGCTCTTTGAAGCACGCGAGCTTCTTCCACCCACATAACCTCACACGCACCGTTACCAGTATCATGTCGAATGAGGCTACTATTTCTTGAGAGCTCAGAAGCTCCTTTTGGCCAATAATTTATAAGCTTCCCCTTGAGCCAAACTTGGTCTCCAATGCGCATTGAAAGCACCGTATGACGCACCTTCTCATCTTTTGAAAGAAGGTGAGTATTCGATAGTTGCTCCATCACAAATGATTCTTGAGCTAGGCGGTCGTTAAATTTTACATGACAGGTCCAAGGCGAGCTTGCAAATTCGGCTCTTCGAAAGACATTATTGGTAACATTGACTCCCCAGACCATACAGATATCACGAAAATCAACTGACTCACTTGTATGATATGCATCCGTAATACTCGAAATATTATTGTGTGTAACTACCAGGCCTGCGATCTCATAGTCTGCGACAGGCTGAATAATGTAATGATTATCATGATAAGAGAACTCAAACTGAGTGCCCGGGGCTGCAGCTTGAATTGGATTTCTTCTTACCCGCTTATCGACAACAAGTGACTCATCGAACTTATTCGAGACGTATGTACCATACAGATACAAAGCGAGCCCCACATAGAGTGTGACACGGGAAACTTGTCGGAAAAGCTTCCAGGGAAGTCCTTTCTTTTTCTTCGGCTCAGAGCGCTTCCCGCCTGTCATTCGCGCAAGCTTATCACTATCAATTTTTGACATGGGCTAGGTATCTTGATCCTCGAATCCGAGCGGAGTCTCAATACTGGTAATTCGCACTCCGTAGTTCTCGTTTACAACAACGACTTCTCCACGAGCAACACACTTCCCATTGGCGTAAAAGCAGAGTGGCTCATCTTGAGAACGACCCAACTCAATGACTGAACCTTTCTTAAGGCCAAGAAGCTTTCCAATAGTAATCTCAGCTCGACCAAATTCTAAGGTGACACCAAGAGAGATGTCCTGAAGGAACTCAATAGACTGGCCTTCCCCTTGAGAATGGGGTGGGGCGGACTCTTGATTTTGTTCGTATTTCTGGGACATTGCCGATATTCCTCAGAAGGTTTATCGGCAAGAAGAGTAAAAAACATAAACCTGGGGCTTGTAGGGGAGCTCCCTACGAACGCTGCCCAAAGAGAGCACTCCCGACCCGCACAAGATCAGCTCCTTCTTCTATGGCGACCTCAAAGTCAGCAGACATACCCATACTCACGAGAAAAGGCCGACCGAAACAATCTTCTAGCTTCTTACGAAATTGATGCATTGCTTGAAAATCTGGCCTCGCTTGTTCAGGCTCAGAGTAAAATTCAGTAATCGTCATAAGACCAGATACACGAAGAGAATCAAGCGCTTGAAGCTCCTCTTTGAGGAACGACTCCAGCGCTTTGGGCGTAAAACCACTTTTATCTGGATCGTCAGAGATATTCACTTGAAAGTAGACTTCTTGGAGACTACCAACCTTTGAAGCTTCTTTGTTAAGAGTACGAGCAAGTTTCGCTGAGTGCACGCCCTCAATCACGTCAAAGAGAGCTACAGCCTTTGCAGCTTTATTGCTTTGAAGAGCTCCGATCATATGCACAGTGCAGTCTCCTCGCAGCTGCTCACGCTTTCCTTCATATTCTTGGAGGTAGTTTTCGCCAAGCACAGCCGAGAGGCTATTTGATGTGCAATAGTCAAGGTAGGCTTGAGTCCGTTCTACCGGTTGACGTTTTGAGACAGCAACAAGAGTAACAGGCGAGCTACCCTCTCGACAAGAACACGCCCGATCAATCCTTGCAAGTATTTCCTCTGCTTGCTGTGCAATCTCCATAACTCAATCCTCGCAACGCTCTTGACCTTGACCTTTGGCTTAATCTTGACCTGATGAAACTGCACACGTAGTTAGGTCAAGATTAAGCCAAAGGTCAAGGTTAAGAGTGTTCTTTCATCGGACTATAATCTGAGTATTCCCTCATCCATTAACACTTCCACAACCTTAGCCGTATCAAGCCCAACAACGTTCGAGTAAGACCCCTCGACAGACTCAACAAATATCTGAGCCAAGCCCTGAATCCCATATCCCCCTGCCTTATCGAGCGGCTCTCCACTTGCTATATATTGAGAAAGCAAATCTTCGGAGAGCTTACGAAAGGTTACTTTTGTTTCACTCAGAAAGGAACGCTCAAGCCCGCTTTCTGTACATACAAAAGCAACACCACCTAAGACCATGTGAGTGCGACCACTAAGTTCACACAACATACGTAGGGCATCTTGCTCGTCTTTGGGTTTCTCTAAAATAACATCACCAAGAACAACAATCGTGTCAGCACCAAGCACAAGCGAGGAGGGATGCTTCTGAGCTACTTCCGAGGCTTTTGCTCGTGCAAATCGTACGACTCCTTCATCTGGTTTCTCATCTACTCTCCACTGCTCATCAAATGTAGAAGGAGAAATAGTAAGATAAAGCCCAAGGGATTCAAGGAGCTCTTTCCTTCGGGGAGAAGCCGAGGCAAGCACAAATGGGTGTGTGGATGAAAATGAAAACACTAAGCATCTCCGTACAAAAGGCTGAGGAGCTCTAAGAGAAGCACATCAATTCGCTCATGTGAGCTTTTTAATTCTCTCCCTTCTTGCACAGCAGTAATTGACCAGCCAGAGAGCCTTTCAAACGACAGCGAGGCAACGTCCCACCCGAGCCTATCAATTTCTGTGAGCATTTCATCTGGTTGCGGGAGAGCAAAAAGTTTTTCTCGCTCACTTGCCGGGATGTCAGAGCATTCGCCTGTGAAAAGAGAAACGACCTTTAACTCAGGATTTTGTGGATCAGAGAGCACAGCGAAAACTTCGCTGCCGATATCAGCAAACCCGCGCCCTACAAGAGAACCTCTTTTGAGGCGAGGTGAATACCCAAGCTCAGTAAGCCTTTCACATTTCTTAAGGTATTCATTGGAGAAGCTCAACCTTAGGTCCCTTCTGTTTGGATCCTATCGAGCTGCTCAACGTGTGTTGTGCCACCTTCAATAAGCGTCATTTCTGAGACTCTCGTTAGCACAGCATTTTCGTGGAACTCTTTCATATTCAGAGCACCAACATTACACATCGTGGCTTTAATCTTCGCAATAGTGGTATCGCGCTTACCACCGAGAGGGCCACTATAGGGCACATAAGCATCTACCCCCTCTTCAAAGACCATCTTCTGATCTGCACCTTCTTTATATCTTTGCCAGTTTCTCGCTCGGCTTGAACCTTCACCCCAATAAGGCTTATAGAGACGGCCTTTGTACGTAAGCTTTGGCGTGGGACTTTCTTCTGTCATCGCAAAGTACTTTCCCATCATCACAAAGTCAGCACCCATGGCCAGCGCCATAATGATGTGCGTATCATTATTTAATCCACCATCTGAGCAGAGCGGTATATAGATGCCCTTCTCTTCGTAGTATTTGTCACGAGCAGCGGCGACATCGAGCACAGCTGAGGCTTGCCCTCGGCCGATTCCTTTTTGCTCACGTGTAATACAGATAGACCCTCCACCAATACCAATCTTCACAAAGTCGACTCCCGCCTCTTCAACAAGAAACTGGAATCCATCAGCAGCTATAACGTTTCCACCGCCAATGATAATATCGTTGCCGTATTCCTTGCGGAGGTACTGGATAGCTTCTTTTTGCCAATCTGAATAGCCATCTGAGGAATCAAAACAGAGGCAATCGACGCCCTCTGCTATGAGCGCTTTTGCGCGTTCTTTGTAATCAAATGTGTTCAGTGCTGCCCCGACTAGCAAACGCTTTCGATCGTCAGTTAACTCATCAGGATTCGATTTGTGATCAAAGTAGTCACGACGAAAAACGAGCGAGGAGAGATTGCCATCTTTATCAACAATCGGAAGACACTCTTTCTTATTCTCCCAAAGGAGTTCCGTGGCTTCTTGCAAGGAAACTCCTTCTTGGGCATACACCAACCGCTCTAGGGGGGTAAAGAACTCACTCACTGGTCGAGAGAGATCGTCCTTGAATTCCCAAAAATCTTTACTTGTTAATATCCCAAGAAGCTTTGTGTGTGCTCCACCGCCATCAGTAATGGCGATAGTAGAGTGGCCCGTTCGCTTACGGAGATCGATTGCATCTTGAAGAGCTGCCTCGGGAGCAAGGTTTGAATCACTTGTAACAAAACCCGCCTTATGCACCTTCACCTTTCGCACCATCTCTACTTGGGACTCGATGCTCTGTGAGCAGTAAACAAATGCACACCCCCCCTTACGAGCTAAGGCAATCGCAAGATCTTGCCCTGAAACAGCCTGCATGGCCGCTGAGACAAATGGGGTATTAAGACAAAGTGCCTCGTCTTCTTTTCCTCTCTCAAAACGCTGCAACGGTGCACGGAGAGACACATTTGCAGGTATGTGCTCTTTGGTCGTATTTCCAGAGAGAAGTAGAAATTCGTTAAAGGTACGGGAAATGTCCTCTAGGATCGTAGCCAAGATGTCCTCCTGAGTCTGTAGTGGGATTGGGGAGCGATTGTATAGGTTTTTCGGGGCTAAAGCTACCCTTTCTCAGGCTCTGATCCTACGGCCTGTCGTGCTCGTTCCTCTCGAGAATATTCTTTTGGATAGAGCAAAACACACTCACCAGCCCCAAGGAGAGATGCTGCGGCGCCACCACCAAGCAAAAAGCGGCGTTCTTTCTCTACGTCCTGCTTAAAAGCCCACATCAACGCACGTCGAATAACCTTACGGCTATAACCAGCAGAGTTTTTTAGAAGAAAGGTTGCCTGTAGCCCACTGACATGCACATCCTCGACAAATGGTTTCAGCGAAGGCGGTGCGCCTGCTTGATAAAGCAAACGAATAGTTGGATCGTGAGCGAATACTTTATCGTAGTTTGGTTCACTTGGTGGGAGACTACCGATAGTAGATATATGCGTCAGTATCTCTCCTCGACCTAAGCCACTGTAGAGCTGCGTATCGATGCCTCCATCAATTTCAGCTTTCACTCCTTGTGCCGTAAAACCCGAAGGGAGGTAACGTCTCACGGATAGCTTTGTAAGATTTCCTTTGGCCACACGAGGACAAAGTGCCATGGGAGGAAAGCCTTCTGTTACACCACGTGGAATAATTAATGCCACCCCTGGTCTTTTGTGCCCATCAACAAAACCAGCCCAACCAGTCTCGCTCGCATAAGGGAATCGGAATCCCCCTCTCTCCTGCACGCGTACAGGATGAGAGTGTCTCATGACAATGCCTGGCTTGAGAGGACTGGTATCAAGAGTAATAAAAACAGAAAACGGCTCAAAGTCGATCTCTCGTCCTCTCCACTTTTTAGAGAGCTTTTCCTGCAACTGCTCGTCGCTTGTCGGCTGGAACGAAACTTCTACAGACTTCGTCGAAAAGTACGCTGCAGATCGATTCGATGCCCAGACAAGTTTGAACTTCTCTTCAAAGCCAACCTCTTCACGCGCTTCTTGAGGCATATTCGGTACTTCATCAGAGAGCAGCTCCGAAAAGAAAGAATTTGCTTCTTCTGTCGGAAGGTGGGGAAGTTGGAATGTTGTTTCTCCCTGCTTAGTAAGCTTTTCAAGGAGCTCGTCAGCGATACAAGCCGTAGACAGAAGAAAAGGGAGAAAGATAAAGAGATATTTCATTAAAGTTAAGATGACGTAAATACGGTTTTTCGCATGCTTATGCCAAGAACGATGCCTAAACAAAACATTACCGTAAGAAGCGAAGATCCGCCATAGCTCAGTAACGGCAGGGGTAAACCTACTACGGGGAAAAGCCCTATAACCATCCCAAGATTCACAACAACATGAAAAAAGAGAAAGACGGCAATGCCAAATACTACAAGAGCGCTATAGAGATCTTTGCTCTTCGCTACCACTCTTAGGAGCCTATACATGAGAAAAGCAAAAAGCCCAACAACAAGGAGAGATCCCGCAAAGCCCCATTCCTCAGCAAGCACACAGAAAATGAAATCAGTTGTTCGCTCAGGAAGAAACTCTAATTGTGTTTGAGAGCCATTAAGATATCCCTTTCCAAACAACTCTCCAGAACCAACAGCAATTTTGGATTGAATAATCTGCCACCCCTCTCCACGGGGATTACTCTCAGGATCAAAAAGCACGAGCACTCTTCGCTTCTGATAGTCATGAAGCACAAAGAACCAAGACGCAACAGCAGCAAGAACCCCCATCACACCAAACCCCACAAGGAGCTTGGGACGTATTCCCACAAAAAGGAGCATAGCAAAACCAATCGCACCTACAGTGAGAGCAGTTCCTAAGTCTGGCTGTAAGAAAATCAGCCCCATGGGAAGGCCAAAGAGCAGAGAAGGCACAAGAAGCTCCTTGAATCCATAATAGCTCTTCTTTGGGGGATGTTTTGAGATATATCGAGCCAAACAAAGCACAACAGCGACTTTGACGAGCTCTGAAGGTTGTAGGTTAAAAGCTCCAAACGAGAGCCAACGACGAGAACCGTGTGAAATCGCACCAAAGAGAAGCACAGCGACTAAAAGCAAAACGACTCCAACATAGAAAAAATAGGAGAAGCGATACCATGTCCTCGTTCCTGTAATCATCCCGAGAAACATCCCAATGAGAGCAACAACGAGAAAACGAAGCTGTTTGAGAAAAACATGACTTTGAATGGTGAGCTGCTCAAAGTTAAATGGAATGATTTGTAAGTCAGGATCATACCCAGCGCTATAGAGCACAAAAAGCCCGAGCACCGGCAAAACTATCGAGAGAACGAAAAGTGGCCAGTCAAATTGAGCAATGAGTCGCCTGTCAATAAACACAATTACCCTCCCTCTGTTGTCTCACGAGGAACTATTCCTTCACTTGAATTCTCAACAAGTACGGGGCGAGTTTTTCGAAAATATGCTTCTAGGACTTGGCGCACGACAGGAGCAGCAGCCACACCACCATGCCCCCCGTTCTCAATGAGCGCTGCAACAGCTATCTCTGGCTTATCTGCTGGTGCATATCCGATAAACCAAGCATGATGTTCGTACTTCTTGCTCTCACCTTTTTTGGCAAGCGAGACAACCTGTGAAGTTCCTGTTTTGCCTGCGACCCGAATCCCCCATTCTTCCGGCAGGCGGGCCCTACGTGCTGTTCCCTTCTCAGCGTGGACCACTCCTACCATGGCATCTTGTACAAGCTTGAGCGAACGCTTTTGCGCTGACAACTTTCCAACTACTTCCGGAGAAAAAGACTCATCCTGAAAAGTTCCCTCAGCACCATAAATCCCCTTGAGAAGCTGTGGCTTAAAAACTTTTCCACCATTAGAGATTGCAGCAGTAGCCACAGCCATCTGTAATGGCGTAGCCAAGTTCGCTCCTTGCCCAATAGCCACCGAAAGCGTCTCACCAGGGTACCACTTCTCTTGCTCGGTACCTTCAAATCGTTTCTTCTTCCAGGCGGTAGATGGGACAAGCCCTGGTCGTTCATGGTAGAGGTCAATTCCCGTCGCATGCCCAAGCCCAAAGCGATTGGCATAATCATGTATTCGATCAACACCTAGACGTTGGCCAACAACATAAAAATAAACATCACACGATTGAATAATCGCTTGTTTGAGATCCACGTTCCCGTGGCCCGAGCGTTTATGGCAGTGAAACCTTCGCCCACCAAACGTATAATGCCCCGGACAATAAACCGTTTCATGAGGGCCAACGACTCCTTCCTCAAGCGCAGCTATTCCCATAATGGTTTTAAACGTAGAGCCAGGAGGATAGGTCCCCTGCATAGCGCGGTTGTTCAGCTTCTTTCCTGGGCCACTTACGATATCGCTCCACTCTTGTGCCGAAAGATCTCCAGTAAAGATATTAGGATCAAACCGCGGGCTAGATGCCATAGCGAGAACTTCACCGGTATCAACTTGCAGCGCAACAACCCCGCCTTTGATTTCCTTTAGCGCCTCATCAGCAGCACGTTGCACATCAAGATCGATGGTCAGCTTAATAGATTGCCCAGCAATAGCTTCTGTTTGGTAAGAAGGATCTGTCGCCGTAAGATCGTTGATCTTCACGCCGTGTACATTCACTACAATATTCTTACGACCACGCCTACCTTGAAGGGACTGTTCCCATTTCCTCTCAAGGCCATATTTGCCAACGAGATCACCGGAGCGGTAATAAGCTGCGTATGCAGGAGATTTCAATTGTGCTTCATCAATCTCCCTAATATATCCAATAAGGTGTGCTGCGAGATCCCCATGTACATACCAACGACTTGGCCGGTACCTCACGTCAATACCGGGTAAGCGCCAACGGTTTGCCTTCACTTTTGCAATGATCTCCCGATCGACATGCGGCAAAAGGACCCGCGGAATGAAACGCGCAACCCGCTTCCCCTTTTCATACTTGGCATAAAGCGCTTCATAGGGCGTATCTGTTAACTGCGCTAATTGTTGCAAGACACTTTCAACGTCTCCAACCTCAGTAACATACAGAACGATATCATACGATGGTCGGTTCTTAGCAATGACCTCCCCGTGTCTGTCGAGTATCTTACCCCGCGGAGGAGGAAGGTACTGCGTTCTCACTCTGTTATTTTCTGAGCGCTCCTTAAAATAGCTCCCTCGGATAACTTGCAGGTACCACAGTCGACCAAGAAGAACGACAAAGCAGAAGAGCATAAGGCCAAGCGCCCATAACGCTCTACTAGAGAGATTCAGTGGGGTTTTCTCGTATGCATACATAAGATTTCCCCGCTACGAGCCTCCATAAGCGGCACGCATACCTCCTCGACGGTCGTGAAAGATGCGACGGAAAAGAAGAAAAAGAAATGGGGCGCACACTCCTGTCACGAAGGCCTGAAGAAGAGCTCCACTCACCAACTCTCCGATTGCAGGTCGAAGGTTTGTCGCAAGGAGAAAGTGAACAACATGCAAGCCAACGGTAGAAAAAAATGCAATGACAACCGCAGCTAAGCCGGATTCAACAAAGATCCGATCTGAGACCAACGAAAGCACACAATAGATCACAACAAATGACGCTGCCCAAGGCCCAAGAAGAAGACCTGTAGAAAGGTCAAGGAGAAGCCCCAGAAAGAAAGAGAGAAAAACACCTAATACGCTTGTCTCATAAAATGCGAGGTAGAGAGTGAGAACAAGCAAGAGGTGGGGCACAAGTGATGCAGGCAACACAAGTCGAAAGATCGTTCCTTGCAAAAGAATTCCAACAAGGCCAAGTACAAAAATAGTAAGAAAGTACTTAACGGGGCTCATGAAGCATTCTCTCCAGCCACAAGCGAGACCTTTTCGATGTGTGAAAAATCAACGGTAGGCTCCACATAAACACGCTGAAAGAGGTTACCCCCTTTTGAATTAACGCGGCGAACAGTTCCTACAACAATTCCTTTTGGAAAAACGCCGTCCATACCAGACGTAATAACGCGATCCCCAACCTGAACGTCGTCTTCCTTATTAACATACTCTAGTTCGGTTATCGCACCGCCCTTTCCAACGAGTACTCCACGTGCTCGCGAGCGCTGGATGAGGGCATCAAGCCCGCTTGATGGATCAGTAAGCAACAGGATGCGGGCACTTGAGTTGGAAACGGAAATCACCTGTCCAACAACTCCTTCCGGGCGTATAGCGGCTTGACCAATAGAAACACCATCTGTTGCACCACGATCAAGAGTAATAACCTGTGACCACTGTGATACATCATACCCAATCGTATCACCGACAATAAGCTTCAAGTCGGTCTGCTCACGCATGCCAAGAACTTCTCTGAGCTCTTCATTTTCAAAGCTATACTCACGAAGTTTAGAATTTTCCCCTCGTAATCGGTCAGCGAGAGCATGCAGACGCTCATTTTCTTCGCGAACATTCACGAGCCAAAAGTAGCCATCCCACACTGAGCCTATACCACCAGTAAATTGAGCGGCTCCACGTTGAAAAGGGGCAAAAAGCTGTTGAATAAGCACAGAACCCACGCGCGCTACGCTTGGATTACGGGAACTATACGCTGTAAGCAGGAGAGAGAAAAAGAAGAAGAGGGTTGATGCTCCAACAATCCTTGCTTTCTTAGCTACACCTACTTCCATTGAGACACACCCGTCGTTCTTGGAATAACCGGATTGAGAGGCTCAGCCCAGCTTAATTGAGCACAACATCTTTTAACAGTTCGAGGTGATCGAGCACTTCACCTGAACCAACAACAACTGTAGAAAGTGGATCGTCGGCTATCATCACCGGCAGACCTGTTCGCTCAGAGATAAGCTTATCAAGATTGCGCAACATAGCACCACCACCAGCAAGCGTAATTCCACGATCAACAATATCAGAAGCTAACTCAGGAGGTGTTTTCTCAAGAGCAATCTGTACAACGTCTATAATTTGGTTAATAGGTTCAAGAAGTGACTCACGAATCTCATCCTCTGTCACTGTTGCTGCCTTTGGCACTCCTTGCACAAGATCCCTACCTTTAATCTCAAGCTCCATATTGTTTCCCGTAGGAAGAGCAGTCCCTACTGCTAACTTAATCTCTTCTGCCGTTCGCTCTCCGATCAGCATGTTGTATCTTCGACGTACGTAGTTCTGAATAGCGTCATCCATCTTATCGCCACCGATACGCACCGATCGCGAGTAAACGATTCCCTTGAGCGAGATCACGGCAATTTCAGTAGTTCCTCCCCCGATATCGAGGATCATACTTCCCGTCGCTTCGGTGATAGGAAGACCCGCCCCGATCGCCGCTGCCATAGGCTCTTCAATCAAGTACACCTCGCGCGCTCCAGCTGACTGGGCTGAATCTTGCACAGCGCGCTTTTCAACTTCTGTTACGCCGTGAGGGACACAAATAATAATCCGAGGGCGAACAAGCGCTCGGCGGTTGTGTACCTTACGGATGAGGTGTCGCAACATCTCTTCGGCTATTTCAAAGTCTGCAATGACTCCATCTTTCATTGGGCGAATAGCGCTAATACTCTCTGGAGTTCTTCCAAGCATGCTTTTTGCTTCAGAACCAACCGCAACTACTTTACGCCGACCAGCACCGCCATCGTTTTTGACAGCAACGACAGAAGGCTCATTACAGACTATTCCCTGACCTTTGAGATAGATAAGAGTGTTAGCAGTACCGAGATCGATCGCAAGATCGTTTGAAAAAAGGCCAAAGAAAGAATTGAACATAGAAATACTCACAGAACGTAGAAGTTACCGCAGTGGAGTATAATTTTCTGTCTATGAAAAGGCAAAAAAGAAAAGCAGGGAGAGAAGCGTACAAACGAAAGATTATGCAGCAGAAGAGATCTGCTCCTCGTGAGCCTCACGGAGCTGCTTTGCCACCCGGCCTGGAAGTTGATCGAGTTGCTCCTGGGTGAGATCGAGCTCTAGCTCAACGATGCGAGTAATGAGGAAGGTTATCTGTTCATCTTGATCCATGCGGCTATCAACAAAGACCATCTTCTTATCGAAGGCCTGGCAAGTACCGCTCATAACGCGCCAGCCAGCGCCTTGCTTGAGCTTCTCGCGGCGCACCTCACAGCCCGCCTCCGAGAGGAACGAAGATAACAGCCTGAAAATAGAGTCTTTTTTGGCGTCGCGCTTAGGGGCCTGCTTCCTCTTTTTTCCCTTAATAATCTTCATACAGTTTTCCGCCGGGTATCTTGTTTTTATTCAATATTCTGATAGTATACGCCAACTCTGACGGAGTACAGCCCCGAGTTGCAGAAAGTGCTCATATTGATAAGCAATTGAAGCAAGCGACTCCCCTTTTATTCTGAACAGAAAGAGGACAATGCAGGGGCTCTTTATTAAGAAAACTCAGAGATTTTGATGCGTTGAGTCCTGTTGAGACTACAATGTTGCGACTAGTGGAGAGTATTACACCATGTCTGTTAATGCACTAATTAAGAAGATTGAAGACGACCAGCGTCGGTCAGACATTCCTGAGTTTCGTCCTGGGGACACTGTTCGAGTTCACGCCCGTATCGTTGAGGGATCAAAAGAGCGTATCCAGGTATTTGAAGGTGTTGTGATCAAGAAGATGAAAAAGTCACACCACGGAAACGCAACTTTCACCGTAAGAAAGATTTCTTACAACATCGGTGTTGAAAGAACTTTCCTCCTCCACAGCCCACGTATCGACAAGATTGAAGTAACTCGTCACGGCTCTGTTCGTCGTGCTCGACTCTTCTACCTCCGACCACTCCGTGGAAAAGCTGCTCGTATTAAGACGAAGATGCACTTTCACAACGTTGGTGAAGCAACCGACAAAGCTGGTTCACAATCAGAAGCAGCTGTTGAGCTTAACCCTGCTGCAGTTGAAGCAGAGAAGCCAGTGGAAGAAACTGCGCCTGAAGCCAAGACAGAAGAGACAAAAGAGTCCTAAAGACTCCTCTCACTACTTTGTAATTTTTCCTCCAGTGTTTTGAGCTGTAACGCATTTATCTGTGCACAGGATGAATTCTGTCTGGTCCAACCGCTAAGACGCAAAGGCGCAAAGATCCTTGGGCTAAGGATCTTTGCGCCTTTGCGTCTTAGCGGTTAAAAACTTTTTGGGGGATTCCTAAAAGAACAAGCTCTAATGAACAGCCTGAGCAGCTGCAGCCTCTTCTTTTGCATTTCCTGCAGGAGAAGCTTTCCCTTTCTTCGTAGCTCCACCCTTCTTTTCAGCCTTGGCCTCAAGAGCAGAAGTAGCTATAGATTCTCCTGTGGCCTCTGCTTGAGGTGATGCCGAGGAGTGTCCCATATGGCACTTGCCAGAGAAATGGGCTCCTTCTTGCATCGCAAATGCAGGAGTCTTGATATCGCCTTCAAGAGAACCGGAACCGTAGAGTTCGATCTTCTCTGTTGCCTTCACCTTTCCTGTCATCTTTCCCAGGATAATCAAGCAAGCAACCTCAACAGTTGCATCTACTTCACCCTGCTCACCGATGATAAGAGCTTTCGAAGAGAAGATCTCTCCACTTAACTTCCCATCAATTCGCACAGGAGTATCAAAACTGAGCTTTCCTTGAATAACAGTACCCGGCCCAAGCGCAGATCGAACTTTTCCAAAACGGTCAGCGATCGAGTCTTCGGGGCAAGAGAAAGATGTGCTCTTTTCTTGAGAGCTCGCCGCAGTCTCTTTACTCGAAGGAGCAGTTGCTACAGCACCAGCTCCACCAACAACCGTGGGCTCAGAGAGAGGGCGCGAAGAGGAAGTTGCTTCTTTTGACTCACGAGAAGCAGTAGAGCCTGTGGGCTCAGATGTTGTTGGTGATTCGTCTTCTTTTTTTGTCCAAAATGCCACGGTAGAAATACCTCAAAAAAACAATACTCAAGTGGTGGTGCCTACTCTATTCATAATATCCCCGTTGAGAGAAAAAGGCCACTTCTTCGAGCAAAAGAGCTTCTCAAAAAGCGAATACCCCCTACATAAGCCCAAAAGCTTCGCTTGGGGAATGGGGAGAAGTGCTAAAATCTCGTAAGGTCTTCTGAATGTTAAGAGAGACATCTTCGGGTCTAGGAGGGATACTCTCGGTGTCTCCTCGTTGTGCCCTATAAATAAGAGTCGAATCGAACCCAAAATGGTTCGCATAGAGTAGGCCAAAATCGTATCTTGTTAATCTTTCTGGGCCAGCGCAGTGATAAACACCCTGCACTCCAGACATAACTCCCTCAAAAATCAAGCGACAGAGATCGGGAGCATAAAGCGGTGTTCGCCACTCATCATCAAAGAGGCTTAGCTGCTCACCTGAAGAGAGCGCCGATTTCATCCAACCAAGAAAGCCTGCCCTAGTTCCAATCTGCGAACCGTAGAGGAGAGATGAGCGTAAGATAAGCGCCTCAGGGTGAGCTTCAAGCACGGCAAGCTCACCCTCATATTTAGAACGGGCGTACTGAGAGCTGGGCTTGGGCTGGTCACTCTCTTGAAATCCATCTATCGGACATTTGGCCCCATCAAAAACAAGGTCTGTTGAGATGTAACACACAGGAACACCACGGTTTGCTGCTACCTGAGCAAGCCTCTGACTAAAGTCTCGGTTTACTGCAATTGCCTGCTCAGGGTGAGTTTCGCACTCATAAGCACTTGAGATGGCAGCACAATGAACTATTCCATCAAACGAGCACTCGCTTAAAAGGCTCTCAAGAGGTGCGTGCACAAAGGAATCAACAAGAACAGTTTCATGATTACCCACAATCAAGGTCCTGCCCAAGAGAACGGGGGGAACATCTGTGTGTGCGTTAAGAAAAGAGACAAAATGACTCCCTAAAAAGCCACTGGCACCGGTGACAAGTAAGCGCATAGAAATCAACTCCTCAGTCATTATTACTCTACCTGCCAAATGACCGCTTGTCAGACGCCACGCTCAACCTTGGCCAAGGAGGCCAAAAAATAGAAATGTGCAGATTTCATGGAAGAAATATTGTAACGCGAAGAGCGCGAAGTACGCGAAGCTCAACTCCCTTCGCGTACTTCGCGCCCTTCGCGTTACAATTTATTCTTAAGCTTACGCAAGAAAACTCGCAAGGTCTCATAACCAAGCTCTACCTCTGAGTAATCTGACGTGCGACATCAATGAGAGAGTCTCCAACCAGAGTCGGCTCACACTCGAAACGACCATCCTGCCCCCCTTTGCCTGTTCTTACGAGAGCGCTAGAACAACCTGCATTCATCGCAAGCTGGACATCTGAAGTCATATCCCCAATGACGTAGCTTGCTGGGAGATCGACATTGAGTTCAGCGACAGCCCGCTCAATCAGAGCAGTTGCTGGTTTACGACACGGGGTATCGTCCGATTGGCTATACGGTGAAAAATATATCTTATCGATCATCACTCCCGCTGCTCCACACCCTTTGAGCATCGTGTGATTCACCCGAAAGAGATCTTCCTTCGTAAAGTACCCAAGCCCGATTCCCGGTTGATTGGTTACAACCACAAGTCGGTATCCAGCATCTTGAAGAAGTTTCATTCCTTCAAGCGCACCAGGGATAAACTCGAACTTCTCAGACTCATGAAGATAATCCACATGCTTGCAAATTGTCCCATCTCGATCGAGAAAAGCCGCCGGCTTTTTCTCATACGGCTCTTTCTCATTAAACACAGCAATATTCATCCCGTAGTGAGACACGATCTTGTCTATCGTACGAGTTGTAGAGAGCCCTTGGCGAAAAGGAATAATCTCAACGCGACCACCATAAGATTCTACTAGAGGAGTTGAGGAGAGTTGCTCTTTTGTATAGTCACCTGCCTTGAGATAAAGCTCAGGCTTAAGAAGTTCTACGTTTTTATTGTTGTTCTCGTCAGAGAAGAGAAAGACGCCATCAACTGACTCAAGAGCAGCGACAACCTCCGCTCTCTCCTGCTCACCGTTTACAGGCCGAAGCTCTCCTTTGAGAGCTTTGACAGAGCTATCAGCATTGACTCCGACAAGGAGCAAATCGCAGTGTTCTTTCGCTTTGGCGAGATAATCAACGTGCCCAGCATGTAAGAGATCAAAGACACCAGAGGTATATCCGACAACAAGCTCTCTTTCAAACGCCTGTGCTCGAAGCTCCGAGATCCAACCTACTGTTTCTTCGCGTGTACGTATTTTATTCATAACGAACAACCACTCCCACGTCTCCTTCAAAAGCCAGCTTTTCCTCTTGGCGATATTTTCTTGCTAGTGGTGAATCTTTATACAACAAAAGGTGCGTTGTACCTAAGGCGCCCAGCACCTTGTCACTTCTCGGAGAGAGTTTCTCAACATCAAAATAGTCTTTATACACCTGCTCACCGAGCATCGTATTACGATCATCTATTAAAGGAGCTGTCTTATTTTTTCCATAAAAAGTGAGAAAGCCTCCCCAATTAGGCGTTGCATACACCCGTTTTTCCCCAGGCTGAGCATTGAGATAGGAAAGAGCTTCAAATGGATACTTTTTCTTGCTGGGGCCAAATGGGCCTTTGTACCATCCAACCGTGTTACGGAACGCAGCAAGTGAAAAGAGGGCAATACAGACTACTAAAAATGCTGAGCGAGTATAACGCTTATAGGATATCGAAACATGCTCTTTGGCTTCATTACGAAAAGAGCCACAAAAGATCTCATGAAAAAGAGCATAGAAGGCCTCAGCCAACAACGGAAGCATCACAATAGCAAAAAAAGGCAACATACGAACGCGCTCGAGTGAAAGGTGTGCAAAGACAAGAATAAGCGCGGCTTCAAAGACCCCCCATTTTAACCTGTCGCGTCGAACAACCAGTAAGGCAATAAAGACACCACCAAAAATAAGCTCAAAAAGAGTCCCTTCAAGGTGTCGAAACCCGAGGCTGTGCCACTCTGAGTTGAGGGACATAAAAAAGTCACTCCCAGCTAGAGTAAAAATACTTGCATGCAATGAGAAACCATAAGGATTGAGAAGCGTCACCGCACCACAGAGAACTCCAAGCAGAACAAGGCCATTTGATACTCGCGCAGAGAATCTCCTCTTGAACAGAAATTTCTCCGTGATAAGAGATGCTGTGAGGAGCGCAATCAAAAAGAGCCCAACAACAAACGAGGGATGAAGATTTGCCCAGAGGAGAAAAAGAAGAGGAAGGAGAACAAGGTGCTTTTGCAAGTAACGGAGCGCAGCCGCTTGGTCGTCCCTGCGCACAAGCAAAACATAAAAACGAAATAACACACCGTACAAGATCGCAAACAACGCGTAGCCAAAGAGCACGGGACGAACAATGAGATGCACAAGTCCTAACTTCGAGCAAAAGTAGGCCGCGAGAGCTGTGCTTACAGAAGCGAAGAAAAGTCGCGGCACAGACATGCTGCCTGCAAACCTGCCACGCAAGAGTCGATAAGCTGTGACATGCAAAACACCATAGTAAGGGAGGAAGAAGAGTAACACGCAAAAGGCATATAATCCCGGCCAGTCAAGAAGGTCATAGACTTGAAAAAGAAAATAATCTCCTAGCCACTGGTCAGAGATCCAGGGAAGAGGAGCTTCACGCTCAAGAAAAGGATCCACAAGGGGTGGCGCGCCGTGCGTAGCGACATACTCTCCAGTCTTTAAGTGCCAACCAACACCTGGATCATCTGCGATCCGATCAAGGTGCCACGTGAAGACACAGCCTAGTGCAATAAGAAATGAGAGGAGATAGATTGTTATTTTCATTCGACAAAAAACAACCTACAATTGTAACGAACCATTTGCCATACAGAATTCCCTATGAGCCAATATTATAATGAAGTTGTCTACTGGATGCAGCACTACGGCAACACCGGGGCCCCAGATAAACAGGCAATTGAAACCTTTGTAGAAGTTGAAACAGACGAAAAAGTTCGTTCGCTCAGAGGGCAGCTCTATGCTATTTCACAGGGGAAATTTAGCGAACCTCAGATGGATAAAACTATCGGAAAGGCCAGAAAATTGAGGCACGGCTCCTATGATGGATGGGCAAAAGTGATGCTCTTGTGGATGTCGGGACTCAGGGGTTAAAATAAAACATAGTTTCCCTATAGGCGAGCTAAAGAAAATACAGTACTCATAAACAGATGACTTTGCGCAAACTTCAACTCAAACACCTCTCAAAGCGCGGCGAACTTGTGCGCTGTATTAACTGTTTTGCAGGACAAGTGACAGTCCTGCGCGCCGCTTCGGGCACAGATCTCCTCCTCTACCAGAGAGCCCTCGCTGGAATCCCAGGACCAGAGAGATTCTCAATTACCGTTGATGGGAATTCGTTTATCCCTCAAGAACACATTCTCATTGGTTTTGGTGAAAACTTTAAAGGTGAAGAACGAACCACAAGCGACTACCTCCTCTCTTCTGGGCTCAACGAACCGACAGCTCACTCTCTCCTGAGTTCGTATGAGCTCGATAGTGTAGCCAATACTCCATGTAACACTCTTACCCCCGAACAAGAACGACGGCTGCGCCTCCTTCATGCCTGCTACACAACAAGCAAAGTCAGTATTCTACACAACCCTTTTGATAGTCTTGCCTCCCAGTGGAAGGAGCGTTTTGCAAAACTTCTTACCGATCGAGCTCGAGATGCTGAGCAGATCTTTTTACTTACGAGCCTCTCTTACCGGCCTCAATGCTGGATAGGCAACGAAACCATTAACCGTGTGCAAGTTGGTGAAAACATACAAAAGACTATTGGGTTTGGAAGTGGTGGCGGCGACGCGAACGATCTGATCCAACAGGTGCGAGAGTCTTTTCAGTCAGAATCCGTTGACCAAGAAGCGCTGTCGGGAGTGCTTGAGCAACTAAGCGAGAGCTCAACCTCTCCTGAACAGATTCGGCCACAAACAATCGGTGTGCAGATGCCACCACACATGCATCGCGATCTAGATTCCCGCCTCCCACTCTCGCAACAGGTCGTAAGACTCTTTACTGAACCACGTAATGTCTTGATGCTCGGTGGGGCTGTTGCGCTTGTGCTCGTCATTATGATCTACACCAAAGAGCCCACAACAGTAACCGAACCAACAACAGTAGCTTCTCAAGTGACGCCGACAAAGCCAGAGGCGATCCCCTCGCCTGCGGCAACGCAGGCACCTGCAAAGCCAAAAGTCGATGTTCTCCCTACAAAAAAGAATGAACTTACTGACGCTCATACATTAAAGAACGAGCTACAAAAAGCGCTCGAGCGCCGCAGAGCACAAGAGGCAAACAAGCCGAAACTCCCGACACAAGTAGCCTCACTTCTGTCACACGGAGCCCTTGGTGCTTACCCAAATAGAGTTCGAAATGGGATTCTGGCCGCGTTCGATGAGACAACATCATCAGCAATACAAGTTTCAAAACGCTCCTCGTCTAACGAACCATCACTTTTTCAGATGCTCGAAAAGACAAGTGGCTCAGGAAAAGACATCCCCGATAGAAGAGTTTCGACGCCAAAACGCACAACACCATCACGAAGCACTTCATCTCCTTCTGACATCGAGAAGCGGCGCGAGATGATTCGTCAAAAATTCTTAGAAGCGATTGAGCGTTCTCAAGCCAACCGCGGGTAGGATTATTCCGCGGCTTTGTCGGCTGCCTCTTTTCCCTGAATTATTCTATCAAGAAATTCTCTGTGGTGATGAGAGATAATCTCATACACCTCCTCAGGCGTATCGACAATTGAAATACAATCAAAATCCTTTTCACTGACAAGACCACGTTCGAGCTGGATGTCTTTCATCCACTGGATAAGTCCAGTCCAGTAGCTACGATCCAGAAGAACTATTGGGCGAAAGCTCATGTGTTTTACCTGGATGAGTTGCCAAGCAAAGTACAGCTCGAGCAATGTTCCAATACCACCGGGAGTTGCGATCACAGCATTAGAGAGACGCATAAAGTCATCTAAACGAGAAGAAAACTTATGGTGGTGTCGCTTAACATCAAGGTGAGGATTTGGAACTGGCTCAAAATCAAGCTCAATCGATAAACCAAAAGAGCGACTCTTACTATCTTTCTCTTCTTGTCCGAGCTGAGCTCCTTTGTTAGCAGCCTCCATGAGGCCAGGGCCACCACCTGTGAGAATATCAATACCCTCCCAAGCGAGCATACGTGCGAGCTCATATGCTTCTTGGTACTCTTTCGTCTCGGGCTTTATACGCGCGCTACCAAAAATACAAACACGGTAAAATCGCTCTTTTTCTATCTGTCGTAACTCGTCTTCAATGACTATCGCTCGTTGGTAGAGTGAGCGGAGTCGCTCGTCGAGGTGCTTGCGGCGACTTTTTGATTCTTTGTTTTTTTCTTCTGACATTTTACCTCACAGGATATTTCAGTAATTGCCTAATATATCTCACTTCTTCATATGATGCTCAAACAACGGTTGCCGAGTGAGAATAGTTAAAAAACATCAGATAATTAGGTATCTATCATGCTACTCAGTAAAGTAACTTTGAGAAACCTCTTCTTTTCGTTACCATTTTCTTGAACTTTTTTCTCCGTGGCGAAGATCCGAGATTGATGCCGAAGAATATTGCCACGAAGAAAAAAGTTCAAGAAAATGGCTGTCCAAACCTCATACATCCCAACGGCCATGAAATTACGGGAGTTAGAGTGGGAATCCCTTGCACGTGAACGTGAAAGATAAAGCGATAACTACGCCAAACGGCGCCGAGGAGCCTCTCCATCAATAACCTTATCACCATCTTGATGGAGCTGTTCCTTAACAAGTGACGTCCAAGCCTCCCAACCATTGAGCGATGAACGCTCAACTACAAGATCTCTTAGGGCTCCTTGCTCATCTCCCTCGTGGGCATCGCTTAAAGTCTGAAGCGATGCTTCTACGAAACGCATGGCTTTCACAATATCAACAAAGTGGGAGGGTAAGATTCTGTTAGCAGGCGCACGTAAAGTTCTTAGACGAGCCCGCTCAAGGGCTTTTCTCAGCTCAGATGCTGCCTGCTCTAATTCACTTAACTCTTGTTGGCGAACTGGTGTACTATGGAGTCGGGGGTTATGATGGGGATGGAAAAAACGGTAGATATCCATTTCCAATGCTCCGGGAAGACAATCTGATTTTACAGCATGCCCCACTGTCTGGACAAGGTGCTCATTTTGCATGGAAACTCAACGTCTTCGATATACAGTGGCTATGATGACAGTTTTCCTCTGTCTCATTGTCCCAATTGGCCTCAAAAACCTCTCTCAAGGAGACTTCCCTTGGATGCATCTGTGGGCCCGCATATACAGCGTACTTGGGATAGACTCGCTTAGCACTGGACTAAATTACTCTCCAAACCAAGCTGAACTACAAGAATGGAGCAAGCTAGACCTCAGTAGCTATCTCAAGCACCAAGAAATTATCCTTACCGCAGCCTATGTCAACGAGCTCGATCCAGATCTCTTACGTGCTGTGATATTCCTTGAGTCACGCTTTGAAGAAGACACTCTCTCCCCACGTGGCGCTGTTGGGCTTATGCAACTCATGCCGCGTACTGCTCAAGAGCTAGGGGTAATCGATCCCCTCAACCCTATTCAAAATATTGCTGGTGGAGCAAAGTATCTTGCCTACCTTATGAAGCGCTTTGACGGTGATACAAACCTTGCCCTCGCTGCTTATAATGCAGGCCCTGGAGCGGTAAAGAAGTATGGTGGAATCCCACCATATAGAGAAACACAAGCTTACGTTCGTAAAGTACTCCAAGCCTATAAAAAGTTTCGTGGTGTCTAGGGTCATGCTATAGTCCACAGCATGCAGACAGCACTCTATATCCTCTGGATACTCATTCCTCTTATCTACTTTCTCCTTGCTCTCTGGAGTAGACTTGAACAGTCAACGCAAATCAAGAAGGGAAAGAAAAGATCTCAAGAAGCATCAGATCTCATTTCTCAAGCCTATTTCGTATCTGGCTGTTCACTTGCTACTTTTCTAATCGACAAATACTTCATCCATCAGGTCGAACCCTTTTTGCCTAGCTTCATCCCGCTCGGCTTCGTACAGATCATGCTACTACCAGTAGTGCTCTATATTGGGGGGCTGCTCGTGGGTGGTTCAAAACCAATTAGGATCGAAAAAGCCCCTCGCCCTTCCGAAAGTAGAGCGAAACGCTCTGGGCGGAGAAGGTAAAGCTATGAATCAACGAATTGCTGGCGTTGATGAGGTAGGTCGTGGCCCCCTTGCTGGCCCAGTCGTTGCTGCCTGTGCCGTTTTCCGCCAAGAGCAATCGACAGAACTTTTTGACGATTCGAAGAAACTTTCAGCCAAAAAACGCGAATCACTTATAGAAACAATCTGTGAACAAGCTCTTGATTGGGCCATTGTTTCCGTCAACGCTCCGTTGATCGATCGTCTGAATATTCGTGAAGCTGCAAAACTTGCGATGAGCATTGCCGTCAAGCAGTGCCGCGCTGATGAGGTCCTCGTTGACGGTAATATGGCTATCGACACGTCTCTACCTCAGCAAACCGTGATAAAGGGAGACTCTCTTCATGGGGAAATCTCCGCAGCTTCAATATTGGCGAAAGTGTGGCGCGATGGCTTCATGAAAGAGCTCGGAGAAAAGTATCCCGGCTATGGTCTCGAAAAACATGCAGGTTATCCTACCAAAACTCATAAAGAAGCTGTCTCAGAACTCGGCGTCACTCCTATTCACCGCTTCTCTTTTCGAGGTGTTCGAGAGCATGTTACCGAGCAAATGGTGGCAGACCTTGCACGCAAGGAAGAGATCTTCCTCATTAGAGATTCATTCTCTTGGGACTTGGGGCGAGCAAAGCGCGGCAAGGTACCTCCAATCGAAGGGACACCGCATTCTGGCTCGGAATTGGCAGCATAAGTCTGGCGAACTCGATATAATCACACAAAAGCATCGTACTGTTTTCTTCTTTGAGGTCAAAACAAGAACATACGTGACTGACACTCTCTTTGACCACAGTGATGCTCTGTCACTCGAACAAGAAGAGAGAATTGAACGTGCTACAGAGGCATTTTGGCAACATCGACTTACCCCTCTACAAAAAAGAAAGCTCTCAAAGCAAAGAGAACTTCTCTATCTCACTGCTCGAAAAACCCAAGATGGCAGCTACCAACGAGTATCACTCACTCGAGCAATTCTGAATCATTAGCGCCCTCACCTTTTCTTCATCTTGCTCTTTTTTGTCTTCCTCCTCATGCACCTAACCCGAGGACTTTTTCATTTTCTTTCTCAATAACCTGTTTCTCACCTTTCCAGAGCATCAGTGAGAAGCATGCCTTCATAGAGGGAAAAGGATATGGTTGAGGTCCGTGCATGAGGAAGAAGGGGATTAGGATAACGAGCTGGAAACCCTCTGCTTTTCTCTAAGTTACACTCTCCATGATTATAAGGTGTCTATGAGGCATTCGCTTCCCACCCCCCATAACATCTATGGGTAATCACCATTGACGTAGGCGAGTGCTTTTTGCAAGAGAAAGACACAGCCATGCCTACACTGAAAGAAACAGCTCATCAACAAACACTAGGGCAAGAGGCTTCTACGTCTCTTTTTGAAGAACTCATTCGCCCCCAGACTGAAGTTCCGACCCTTCCTACAAGACAAGAGAGCTCTCTCCTCCATGAGATTGAATCACCAGCCCCTGAACAATACTCTCGAGCAGCAGCAAGACAACGCGCGCGGCACTCTCACCATCGAGAGATTCAGGAGCGAGAGCTCGCTGTGGATGGGGTACATGCTGTCCGAACAGGACAAGAGCTTGTTCGACTTGCAGGAAATGATCGACCTGATACAGCTCAAGCTTTTCGAGAAGATCTCTTTGAGTGGGCACAACGTGAGGGCATCTCTCTCGAACGCTCAGTAGCTGGAGATATCGGGCCTGAGGCAATTAAGCAGTTTCAAGAGTGGTTTCGTAATAAACATCCAAACGTTGAGTGGGCCTCAAGAGCAGACGGCATAATTGGTCCTCGCACAACCCGTCAGCTCGATTATGTCCTCGATCGAAAAGAAGAGTTGCAGAGAGAAGACAAGTGGCTCAATAACCGTGAATTTGAGCAGATACTTCAATCAACTCAAACCCGTTATTACTATCGAAGCGAAGAGGGACGCCAAGAACTCCAAGAGCTTCTTGAAGATCCCCAGAACAAAGACATGCTACAAAGCAGCTCACTTGAGCCTGAAGACCTCTATCACGCACTTGCAAGTGCAGAAACCGGAGGATTGCAAGACCCTATGATTCGCACCAAAGCAAGCCATGCTTCTAGTGCCTACGGCGAGGTTCAAATCACCTACACACTTGCAAAAGAAGTCATGAAACGTGGTGATATTCCACCCCATCTCCGGTCATACGCCAAAGACTTTATTGCTCAAGGTAGAAAATTTCTCCGAGCGTCTCAAGGAAGGCTCCATCACGATGGACGCTATGGCTTAGGAGGTAAGGGCGATCTAGGAAACTCACCAACTGACTACGAGAAATATAAAGAGTTTGCCAAGGCTGTCATTACCTCAGAATTAAAGAGGTGTACTGGTGCGACAAAGCAGGAAAAACTCTTGGAATTTATTGAAATGTGGCGTGGAAAAGAACAACACGAAGACCCGAGATATTATCGGACTGTGCGAGGGGCTTACTCAAGCTTAGATACCTCCAATGAGTCACAAGAAAGCACGACGAAGAAGGCTTAAGTACTATTTGATCCGAAACTGTTCAAACTCTCTTTGAGAATGCGAAAAGCGGTTCATATCAACAGGCTTTGCAACACCCGAAACTTTTCCTTCTTGTGTGAATTGCCAGAACGACCAAGCTTTCCAACCAGTCGGAATACTCGGCTCATCAACTTCGTACTGAGCTATCCAAAGCTCTCCGTCATGCAGGCTCTCTCCAATATAAGTATTCCAAAAATGAGGACCAGTATAAACAATCGGAGATACTCCATAGTGCTTTTTAATGAGAGAGAGAAATTGTTGAAGGCGTTTCTTTAACCCCGGTTTTTCGTTTTTCTTTGCACGCTCAACATCAACAATCGGATAGAGATCTCCCTGCTGCAGAGGAACATTCTTTATATACCACTGAGCTTCCGCAATCGGATCATCGTGCGCAACGAAGAAATGATATGCACCACGTATAAATCCATGCTTTCGTGCTGCAACCCAATGTTTCTTAAAGGCAGGATCGAGATAATCGACTCCTTCGGTGGCTTTGAATACAATAAAGTGTGGTCGATTTTCTAATTCTTGGAGTACAGACCACTCAACATCACCATTAAAGTGCGAAAGATCTATCCCATGTACAGAATCAGTTTGTGCATAAACAGGGAGGGAAAACAGGAAAAAGAAAAGAGGCAAAAGTCGACGCATAGCAGTCCTTAAAAAGAGTCACTTTCTTAGACCATGATATCGTCACTTTGTTGATCTTTCGAGAGAGAAATATGTCAACAAACAAAGGGGCGCCGGGGGACAAAGCGCTAAAGATCCTTTCTGTATCAACCCCCCAAGAGTCTGATCGTTCACAGCTCGGCATTCATCGGCTGTGGGACTGACTGAGGCACTCGAACTCTAAGAGCACCACGCAATGAGCGAACAGCCCAAGCAAGTGGCACCATCACTATGGTACGGGGCCATCTTGCCAATGCACACAGATCCTCCCACAAGTCCCACTCTGCATCACCTGAAGCGTGAGACCAAAGCGAGGGATCCTCGTCGAGTAATTCACAGAAGATCTCCTGATCTCTAGGACATGTGCTCTCTGAGAGCTCTTTGACACGATCTTCGTCAGACTTGGGCGTAAAGAAGGTTCTCCACACGCTTTCAAAGAAAAGGCCAAAAACAGCCAGAAGAAACAGTGAGATAATCTGTCCAGTCGTCAAACAATCCATAAGTCGCCTCCTACAGGGTTAAAGTACGGGAACCACCACGAAACAGCCTTCATTTCATTGGCGTGAAATCAAGGCTGTTTCGCAGAAGAAACCACTTAAGAAACCGTAAGGCGACTTTGTCCTCCGGACTTATATCAATGGTATGTGGCAATCAGAGAAGAATGTTGCCTGAGAGGGGATAAGCCTCTGATATAAGGAGCTCCTCAGTTACGATCTGCTCAATGCGCCACCTGTGACCGTGAACTTATATTCTCCCTCTCTTGCTCCTACTCTTGCACTTCTTCTTGCTCTTGCTCTCAACAATATTTAGAGCAAGTGCAAGAGTAAGTCAGGGAAGGTAGTTCAAAAGGCGTCGGGATATCCAGGAACATCCTCAGCCCAGCGCATATGGTATTTCATGCGTCGCATAAACTTCTTGGAAGAACCAACACTTCCTCTCTTTCGAGTTTTAAAAACCTGAGAATAGATCTCACTTTCATACGCAGCATCTTCACAAGGCATGAGCATACGAAAGTAAAGCGTAACCTTACTCTTACCGAGCTTTGTTCGGGAGAGTGAACGGAGATGTGTAGCCATAATTTCTAAATGATCTGTATCACGCCCAAAGGTTGCAATACTTAATCCTTTGCCTGGAAGTGTTGACAGGTGAGAACGTTTGCGTGCGACAAAGAGATTATAGTGACATCCCTGCATTGATTCGAGATCGTGTTGTTCAATCGTAAAGAGCACTTTCTTTCCGCCATTGTAGAGCGTTGTCGACATGTCGATCTGTGGCTCTGCAAGGAGCGCCAAAGGAGTGAGAGATAAGAAAAGAAACGTGAGTAAGTTATTCATTAGTTTTTAGAACGACAGGGGAGATGAAGAAGTTGAGATAATCTTATGCTCTCGCTCAGGTACCCCAAGACGAAGTATGTCACATAACAGTTTCAGGAACTTACACCTGCCTCCCTTCCGCCCTGCCTGTCTTGACCCTGACCTTAATCTTGACCTAAACCAGCTCAGGTCAGGGTCAAGAATTTCGTATACCAGGCCACAGACTAGTGTTCCGACAACAAAGTTTTTTCACCTAACGGGGAGGAACACTTTTTCGCCGAATGGCGAAAACCCCCGCCCATCTTCGCCAAGGCTACGACGTGGTCCTTAGAGCTTAAGTCACGACGAAGCTCGAAGAGCGTAGTCGGAGAGGGACAATACAGCTGGCTAGTGTCACTTCAAAATAGGGTTTTCACGAAGTGAAAAAACTTTTTTGAAGTGACACTAGTACAGCGGCGCAAACTAAATTTCTACGCATATACTACAGGAAGATGATACGCTGTACTAT
Organism: bacterium; assembly: GCA_030428205.1. Classification (GTDB taxonomy): domain Bacteria; phylum Bdellovibrionota_C; class UBA2361; order UBA2361; family RFPC01; genus JAUIBK01. The sequence goes on from JAUIBK010000007.1 coordinate 96,231, forward strand.
TCTGCCGGAGGCAGAACCCCCGGAGGGAAGATACAGTTTTCTAGTGCACTGTTATGCCACCAAAATTCATATGCACAAAAACATAGTTTACAGTGTACTAGTTGATGATGCAAATCTGCTGTGGTTCTACCCTCCCTCTATGGTAAACAAAGGAGAGGAAAAAGAGAGGAGGATTTTATGAAACGTATTCTTGTAGCAAATCGAGGTGAAATTGCTATTCGCATTTTACGTGCAGCCTCCGAGCTTGGATTACGTACCATTGCGCTCTATACGTATGAAGATCGCTATTCTCTCCACCGTTATAAAGCAGACGAAGCATATCTTATTGGCAACAAAGATGAACCGCTTGCGCCCTACCTCAATATTGAGAAGATCATAAAACTTTCAATCAGGCACAAGATTGACGCCATTCATCCCGGCTACGGCTTTCTCTCTGAAAATGTTGATTTTGTCAGGCGCTGCGAGGAAGCTGGGATTACCTTTATTGGCCCCACTTCAAAGGTTATGCAAGAACTTGGCGACAAGGTGCGCAGCAAAGCCATCGCACGCCAAAGTGGTGTGCCAGTTATCGAAGATAGCCAAGTCGATCTCAGTGACATAAACACTTCAAAGAAAGAAGCAAAACGGATTGGGTATCCCGTGATGGTCAAAGCCACCGCTGGTGGTGGCGGTCGCGGTATGCGCGTAGTGCGAAACGAGTCTGAGCTCGAAGGTGCACTTGTTGAAGCCAAAGGAGAAGCTCTGCGATCCTTTGGAGACGACACCATCTTTCTTGAAAAATACATCGAAAATCCTAAACATATTGAAGTGCAAATTCTCGGTGATAACGAAGGAAATCTCGTACACCTCTTTGAACGAGACTGTTCAGTTCAGCGCAGGTTTCAAAAAGTTGTCGAAGTTGCTCCTAGCCCATCTCTATCACAAGAAACAAAAGAAAAGCTCTATGCGTACGCCCTCCAGATTGGAAACCACGTTCACTATAACAACGCAGGAACGGTGGAGTTTCTTGTGGATACAGAGGAGAATCCCTACTTTATTGAGGTGAATCCTCGCATACAGGTAGAACACACCGTCACCGAAGAAGTAACTGGAGTTGACCTTGTACGTTCACAGATTCTCATCGCTGGGGGACATACGCTTGCCCATCCAAGTATTAACATCCCCAAGCAAGACTCTCTTTCATGCGAAGGATTTGCTATTCAGTGCCGTATAACAACCGAAGATCCAAAGAAAGATTTCCACCCTGACTTCGGAAAAATCATCGCCTACCGTAGTCCAGGCGGTTTTGGTATCCGGCTCGATGCAGGAAGCGCCTACGCTGGAGCGGTCATCTCTCCCTACTTTGACTCTCTGCTTGTAAAAGTCACAGCCTCAGGAAGAACATTAGATGGTGCCTGTGAACGTCTTATTCGTGCACTACAGGAGTTTCGAATCCGCGGAGTAATGACAAACGCTTCGTTTCTCGAAAATGTTCTCGAACACGATGTGTTTCGAAAAGGCAACGCAACGGTTGGGTTTATTGAAAACCATCCTGAGCTGCTTGAGTCAAAGCGTCGCAGAAATAGAGCTACGAAAGTACTTACCTACTTGGCCGAAGTTGCTGTCAATGGAAATCCAGATGTAAAAGCTGTTGATACGTCTCGAACGTTTCGTACACCTACTGTTCCTTGCTTTGATGCTTACGGAGAATACCCATCAGGAACAAAGCAAAAGCTCAGCGATTTAGGCCCTGAGAAATTCTCTCACTGGCTACGCGAATCCAAAGCAATTCAATATACAGACACCACTTTTCGAGATGCTCACCAATCTCTGCTTGCTACCAGGTTTCGTACCATCGACATGCTCCAAGTAGCAGAAAGCTACGCAAAAAACCACCCTGAGATCTTCTCCTTAGAGGTATGGGGCGGTGCTACTTTTGATGTCGCTATGCGCTTTTTGCATGAGTGTCCCTGGGAGCGCTTGCAGCTTATACGCGAAGCTGTTCCCAATATTCTTCTCCAAATGCTTCTACGTGGATCAAATGCAGTTGGATACACTGCCTATCCTGATAACCTGATCGTCTCCTTCATTGAGCAAGCGTGGAAAACAGGGATTGATATCTTTCGGATTTTTGATTCCCTCAACTGGCTCCCTGCAATGGAAACAAGTATCAAAACGGTACGCGAACGCACAGAGGCACTCGCAGAGGTATGCATCTGTTATACAGGAGATATCTGCGACAAGAGTCGAACGAAGTTCACCCTCGAGTATTATCTTGATCTCGCAAAACGGATTGAAGACGCAGGAGCTCATATCTTATGCATCAAAGATATGGCGGGACTTCTGAAACCAAATGGAAGTACTCTTCTTATCTCAGAGCTACGTCAAGCCCTTTCGATTCCTGTTCATCTTCATACGCACGACACCTCCTCGGTACAAGCGGCCACATATCTCAATGCCATTGAGGCTGGGGTTGATGTGATTGACGTGGCCCTTGCTTCAATGTCAGGCTTGACTTCTCAACCCAACTTCAATTCGATTGCTTCAATGCTACAAGGGCACGATCGAGAGCTTCCTCTCGATGTGCACTCCCTCAATAGCTTCTCAAACTATTTTGAAATTATCCGAGAGTTCTACTACCCCTTTGAATCAGGGCTAAAAGCTGGAACAGCCCAAGTGTATGAACACGAGATTCCAGGCGGACAATATTCAAATCTTGGACCACAAGCTCGTGGCTTGGGACTTGAAGATCGCTTCGAAGACATTAAGAAAAACTACCGTGAAGTAAACGACCTCTTAGGAGATGTTATTAAGGTAACACCCTCTTCAAAAGTTGTCGGCGATCTCGCTATGTACCTCACCTCAAACAATCTCACAGTCAAAGACATCAAAGAACGCCCGGACGAACTCTCATTTCCAGACTCTCTTAAGAGCCTCATGAGAGGAGATCTCGGCCAAGCTTATGGCGGGTTTCCTGAGTGGCTGCAACTGGCAGTGCTTAAAGGCGATAAACCATATACCACCCGACCAAATGAGAACATGGAGCCAGTTGATCTCGATGGAGATTACAAGTCATTTATCGATACATTTGGCAAAGAATGCTCTTACCTTGATTTTCTCTCTTACAAACTCTATCCGAAAGTCTTTCAAGATTTCTACTCACACATTGCAACCTACGGCAAAGTTCAAAACATCCCCACTCTGCCATTTTTCTTTGGGCTTAATACAAATGAGGAGATCTTTGTTGAAATAGATAAAGGAAAGACTCTCATTGTGCGTCTTGTCTATGTAAGTGAGCCAAATGAAGAAGGAGTTCGAACCGTTTCATTTAAACTCAATGGTCAAACCCGAAACGTAGAAGTGCTCGATCGTTCGGCAACCACGACAAAAGCTACACATGCCAAAGCCAGCGAAGACGGCGATGTTGGTGCGCCATTACAAGGAAAGGTCTCACGGATTCTTGTTGCAAATGGCGATACCGTCTCGCAAGGCGATCCACTGTTTATGATTGAAGCGATGAAGATGGAGACGACTGTTACGGCTCCAGCTGATGGGACAGTGGATAAGATTGTCTTAACGGAAGGGGCTCTTGTGGAGCAAGAGGATCTTGTGGTGCACATAGCAGCACAACCATAAACTCTCTACGCAGCCCTTTTTCTAAACGAAATCCTATCGAGAGCATCGCCTTCTGGCTTCGGAAGAAAGCGGTATCCAAGAACAGTAATTAATGGAGGCGAGTCGTTCTCCTCAATTACACCCAAGACACTTACCCGCTTAGCAGAGAGGTGTCTAATATCTCCCACTTCTCCACCACCGGTCAGCTGAAAGGTTAACCCCTCCTTGGTCGAGAATCGAAGGTTGGCATTTGTTTGAACAAGCCTTTCGGAGAGATCCTCCACAGTGCCTGTGATGAGCACCTGGTCTGTGCCCTCGTATCTAATAATAGAAGCTGAACCATCCCTACTCATAGAGCCATTCAACCTACAACTCCAAGCACTACACCTTGGCACGATTCTTCCAACAATGATGGTGGAGATCTTATCTCTTACGTCTCCTATCGGCTCTATTGGGGAAAAAATGAGAAAAAAGAGAAGAGATTTTTTTCTTATTATTTAGGTTTAGAAAGAGGGGGCTGTGCATGGGGAAGTTAGGCGGGGGCTGATACCAATAATAAGGCGGAAACGAAGATATAGGCCAAGGCGGGGGCTTAGGTAGAGACGAAGAGCTACGAGAATCTACTCCTCTGCCTTAGTCTTACTATACTCCCCGCACTTGAAACTCGCGGTTCAATGAGCACCAAGGGCGGGGAGTATCCCCCAGCCTGCGACGAGCGTTCGACTGAGCTCACGCCGAAGTCTCAGCCGAGTCGAGGGACAACACATACCTCCCGCCGGAAAGCGATAAGGCCCGATCAGGGCCTTTCCACAAGAAGTGCCTATGCTTGTTGAAGTCAGGCATTTTCATTTGCGGGAGGTATATCAGTCTTAGTCTATATCTTCGTTTCCGTCTTATTGTTGGCCTTGGTTTGCGCCTCATGTGAAACATGCATCTCTAAAGAAAAAACATAAGATGCCCCAACGACAACCCCCAAGCCACAAAAAGCACAAGATACGTCCCCCGCTCAATCACCTCATTACTTGGCAACTCCCTCATACAGTGAGCAAGCATACTTTTAATAAACTGACTCTCTTCCTCCTCACTTCGAGCAGGCTTTCCAAGTAACATCTGCTCAACGTTCGTTAAGACACACGTATTCCGATTGAGCTTCCACTGTAAAATCATAAGCGGGATAAACCAAAGATGGACTTTTAACACCAGAGCATGGGGACAAAGCCATGCAAAAAGATTAAAGCCAACAATAAAGTAGTGGATAACTCGAAGAAGGCTTACGAGAAGAGCTGTCATCGTCGAAAAGAGGCCTACCTACCGTAATACAAGTGATTGGAAAAGCCCTTCTCTTGGCCACTCTTTGAGGATAAGGAAAAGAGAAACGACTCCAAAGACAATCACATAGGAGGTATCTAAGCTCAAAAAGGTAAGAACAAAACCGATTACTGCTGGAGCCTCTCGAAGAGCTAGTGCCATAATGTAGGAAGGAAACCAAGCGGAAAACACGGATTGTGGGCTACGCTCATCTCTTGGAAGGCTATCAAGTCCCGCGCGTAAGATTCTAGGGGGGAGCACAAACGAAACGATGTAGAGAAGGCCGGCAAGAGCCGAAAGTAGCCAAAGTACAAGCTCTGGAAGATCAGCATCCATACCTGTCAATACGTGGGCCAAGACAATGAGCACAACGACTGAGAACGCTATTGAACCAGTAACTATCTGGGCGATAACGAGAGGGGAAGGTTGCTGAGTCATGAAAGCCTGCCAAAGCGAGAGAAACGATTTGAAAATTATCCTACCGCACTCTCTTGATCATCGACAGTAGAAACATAAGCTGCGCTAATTTTTGTGACTCTTCCTGAGAAAAAGAGATTGCCACGCATGTTTCATAATCGGGATCCCGAGGGTAAAGGCAGCAGACATGACGAGGTGAGTGGCTGTTGTGGCTTCTTGTGGAGCAAGTTCAAATGTCTTTTCAAGAAGTGGCTGAAGCAAGGTATAAGAACCGTGCCAAAGGCCCTCTAATTTCGTAAACGTAGGAATATAACTTTTAAAAATCTGCTTTCGCATTTCCTTATCAATACTACCATCTTCTCGTCTTACTTTCTGTCTATCGTTCAAATAGTAATTCAAAGGCAAAAAAACGCCGTACCAACTTACTGTAGAAAGAGATGCGAAAGCACTACTCAAAACTCCCCCAAGCTGCTGAGTCATGGCACGAGTAGCAAGAGCAATTGGCAGGCTTGCACCAGTCGCTACGGCACTGATAGGCAATGTCTTCCACTCCGTTTTGAAAGCTTCACGTAGCCACACCATCGCTTTATTCGAAGATACTTCCTTGCCTGATGAAAGCTGCTGTGTGGATTCGACCACGTGAATCTCTACTCTAGCATTGTCTTGAATATTGGCTTGCTGCCCAGCTAAGGGACGACTTTTCGGATGACGCAGCGAAGAAAGTTCCTCGTGTATAGAAGGGAACGCAGGTGATGCCTCCGAAACCGATTCTGGCAACTCTTGTGGAACACTCTGAGGATCATCACCCTTCGTGTTATCATTTCGACTCCTCAGAGGGCTGTCTTGTTCTGGTCCAATTCCCATTACAACCTAGTGCTTCGACAAAACTGTTCAAAGAAGACAACCACCCTAACAAGTTATGCAAGTTTCCGGAAAGAAAGCAGCATAATCTTTGGAAAGAAAGAAGAAAAATATGTAACTCATAACCACCCCCCCGTTATAACAAGCATGTTGTGGGGCAATTTGGGGCAGTCCTAAGGTTGCGTACATGACTACATACGATCCCCCGTCACCTCGATCCTCGTCTCACTCAGTACCTCAAAAGCAACCTCAAAATCCATTTCGACAGTTGATCAACTTCTTTCGAGGCCCATCTCCTGAGGAAAATACGGAGCAACGGTCTGAGCAGGAGAAAAAAGAGACTCCTGATGAGCGCCTCGCGAAGTGGAGGGAGCAAAATTCCCACCAGAAGAATAACTTCAAGATAGACCTAGCTGCTTCAGTCCTTCTCTCTCGCATCTCTGAGACGGTTGCAGAACTTGAAACCAAAGAACCCGTCAATGACATTGAGGCACTGATCAATGAACGTAAGGTTGCCATAGGAAGAGCTGTCGCTGAACTCGAACTTCCTATCCGCAACCTCACACTCAGCGACAGAGACCAGCTCTCGGGTATGCTTAAGATGGCACGAAAGGGAGAGATACACTTTGCTGAAGGTGCACAGAAAATATCACTCCACGGAGATATGTCGCCAGATCTACGAAAGACCCTCTCGCTTCTCTCCTCGATACACCAACTTGCCATGGTCGGAGACGCACAAGCAAAAGGAGACCTTACTTTATATTCTCGAGCTGATGACGAAGCATCTCCCAGCATTCTCTACCCCCTAACCCAAAGCAACGAAGAATCGCCAGAGAAAGCATTTGCAAGAGAAGCAGTCGTTCTTTTGCGCGTACTTCATCCCTTTGGAGATATGCCTTTTGCAAAGGTTGCAGGCAGAGGTGCCATAGGTTTTAAAACAGCACAGGGAGAGATACACCTTGAAGCAAATAATTTTCTCAGAGTACGTGTCGAAGATGACGGAAAAGCCTCAGTTACGTATTACTCTCCTATAAAAGGTAAGGAACCAGAAACATACTCTCTTGGCTACGGCGAACAACTTATTATTGGTCGCCCACTGCACATTTCAAAGCTCTTTGGTCTTTCATTTGCGTCTGTTTCGGTAAAGCCAGATATACACCTAGATGGGACGATTACATCAAGAGCAGGACTGCAACTGATCCGAGAGAGTAGAGAAGACGGCGGAGGTATCATTCCTCTCGACAGGGGATCACGACACCGATTTGCACTAACCGAGCAATATGCACGGGGGAGTGAGCGTATAGATTTTAATCCTCATGGAACCCTCAAAAACAGAGGTAGCGACAGGGAAAGGTTTAGTGGGGGAGAAAGCATCATGGGCTAGTGCTATGTCCAAAAAGTTTTTTCACTTCGTTCAAACCCTTTCTGGACATAGCACTAGCCTACCGTATTGTCCCTCGACTCGGCTGAGACTTCGGCGTGAGCTCAGTCGAACGCTCGTCACAGGCCGGGGGTTTTCGGCCTGCGCCGACAAAGTACCCCGTCCTCGTATAGTGAAAAATTTAGTGGACGGGGTACTAATAGTCGATTGGACGAATCTTCGAAGCTCTGGTAACTTTTCTTCACCATGAATTACTACCAAAAACAACTCCTCCATGGAGGACTTGCCCTCCTTGCGGCTGTACTGTTTCTTATGTATCTCACGCCTGCTACTCACCATGGCAAACAGCAGGCCAATACCCCTCTTTCCCCGAACCAAACAAACTCATCCGACCACAACCTGAGCAGCCTTGTAACACTCGTTCGACACAAACCAAAACGTGTGCAACGTGGTTATATTGTTGTTCCCGTTCACGAAACAGAAAAAGTACTGTTAATGGATCGCAGAGGCAAGGTACTTCACCACTGGCCTGTTGACGCTGCTCGATTCCGGCTCCTAAGAAACTGTAGAGGGCTTGTTGTGCACGGCACGAGGTGGGGCATGAAACAAGCCCGCTGGAAAAAGCTTTTAAACGAAATTCGTGAGTATAAGTGGAATGGAGATATCGCCTGGAAGTATCGAACAGACACTCCCATTCACCACGATGTCAGGAGACTACCCTCAGGAAATACTATTTTTCTCCAGGAGGAAATACAAGATCGACCTGCCAATAACGGAACTACCCGCAGAAAAATCAAAGGAGACCTCATCAAGATTATCTCAAGAAACGGAAGGACTGCTTGGCGTTGGAACTCTTTTCATCACCTTCCTCTAACAAGCTGTGGCTGGAAGGGGTGCGATCCTATTCTTGAAGGAACTCAAGTTAAAGAAAAAATCCGTGATTGGACTCACGGTAATACTGTACAAGTTCTTCCGGAAAACAAATGGTATGACGAGGGGGATGAAAGGTTTCGCCCAGGCAACATTCTCTATATGCCTCGAAATTTTTGGACTGCTCTGGTTATCGACCGAGACACCAAAAAAGTGGTGTGGCGATACGAGGGAAGGCGCGATGCGAAAGATACCGCTAGTCTTACCAGAGGTCACGAAGCACACATGATACCACCTGGCCGTCCTGGGGCGGGGAATATACTTATTTTTGATAATGGCCACCAACTCAAACGCCCTTACTCCCGTGCTTTAGAAATCCACCCACAGACTAAAGAAATTGTTTGGAGCTACAAAGATGAGGATGAGTTCTTCTCGCGAGCTGCTGGCGCACTCCAACGGCTAGAAAACGGCAATACGCTCGTCTCAGAAGACATTAAAGGACGTATTTTTGAGCTAACCCCAGACAATGAAATTGTTTGGGAAGTTGACCTTCCCTATCGTACGGCACGAGCGAAGTACTATCCCAAGAACTGGTGTGAAAGGTTTAGCGAGCTATCCTAGCTCACGTCATAGATACCCTCTATTATATCAATAAATACAATTGATTTTACATATCAGAACCCAAACTCTATTATTATGAATAGCATCGAAAAGATCACGTGTTTTTTACTTTTCATCGGAGGAAAATATGTCACAAGAGTCAAAGTCACACGGAAAGTGCCCAGTCATGCACGGCGGACAAACTTCTGCTGGAACATCCAATATGGATTGGTGGCCCAATGCTCTCAACCTTGACATCTTGCACCAACACGACACGAAGACAAATCCTCTCGGGAAGTCGTTTGATTATCGGAGGGAAGTTCAGAACCTTGATGTAGAAGCGCTGAAAGAAGACTTACGCCATCTTATGACAGATAGCCAAGAGTGGTGGCCCGCAGATTGGGGACACTACGGAGGACTGATGATCCGCATGGCATGGCACGCGGCGGGCTCATACCGTATCGCTGATGGCCGTGGAGGTGCTGGAACTGGAAACCAACGCTTTGCTCCCCTTAACTCATGGCCAGACAATGCAAACTTAGACAAAGCTCGCCGACTCCTCTGGCCAATGAAAAAGAAGTATGGAAACAAACTCAGCTGGGCAGATCTTCTTATTCTTGCGGGGAATGTTGCGTATGAATCAATGGGCCTCAAGACATTCGGCTTTGGGTTTGGCCGTGAGGACATATGGCACCCTGAAAAAGACACTTATTGGGGTGATGAAAAAGAGTGGCTTGCTCCAAGTACCAATCGCTATGGTGCTGAAAATCGTCAATCACTTGAAAACCCTCTCGCAGCAGTTCAAATGGGACTGATCTACGTCAATCCTGAGGGAGTTGATGGAAAGCCTGATCCACTTCGCACAGCCCAAGACGTACGCGAGACTTTCGCCCGAATGGCGATGAACGACGAAGAAACTGTGGCGCTGACCGCTGGTGGGCATACCGTTGGTAAATGCCACGGAAATGGTGATGCCTCCCAGCTCGGTCCCGATCCCGAAGGAGCAGACGTAGAAGAACAGGGATTAGGATGGAACAACAAGACATCACGTGGCGTTGGTCGCAACACAGTTACCAGCGGACTCGAAGGCGCTTGGACGACCAATCCAACCAAATGGGACAACGGGTACTTCGAACTGCTCTTTAAATATGAATGGGAATTAAAGAAAAGCCCTGCCGGAGCCTGGCAGTGGGAACCTAAAAACATCTCTGAAGAAGATAAGCCTGTAGATGTTGAGGATTCTTCGATCCGATATAACCCCATTATGACCGATGCTGATATGGCGATGAAGATGGATCCTGAGTACCGTAAAATCTCGGAGCGCTTTGCTCAAGATCAAGAATACTTCTCAGAAACCTTTGCTCGAGCTTGGTTTAAACTCACTCACCGAGACATGGGACCAAAATCTTGTTATCTCGGCCCAGAAGTCCCGAGTGAAGATCTTATTTGGCAAGATCCTGTTCCTGCTGGAAGCACGAGCTACGATATTGAGGCGTTAAAAAGTCGTATTACAGACAGCGGCCTTTCTCTTCAAGAGATGGTGGCAACTGCTTGGGATAGTGCCCGGACTTTTCGTGGGTCAGACAAGCGCGGTGGGGCCAACGGCGCTCGTATTCGGCTCGAGCCACAAAAAAGTTGGGAAGGAAACGAGCCTGAGCGGTTAGCCAAAGTACTAGAAACTCTCGAAGGTATCGCAGATGACGCTGGAGCAAGTCTTGCAGATACAATTGTTCTTGCAGGAAACGTTGGAATAGAACAAGCGGCAAAAGCCGCTGGTGTATCCATCTCTGTTCCATTTTCTCCTGGTCGTGGAGATGCCTCTCAAGAGATGACAGATGCTCAATCTTTTGAGGCTCTCGAACCTCTCGCCGATGGATTTCGTAACTGGATGAAAAAGGACTACGTCGTAAGCTCCGAGGAGCTCTTACTGGATCGCGCTCAGCTCCTAGGGTTGACGGCACCAGAAATGACTGTACTTATTGGTGGGCTTCGAGTTCTTGGTGCCAATTATGGGGGTCAAAAGCACGGTGTCTTCACTGACAACGAAGGAGCACTTACCAATGACTTCTTTGTCAATCTCACCGACATGAATAATTCATGGGTACCAACAGGAGAGAATCTGTACGAGATACGAGACCGCAAGACCGGCGAAGTGAAGTGGACCGCAACAAGAGTTGACCTCGTTTTTGGCTCAAACTCCATTCTTCGTTCATACAGTGAAGTATACGCTCAAGATGATAACAAAGAGAAGTTTGTACACGACTTTGTTGCAGCTTGGACTAAAGTGATGAACGCAGATCGGTTTGACCTCTCATAGCTCTATTGCTTTGTGCTAGTGCTTCTTGGAGAAAAACTTTACGTAAGTAAATCGTCGAGATTTTCCCAGAGCCTATGCCACTGACGATCGTCGCTCTTTGGGAGGCACCCTTCCGCCAACTCCCAAAGAGCGACAGCTCTCCAGCTCAGATTGCTTGAGCTTGGTTTTGCTGCGGCATGCGTTAACGTATCATCAAAAAGACAAAAAGAGCCTGGTTGTAAAACTCTGTGAGTATGCTCCTTGCTCGCAAAGCTTCCTGCATCTTCAAAAGTAGCATTAAGAAATCGATTCTCATTAATACCATCGAGAACACACCGGGTCCCATCACCCATAAGGTTCCAGACTCCAGTTAGGGGAGCGCTGTCTCTATGATACGTGGCATACGATGTATCCTTTATCTGATTTAATCTAAAGATAAAGTGAACATCACCATTGGGAAAAAGTTCATCCCAGGCACTATTGAGCACAACAAGAGATTGTATAAATCGCTCCCTCACGGCAACATCTTCCGCGCTAAAGAAAGAGAGAGGAAACGCTCTATCAAGGAGTGGTCTTATCGCTTCAGGAGACAGCTCGTAAGCACCAAAGCAAAGGACACCACTTTGGCTCTCAGCATGGTAAGGATCTTGGAACAATGCCCCGCTCCTTTTAATGAATCGAGCAAACATCTGTTCATATGAAGAAACACCGAGAGGGGCTTCAACGTAGTGCGTATCAGCATCTAGGATGAGTGGCATATCACGTAGACTTGAGCAGACCAAAGCACCGCCGGGAAGAGCAGAGAATGCACCAGGCAATACAGGAGATTCTTCACGCGTTAGCTGAGACTCTATGTGGTGTACATCGATAGCCATACGAACACCTCATTGTAGAGCAGTTAATGCACTACTCAACTCCTCTACAACGTTTTATACTCCCCGCACTTGAAAATACCGGCACAAGAAGTACCGAGAGCGGGGAGTATCCCCCGCCCGTCTTCGCCAAAGGCTACGACGTGGTCCTTAAGAGCTCAGGTCACGACGAAGCTCGAAGAGCGTAGTCGGAGAGGGACAACACATACCCCCCGCCAGAAAGCGAGAAGACCCGATCAGGGTCTTTCCACGAGAAGTGCCGATGATCATCAGGCAAGGCATTTTCATTTGCGGGGGTATACATATATTCTTTTGGATAAATGAGGGCCGCCGACACCCCCACAAGCCTTTCAAAGGCCTCTCGCTCAACGATACCCCCGCCAGAAAGGAGTCGTACTCGCACCACAAATCAGACAATCTTATTGGCCCTTACGAGAAATTATTCTTGAGGATATTCGTGCGGAATAACAATTTCAAAAGAACGCACGGTTCCATTATAGTGAATTGCCCTCGTAGACTGCGCTCCTAGCTCCTTTTCAGACTCTCGATAGTTCTCAAGTGCTCCAGCAGGGTTCTTGCCGTAGCAGCCTGGTACACACCAAGCAAAAATAACTGTCGTCTTCTTCTCCTCTTCTACTGGAACAATGACCGGAGCTGGCCCAGGAAAAGTGGTAAAATCACAATCACAATACTTCTTCTCTTGGGCAAAGAGTGGAGGAGATATAAGAACCAAACTCAAAAGCACCAATAAGGATGAAGATTTCCACATAACGACACCTCATAAAAAACCTTTCGCAGCAAGAATTTGCAATTACTATGCCAAAGGATCCCTCTTCAAAGAGCCCGGACCGTATATATGTACCTAAGGTACATTAATAACTACCAAAAACTTCCTCCTGCTTACTGATGTCATTTTACGAGTATAAAAGTAAAACGAGATTTCAACTCTTACATTCGACAAACAGGTCATATGCATAAAGAGGAGACGCTAAGATCTTATGTGGCGTAAGAAGCATTGGGAATGGTGAGGGAAAACCCCAAGAGCTTCATAGTACCCATAGGGACGTAGGAGGATGTGTCTTTTCTAGAGCTTATTCTTGCAAGTAATTCTCTAATACTAAGAGATGAGGCAAGCTAAAGGATCCTCCCTTCGGGTACTATGGTGGACGTGTCACAACCGAAGTTTGCTCCTAAGGAGAAATTCAGTTTGCTCCTAAGGAGAAATTCTCCGAAAGGGCAAAAAAAAAGCCCTTCTCAAACCGTTAAGTTCGAGAAGGGCATATACCTGGCAACGACCTACTTTCCCACCGTGTAGCAGTATCATCGGCGCAGAGAGGCTTAACGACCGTGTTCGGGATGGGAACGGGTGTGACCCTCTCGCTATAACCACCAGGACCTAATTTCACCGTAATGGAATTAGGTCTTGGGGTTAAAAACAAGCTACGTGGCAAAATGCTTCGAGGGTCACTGTTGGAATCAGCGCTCTCGCGCTGCCAATGTTTCGTCCGCGTTGTGTAAGCTGCGCTTACTGCGTACGACCCTCTCGCTATAACCAACAGGATGAGATAACT
>JAUIBK010000007.1:112500-115304 GCA_030428205.1 bacterium
AGATTTTTCAACATCAACCGGTTCGGTCCTCCACTGGGTGTTACCCCAGCTTCAACCTGACCATGGGTAGATCGCACGGGCTTCGGGTCTACTCCACGTGACTATGTCGCCCTATTAAGACTCGCTTTCGCTACGGCTTCACCTAACGGCTTAACCTTGCCACGTAGACGTAACTCGCTGACTCATTATGCAAAAGGTACGCGGTCGCACATTCCCAAAAGGGCATAGTGCTCCCACTGCTTGTAGATGTACGGTTTCAGGATCTATTTCATTCCCCTCATCGGGGTTCTTTTCACCTTTCCCTCACGGTACTAGTTCGCTATCGGTCACTGGTGAGTATTTAGGCTTGGATGATGGTCCACCCAGATTCCCACAGAATTTCAAGTGTTCCGTGGTACTCAGGATACCGCTAAGGCCTGATGTTCATTTCGTTTACGGGGCTATCACCCTCTTTGGCCGAGCTTTCCAACTCTGTTCGACTACAAACTCAGGTCCCATGTTGCGGTCCTACAACCCCTGAGGAGCATTCATGCGCGAAAGCGTATGAATACACCGAAGGGCTCTGCGCAGCAGAGCTCTCTATCTAAATGATAAATCCTGCTTCGCTAAAGCTACGCAGAACTCGTGGCATTGTTGTGCTACGCACATCAATGCTCCTCAGGTTTGGCCTGTTCCCTCTTCGCTTGCACTACTAAGGGAATCTCATATGATTTCTCTTCCTCCAGGTAATAAGGTATTTCAGTTCCCTGGGTTAGCTCCCTTGCGGGCGACCTATCGGTCAGGTTTCCCCATTCGGACATCCCCGGATCAAAGCTTGTTTGACAGCTCCCCGAGGCATTTCGCAGCCTACCACGTCCTTCATCGCCTACCAGTGCCAAGGCATCCTCACGTACACCCTTAGTAGCTTAAAAACTTTGAGCTACTAAACGTACTTTTTACGCTACGACCTCCCCTTCGAGTGAAGGATCATCGGTAGTAGCACGCTGTGCTCGAGAATAACTTTGCGCACAAAAGAAATTTGCTCATAACGCGAATTATGAACAAATATTTGTTTGCTCGTCTTTGCGATCTATCGCTCTCACCGAAGTAAGAACTAAGAAAACGAACAAACGGACTCGAAAGTTCTGGCATCGAAGTCTCCGTGTCATCACACACAGAAACAACCTCCAGAACAGTTTGTATACTGATCCAAACATGCCTCAGGAAAGTCGAGACATGCATTGCAAGAAGTAAACTCCTCGCAATTTCACAGCATACTGTGAAAATTGAGATACTTGATTTGATTACTACGCTAAGTAAATCAAGGTATTCCTTCTAGAAGGCTACCTTACTTACTCTCACATAGGAGATCTTCATCTACTCATGACCAAATTGTAACAACGCTCAAGACCAATCGCTCAGAAGCAATCGCTCATTCTTTAATCTTAGCCCTTCGAAGAATCTCAGGATAAACTGCTAAGTTAAAGATGCGCGAAAATTCTATGCGAAAATTTGGTCATCGATAGAAGCTAGTCAAAGAGGCGTCACTCGAAAGTGACACACTAGTAGCAGACTCACGTTGCACATAACGTGATGCTCGTTATTTCCTTGAGAAATACACCAAGTCGTAAAAACTTTCGTTGGTCACCCTACTTGGTTGCCCACCTTCGCCAAGGCTACGGCGGGGTAAACCCCACTCCCCTTGGACTCAAGGTGATACTGGGAGACTATTGTTCGCCTTACGGCAAACTCACTCCGAGGCTCCCTAAAAGGAGGTGATCCAGCCGCACCTTCCGGTACGGCTACCTTGTTACGACTTCACCCCAGTTATCGGTACCGCCATAGAAACCTGCCTCCCTTGCGGGTTAGCTCAGCCTCTTCAGGCAGCCCCAACTCCCGTGGCGTGACGGGCGGTGTGTACAAGGCCCGGGAACGTATTCACCGCGGCATGCTGATCCACGATTACTAGCGATTCCAACTTCATGGAGTCGAGTTGCAGACTCCAATCCGAACTGAGACTGATTTTTTGCGATTAGCTTGATCTTGCGAGTTCGCTGCGCTTTGTATCAGCCATTGTAGGACGTGTGTAGCCCTAGGCGTAAGGGCCATGAGGACTTGACGTCATCCCCACCTTCCTCTGCCTTATCGGCAAGCGGTCTCACTAGAGTGCCCAACTAAATGCTGGCAACTAGTGACAAGGGTTGCGCTCGTTGCGGGACTTAACCCAACATCTCACGACACGAGCTGACGACAGCCATGCAGCACCTGTCACCGTGTTCCGAAGAAACCCCTGCTTTCACAGGGTAGCACGGGATGTCAAGCCTAGGTAAGGTTCTTCGCGTTGCATCGAATTAAACCACATCCTCCACCGCTTGTGCGGGCCCCCGTCAATTTCTTTGAGTTTTAATCTTGCGATCGTACTCCCCAGGCGGGACACTTAATGCGTTAGCTTCGTCACCGAGGCGGTAAGGTCGCCCCAACAACTAGTGTCCATCGTTTACGGCGTGGACTACCAGGGTATCTAATCCTGTTCGCTCCCCACGCTTTCGCATCTCAGCGTCAATATTGGTCCAGTGAGCCGCCTTCGCCGCCGTTGTTCCTCCAGATATCTACGAATTTCACCTCTACACCTGGAATTCCGCTTCCCTCTCCACCACTCTAGACCCGCAGTTTCAAATGCAGTTCCCAGGTTGAGCCCGGGGATTTCACATCTGACTTGCGAGTCCGCCTACGTGCGCTTTACGCCCAGTAATTCCGAGCAACGTTTGCACCCTCTGTCTTACCGCGGCTGCTGGCACAGAGTTAGCCGGTGCTTGCTAAGGAGG
>JAUIBK010000060.1 GCA_030428205.1 bacterium
AAAATGTTCGTCGAAACAGACAAGCCGAAACTCTTTGAGGCACTTCACAGCAACGGTGAGAGAAAGCACTGCGGCAAACAACATATAATACGCATCAACACGATTCATCGCTGCTGTTTGCCCATAGATAAAGTGAGAAAGCCCTCCCTCCTCGCCGGTACCGAGCGATTGAATGAGGCTGAGAAGGACTACTCCAAGACCAAAGAAACAGCTCAAAACCGCACCAATAGCAGTATCTTCATGAAGACGGGTGAAGCGCGAAAGAAGCTGCACACAAGCAACCGCTAGCAAACCAAAGAGTGTTGCACCAAGAAGGAGAAGCCAAAGATGCTTTCCACCTATCCCACTTAAGGCACCGAAAAGAAAAGCTGCAGCGAGTCCTGGAAGTGCGCTATGAGCAAGAGCATCTGCCATCAGAGCTCGTCCCCTAAGCAACGCGAAAACACCTATGGTACCAGCTGCCACTCCGAGCAAAGTTGCACCAACCACCACCACGGCCGAGTTAAATCCAGCTTGAAGAGTAAGCACATCAAAAGTTTGAGCAAGAGAGGGAAGTTCAAAGGATACATCGGAGATAGAGTGTACGGTGCTTGAGTGGTCAAAAGCCATCGCTTCTCACTCTCCTCGACCAGCACGGGCTATAGCTTCTCCAACTTCATCAAGAAGTGAGAGTCTTCCGCCATAGGTTCGCCTAAGATTCTCTTCGGTAAAACACTCCTCTACTGAGCCATGAGCGATGAGGCGGGTGTTCATCATGAGCACGTTATCAAAATACTCAGGAACAGTTGAAAGGTCATGGTGTACGGCAATAACGGTTTTCCCCTGCTCTTTGAGTTTCTGAAGAACCGCTACGATAGAACGCTCGGTTGCAGCATCTACTCCCGCAAAAGGCTCATCCATAAAATAAAGCTCTGCTTCCTGCGCAAGTGCTCGCGCAAGAAACACACGCTGCTGCTGACCTCCAGAGAGTTGGTTAATTTGCCTGTCGGCAAACTCCTCCATCCCAACTTGGGAGAGGCACTCTCTGGCCTTTTCTTCGTGCTCGGGAGATACCGACTTAAACCATCCAATCATCCGGTAGCGCCCCATGCACACCACCTCTAATACTGAGATTGGAAAATCCCAATCAACCGATTCTCGTTGTGGAACGTAGCCTATTCGATCACGAGTTTGCTCATAAGGCTTGCCCCAAAACTCAACGACTCCTGTAGCACGTGGTATAAGCTTGAGACAAGCTTTTATAAAAGTTGATTTGCCCGCACCATTGGGACCAACAATAGCAATAAGAGACTGAGCTTGTGCTTCGTACTCCATGTCCCAAAGCACAGGCTTTTGCTGGTAGGCAACCGTCATAGAGTGCACAGAAAGTGGACTCTCCGAGCTGTGCTCTGGACGATCTTTCAGGGTTTTTGGTTCTGCGGTATGACGAAACTCTTTCAACGGTCCTGCCCAGTTTGTAATTTGCCATGAAAGCCATCTGCTGGAGCTTTTCCACCAAGAGCTCTCACAATAGTAGTCACATTGTGGTCGATCATACCAATGTATGTACCCTCATAGGTACCAGGTTTTCCCATAGCATCTGAAAAAAGCTCCCCTCCAATACTCACCCTATGTCCTTGCGCGGCGGCACCCTCGATAAGAGCTTTGATATTACGCTGGGAAACTGTGCTTTCCACAAAAACAGCCTTAATCTTTCTCTTCACAAGAATATCAACCAAGCGCTCAATATCTTGCACGCCTGCCTCTGACTCTGTGGAAATCCCTTGAATACCGAGTACCTCGTATCCATAACGCTTTCCGAAGTAGTTAAAGGCATCGTGGGCAGTAATAAGTACGCGGGATTCTTTTGGTACCGTCTGAAGAACCTGTTCACAGTACGCATCTAACTCAGTGAGTTTTTTCTTGTACTTACTCGATACTTCTTGATATGTGGGTGCTCCACTAGGATCAAACTCTGAGAGCTTTGCTTCGACCACCTCAACAGCCTTTAACCACGCTTTGGGGTCCATCCACACATGCGGGTCATAGTGACCAGCAAGCTTCTCTGACTGAAGGAGGTAAGTTGGATCTATTAATTCTGTGACTGCGTGTACTTTTTTCCCTGAGGTCGCAACTCTGATAAGAGCATCTGTAAGCTTGCCTTCTAAGAGAAGTCCATTATAGAAAACTATATCAGCACGGCTGAGTTTTGCCATGTCAGAGCGCGTAGCTTTATAGAGATGAGGATCCACTCCAGGACCAATCAGTCCACTAACCTGCACACGTTCTCCAGCAATGTTCTCCACGACATCACTAATCATTCCAGTCGTTCCAATAACTTTAGGGTGACTCTCGGCACCCACTTTTCCCACCATCAAGAGAGCAAGAACGACAAAGAAACAAAGCTTCCCGCAAGTTATAACAACAAAACTCTTCATAATTTAAACTCCAATAGCTTTGAGTACCTTATCGTCGAAATGTAATACCAGCACCGCTAAAAAAATCATCAGCAGCATCGTTGAGGCCAAAGCCTGCACGTACATCGAGCTGGAGGTTAGGGTTGAGAAGATACGTAAGTCCTCCATTGACATAATGAGTAGTCGTCGTATCAATTTCAGTATCATCAGGATAGTACCCAAAGTACTCGATGTAGGCCCCTACTTCTTCTGTAAGAGAGTAAGCCATAGCGAGAGAATTCGAGAGCTCAAGAAACCTCTCATCATCAACGACTGGAAAATCAAAATTGAAATTTCCTGCAATTCCGAGTCTCTCATTCAGCTCATACGCCCAAAGAAGCTTTACAAGAGGTTGCACCTTGTCATTCGTAAAATCATCACTTCCCGTAGGAACACCAAGCTCGGCGAGAATACCGTATTGCGGTATCAGTCCATCTTGCAATCCCATGGTATGCTTAAAACCTATTGAAACGTCAGATACTCCATCTTTGGTTTCACTTCCAATACCATCAACGTCAATTTCTTCATCGATGTATCCTTCCCAGAAAAATCGGAACTCAGTTCTTTCGGTGAGGCCAACCCTCAAGAGAACTTCAGGAGCATCATGAGTGTCACTATCAATGCCATTTTCACTATCTGTCACATACGTGTAACCAGCTTCAACTTGAATATGGCCAGGCTCAACGGTGAGAGTTCCTTCGGTGAAATCAGGTCGATCGGTCTCCATATCCCTCTTGAGTTCCTCTTGGCCAAATCCAAGTGGCCCCATTTCAGCTTGAGTGGAGCTCACGCCAAACAAAAAAAAGATACCTACAGCTCCCAGCAATCGCAGATTCATAACTCATTCCTTCCTTTCATAGATCGCAACTCTTCTTGTAGCACATGCTACATTGACTATCCTTCTAACGTAGCATACGCTACATGTCAACAGTTGGAAAGTTCACCTGGATTTTCATTCTACAGGAATGATTATGAGCAAAATAAAAAAGAACCGAGCTCAACCATTTAAGGCAACGAGAAAACACCACAATCTAGAGGCTGCTGAAGACTATACAGAGCTTGTACTTGATCTCACCGAAACAAAAGGCACTGCCAGAACAGGTGATATTGCAGAGTGCCTAGGAATTTCACACGTTACCGCCCTGAGAACCATTCGCCGCTTACAGGATGAGGGATACTTAGAAACATCTCGCGGAAAGCCTGTTTCGCTTACCCCCAAAGGAAAGAAACTTGCTCTCTACGCCCGAAAACGTCATCAGCTACTCGTTGATTTTTTCGTAGCGATTGGAGTCCCCAGAAAAATTGCTGAAGTTGACGTTGAGGGCGCGGAACATCATATTGGTGAAGCGACCCTTCGCAAAATTGGTGAGTTTCTTCGTTCAGGTAGGTGACAAGTAAGCACTTTCAATCGAGACAAGGATGTCCCTGCGGGGCAGCCGGTTCGGTTCCGGCCGAGGGTCCGCTTCTTTACGGGACAATGATTTTTGATTTATCAAAGCACTAGGGTGGAAATAATGCCGAGGGCCGGAATCGAAACTTCCAATGGAAGTTTCAATCGAAGCCCCTTCTTCCCTGCGGGGCAGCCGGTTCGGTTCCGGCCGAGGGTCCGCTTCTTTACGAGACAATGATTTTTGATTTATCAAAGCACTAGGGTGGAAATAATGCCGAGGGCCGGAATCGAACCGGCACGAAACTAGGTTTCGAGGGATTTTAAGGCCGATTTGGCACGATCGCAACAACATTGCTCAACACGCTACAATTAGAAAATTCAGTGACTTAAAAATAGAGATGTGTTGAGTTGTACTGTAAGAAAATGAAGAAAGTTGCAGGCAAGTGCGGCATTTTTGCGGCATTTTTGCGGCATTACCTCAAGGCACACGGCGAGTGATAAAACCCTATCTCAAGCTAGTGTCTAAACCTGCCAGAATATCCCACCTTTATTCTAGGGCAATTATCCCAAGACTATCTTTCCAGAGAAATAGGGCGCTGGTTAATAAACTACGAAAGTCGTTGTTGACAGTGGTTATTTTCAAACTCAAGGGTTGAATGCTGAATTTCAAATCTCTCTTTCAGCATTGACTTAATCGCTGCCTTTATATCGTCAATTCTGATTAAATTACTCAACATCACATGCGCTTCAAGAGCGTTTCGTTGCTCATCAAGCTGCCAGATATGAACATGATGAACGTCAGCCACTCCTTCGACATCTTGCATTGCCGCAATAACATCATTGATTTCTATGCCCGCCGGGGTGCCCTCCATCAGTAGATGTATCACCTTTGGCATCTCACGAATGCTTAACCAAAGGACATAGCCTGCTATTAGAATCGTCATAGCAGCGTCCACCCAGATCCATTGATATAGAAGTATTAATGTGCCAGCTAAGATGACACCGACCGAAGCGAGGGCGTCTGTGACATTGTGGAGAAACGCGGCTCTGATATTCATACTATTTTTTGAATCAGAGTAGGTGAGAACCGCTGTGAAGATGTCGACTACCAGTGCCAAGCCAGCAACATATACGACCGTCCATCCCTCCACTTCCTCCGGTGAGTAAAAGCGCTTTAAGGCCTCAATCACAAGGTAGAGTCCAATTAAGATCAGCGTTGTCAGGTTAACAAGCGCAGCGACTGTTTCGGCACGCTTGTAACCAAACGACTTAAACTTATCGGGCGGTTTCCTACCTATTCGAACGGCGATGAGTGCTATCAAAAGGGATGCAGCATCACTGAAATTATGAAGAGCATCAGCAATAAGCGATAAACTTCCAGAAATGATTCCGCCTACAACCTGAGCTATAGTGAGGAGCATATTTGCTCCTACCGCCCACCAAAGGCGTTTTTCACTGGAACCGGAAGATACTCCTAAATGGTGGTGATGTTGGGAACTCAAACGCTATCTCCTTCCCTCTCAACATCGTTCTCCCAACCAAAAAGCGATAAGAGTGCTGGTAGCACAAAAAGAGTGAGAACCGTTGCGGTAATAAGTCCTCCGATCACAACCGTAGCGAGAGGTCGTTGCACTTCAGCTCCCGTTCCAGTTGCGAGTGCCATAGGAACAAACCCAAGTGAAGCAACAAGAGCAGTCATAAGCACTGGTCTAAGTCGGGAAAGGGCACCATCCATTATTGCTTGGTGAGTGCTATCTTTTTCTACTTTAAGTTGATTAATTCGACTAACCATCACGAGTCCATTTAGTACGGCGATTCCAGACAAGGCTATAAAGCCAACCGCTGCTGAGATCGAAAATGGAATCCCTCTTAGCCAAAGCGCGAATATTCCGCCTGTTAAACCCAATGGGACGCCGGTGAACACTATGAGAGCTTCTCGAAATGAGCCAAGAGCAGAGAAGAGAAGAAGTAAAATAAGTAAAAAGCAGATTGGAACGACTACGGAAAGCCGTTTCTTCGCTGCTACCAAATTCTCAAATTGCCCACCCCAAGCAAGCCAAGACCCGGCGGGCAATGTGATTTCCTCGTCAACTCTCTTTTGCGCTTCATCTACAAAACTTCCTAGGTCACGTCCTCTTATATTGGACTGCACAACTATTCGGCGTTTTCCATTTTCTCTGCTGATCTGATTCGGCCCATCCTCAACTCGAAGCTCTGCAATAGATCGAAGGGGGATGTACGATGGAGCCGTTTCTGATGTTAAATACTCTGTCTTTAGAGCATCTTCTTCCATAGAATCCGTTCGATCGTGTCCACCCCCCATAATCGGGATAGGAAGAGCACTAAGAGAATCAATATTCTCCCTTACTGAATCAGCTAATCGAACTACCAAGTCAAAACGCCTGTCTCCTTGAAAGACAAATCCGGCTTCCCTTCCGCCTACAGCCGCTGCGATTTCTTCATGAACATCTAAAGCATCGATCCCAAGGCGTGAAATCTTTTCTTGATCTATATCTATGTCGAGAGTTGGAAGGCCGGTCACTTGCTCTACTTTTACGTCTGCCGCACCTGGAATAGTTCGCAATATTTCAGCAATCGAATTTGCAACCGGAAGAATTTTATCGAATTCCTCACCAAAAACCTTGACTGCGACATCCCCCCTAACTCCTGAGATAAGCTCATTGAAACGCATCTGAATCGGTTGAGTGAATTCATAGTTATTCCCAGGAAGCTTCATCACCGCTTCCTGAATCTCTTCAATGAGTGCCAGTTTCGATTTGGAGGGATCCGCCCACTCTTCTTTAGGTTTCAAAATAACAAATGTATCAGACACATTCGGAGGCATTGGATCGGAGGCAACTTCTGCGGTTCCGGTTTTTGAAAAGACAACTTTTATTTCGGAGAACTTCGCAAGCGCCTTTTCTACTTTAAACTGCATTTCTTGCGACTGAGTAAGAGAAGTACTTGGAATGCGCATCGCATGCATAGCGATATCTCCCTCATCTAGAGCTGGTACAAATACTTGCCCCAGACGAAAGAAAACAAAAAGTGAGATCACAAACGGAAGAACTGCTACGGCTATAACCGCCCAAGGGTGCTTGACTGACCAGTTGAGCCCCGTCTTGTATCCTTTCTTTAAAAACAGGATCAAGCGGTTTTCTTTATCTCTAATGTTTCCGCTAAGAAAGATAGCGGCCATAGCGGGTGTAAAAGCAACATATAAAAGAAAAGCAGAAGCCAGTGCAAAAATGACGGTTAGAGCCATAGGCTGAAACATCTTTCCTTCAATACCAGTCAGAAAAAGAATCGGAATGTAAACCGTGATAATGATCGCCTGACCAAACACAGAGGGTTTAATCATTTCTTTTGTAGCGATAGAAACTTCATGCAGTCTCTCTTTTAAATTGAGCACCCTTCCCATGTCTTGTTGCTTCTCAGAGAGTCTCCTTACGCAGTTTTCGATGATTATCACGGCACCATCGACAATAAGTCCAAAATCAATTGCTCCAAGACTCATCAAATTTCCACTAATTTTAGTTTGAACCATTCCTGTCACGGTCATCAGCATAGAAAGTGGTATTGCGAGAGCAGTTATAAGAGCAGCGCGAAAATTTCCGAGCAGAGCGAAAAGGATGACAATCACTAGTACTGCAGCTTCAAGAAGATTATTTCTAACTGTCTTGATAGTTGCATCAACTAGCTTCGTTCGATTAAGGACAGGATTTGCAACAATACCGGAGGGGAGACTCTTGTTTATCTCTTCTAGTTTCTCGTGAACAGCCGCAGCCACAGTCCGACTATTCTCGCCTATCAGCATCAGTGCTGTACCAACTACAGCCTCTTCACCGCGAGTACTCGCTGATCCCGTGCGGAGCTCTTTTCCGACATGCACAGCACCGATATCTCGTACTCTTATCGGAATATTTTCACGCTCTCCTATTACGACAGAAGCTATCTCTTTCAAAGTCGTTAAACGGCTATCAGCACGAACAACGTAGTACTCCCCCCTGTTTTCAATGTAACCAGCACCTGTGCTTATATTGTTCCGCTCAAGAGCTTGCACCAAATCGTGAAAACTTAGGTTAAAGGCAAGAAGCTTTTCAGGATCAGGTTCAACTGTGAAGTGTTTAAGATATCCTCCTATTGAATCTACCCCAGCAACTCCTTTTACAAGAGCAAGCTGTGGTCTAATAATCCAATCCTGTACTTCTCTTAGGTACGCAGCCTGCTCTAGCTGGGATCGTAAAATATTCCCCTCAGGAGTGAGATAGCTTCCGTCTTTCTGCCAACCAGGCATACCACTTTCTACTTCTCTCTTCGGCTCCCCATATTCAACTACCCACATATACACTTCACCAAGACCCGTTGAGATAGGTCCCATACCAGGTTCAGCTCCTTCGGGGAGGCTTTCTTTAGCCTGAGAAAGGCGTTCTCCAACTTGTTGTCTTGCAAAATATATGTCTGTATCGTCTGTAAATACGGCAGTAACTTGAGAGAAGCCATTTCTTGAGATTGATCGCGTATAATCAAGACCGGGAATACCTGCTAAGGCTGTCTCAACTGGAAAAGTAATCTGCTTTTCGATATCGGTTGGAGCAAACGCAGGATAGACAGTGTTGATCTGTACTTGATTATTGGTAATGTCGGGTACGGCATCAATTGGAAGCTGCGTAAACGAATACACCCCAAAGAGCGCTAGCATCGATGTAACAAGCACGACAAAGAATCGATGCTTAATAGAGAATTGTAGTATTGGCTCAAGCATAAACCTTATCCTTTAAAATTTAGTGTGCGTGTTCTGCTTCCGACTTTCCGAACTCAGCCTTTATAAGGAAGGTATTTCCAGAAGCGTATTTCTCACCACTTTTCAGTCCTCTTAGGATTTCGACTCGGTGCTTGTCACGTTTTCCCGTAATGACTGGGCGAGCCTCGAACGAGTTACCTTCCCAAACAAAAACGACCTCGCTTCCCTCAAGTCTTTGTAAAGCATCACTATCAACAGCAACCTTAGCTTTAGCTGTTTCAAGTACGGCCAAAGCGTTGGCAAATGCTCCAGGATAAAGTAGCTCTTGCTCATTAGGGAGCACCGCTCTTATAAACTTTGATTGGGTATGTTCATCTACTACCCGTGAGACAAAGGAAATATTAGAGCGAATTGGTGAGGAAAGTGGTTTTACATCTACAAGTACAGGAAGTCCGTCTCTTATTTTCGCAAAGTCATCTGAAAAAACATAAAATTCTCCCCATACAGTTGAGAGGTCGGCTACTACAAAAATATCAGTAGACTCTGAAGCATACTCCCCGACTGTTGAGTGGCGCTTTACTATAACACCACTAATTGGCGACCTAACTTCATAGGGATTTAAGGATTGATTGCTCTCAATAACCGCAAGGACATCACCTTTCTTTACTTTTTCACCGAGATGCTTCCTTGCTTCTCGAATAATGCCTGGAAAACGAGGGATAATGTGGGCCACATTAGGTTCGTAAGAGACTATTTTCCCAGGGAGATCGAGTCCAACTGATATTTCACCTGAACTTGCTCTCTTAATTGAAATACCGGATTCCCTAATAAGCTCATCAGTCCATTCCACCGGAGAACTTTCACCATGACCGTGTCCGTGGCCACTATGGTCGTCATGACCTCCTTCCGAATGGTCGTGTCCATGATCATCATGTGAATCATGACCTTCATGATCCCCGTGCTCTTCAGATTCTTCATGCGCATGACCGTGATGGTCATCATCTGAGTGATCGTGCTCAGTCTTTTCCTCTTTATAAGAGTCGGCGTGCGTATCTTCCTCGCTATGACTATGGTCATGATCGTGATCATGGTCTTGCGCAACCAGTCCCAGTGGATATACAGCAAATACACAGACAAAAGTGGCCCAAAGAGCCGACTTCACAAACTTTCTCGTTATGCTCATAATTCTTCTCCTAAAATCAAGCTTAGCTTGCTCCCAGCCGCATAGGCTTGCACCCAAAGCGAGAGCTGTTCTTCATTGGCATCATTAAGTGACAGAAAAGCCTGCCAAAGCTGAACTACTGATGTTTGCCCAGACTCAAACTGGCGCTCCGCCGCCCTTAGCGCCTCCCGAAATAATGGATACACTTCCTTTTCATATGTTTTGGCTTGCTCATATCTCAGATTTGTCATTTTCAGTGTCGCTTCAAGCTCAGATCTAAACGCATTTCCATCTAAGTAGTTTTTTTGCACTTGAAGCTCCCGTGATTTTTTTTGTCTTCTTAGAATCTCACCTTGATTTCTATTAAAAAACGGAAGCTCAAAGGTCACCCCAAATCCAATGAAATCTGTATTATCCTCGTGCTCGTAAACTAGGCTCGGTGTAAATCCAGGAAAGGAGTCTTTCTTAGCAAGGTCAGCTTGTTTTTGAGCTACTTGCTCTAGGAGGTCTATACGTCTTCTTATCCCGAGCTTGCTCTCCCTACTTCTCTCAAGAGCCGTTTCGAGTGAAGGAATTGGAGGAAAGCTGGGCCTTTCAACTCGATAATTTGCAAAGCTGTAAGCGGTAACGTTTGTGAGCCCCGCTTCAGCATCTGATATGTCTGCCTGTAAACCGAGCTCTAAAAGTTTAAGCCGTGCAGCTGCGCCCTGGAGAAGCTTGACCTCGCTTGTTCCTAGAAACCCCTTGTTTTTTCCCTCAGCTGCCAAAGAAGCCTTTCTTTTGGCAAGAGCTCTCATCTTTCCTACAAATGACTTGCGTTCATTTAGAACCCAAAGGTTTACGTACTGAAGAAGAATATTCTGGCTTAGCTCAAGTAGCTCAAACTGTTGTTGTTGCGTTGCCGCCTTCCTTAACAGCTGCTCTACGGCACTTCTCGTTCCAAAATCACTTGGGCGAAGAGGTTGAGAGAGACTTACCGAGTACCGATCGTCTGGGCGCATTCCTGAATACGACTCCGCGTACTGTGCCTGCCCTTGGAGCTCTGGATTTTGGAGCTGTCCAGTCTCAATTGCCGTTCCTACCTGACTTGCAAAGTTCGCATCAATTCCTGCAACAAGCGGGCTTTTAGAAAAAGCATGCGCTCTTAACTGTTCAACCCTTAGGGTGCTCCCTCCCTTTGGTGTCTCAGCTGCCAATTGAAACGGAAGCACAAGAACCACTAGGAAAATAACTACTGTGCTCCTACACCTAATAAATTCTCTGTTATACATTTAAAATTCCTCTCAAAGTGACGCCGACGAAATGTGCACGGCAATTACCAACGCAAATGCTTGAAGGCATCCGTTGGACTACGTACTATGAGAAGATTTCAGACTTGGAGGCGAACTGAAGGAAGGAAAGAGAGAAAGGTGTTTCTTGGATCTGGCGGTGCATTTGGCCAGAGAGTCATTGTAATGAAACTACCCTCAAAACTATGAATCGATGCCAGTGCTACAGAAGGAGTAAAATTTTCAAGACCCGTAGAAGTTTCTGTAACGGTCGCTAAGTTCTGTTCTGATTTTTCGATCTGGTGGGCGGTGTCATGTTCCTCACTAGTTGAAGCTTTAGCAAGGGTAGAAACATCCTGCTTTACTTCCAATCTTCCATTAGAACCCTCCACATGTCGGGCAACTAAATGTTGGTCATCGTGTTCCTCACAGGAAACGATTTCATGTGTTCCACAATCTTTTAAGGCAAGAACGACCTGGGCCGGGAAGAAGCAGCTTAGCGCGAATAGAAACGCGATAAGTCTGTTTAGCAATATGTGCGTCCTCAAAAGCTTCATTGGTGTGCATTTATTAAAGTCACTTACCTCTCGGCAGGTTAGCACTGATACTTGAACTGGACAATCATAAGAGGTATCCCTCAGATATCAAATCCCATTCCAATGATATCACATAAAGATCGAAGCCCTTAAACCCGGCTGCGATTTTGCATAAAAGGGCCACTGTTGTGTACGCATTTACTCCAAAGCTCGAAAAATTCAGTCATTCGCTACCTTTACCACCATCCAATCATTCCAAGCATTAAAACTGCCATTGCTACCATGGATAGGTTCTCAATTAACGTGATCTTGGTCATAGGGAGATTCAAAACCGTCCCAAGGCACGCGCACTGAATGCTATTCTTGTTTATTAATACTTTGAAAACTCCAATCGCGCCGACTCCCATTATGAGGATTGTGGCTACGTATGCAGGCACAAGAAGAATTCCGGTCAAATAAGACAGTCCCAGCACAAGCTCAATAAAAGGATATGCCCAGCCGTAGGCAGGATAACGTCTCGCTACAAGGTCATAGCCTCTAAAGGCAGATACGAATCCTTCAGGGTCGAGAAGTTTAAAGAAGGAAAAAGTGATAAAAAACCCAGCCATGAACTGTCGCATTAACCACGACATAGAGAGGTTGTTAGAGCCATACCCCGCAAAGATAACGACCCCGAGGATGTAGCCAACGATGAGAAACAGCGGATAGAGCGATTTTCCCTCTTCGGGGCTACTTACAGCCGGGGTCTTTTCAGCAATCTTGCCCTCTACCTCCTTCAACTCGTATTTACTAACTGAGGAAACGGCTTCTTGAAGTACAGCAAAAGGAACCTCGGAGTGTAAATCTAGAGTAGCTTTAGGCGGCGAAAGGGTTACTTCAGCACTCGTGACATGCTCCACCTTTTCGAGCGCTCCTTTTATCTTTCCTATGCAGCTCTCACAGTGCATTCCAGAAATATCAAACGATTTTTCCATGTTATCACCATCCAAAAAATCACCGGGGCAGTCACTGCCTCTTGACTTATATACCCCATGGGGGTATATTAAGAACATGAAGAGTAAAAGTCAAGATCACTGTTGTAGTGACGAGGGGGAGCACCCTTCTCATAGGAAACAACTCTCCCGGTTAAACCGTGCTTCCGGCCAACTTGAAGGTGTCAGAAGAATGATTGAGGAGCAGAGGTACTGCCCAGAGATTCTTACTCAGCTTAGAGCTACTCGTTCTGCTCTTAAGTCACTCGAAGCTGAGATACTAAAAACGCATCTAAACTCCTGTGTTACTGAAGCTTTTCAATCTAAGCGAAAAGGAGATCGTGAGAAGAAGGTTGAAGAGCTGGCTGATATATTTTATCGTTTTGATTAGATGAGAATAGTTAGAAACAAACGAAATCCCTTTCTGACCCTGTGCCTGGTGGCATCGCTCCTCATCTACGTAACGCCGTGTGAGTGCCTAGCGGACAGCGCATCTCAGCCGTCCCCTAAAACTGAATCACAAGAACTACCCCCTTGTCATTCGAGCTCAGATCATACTTCAAGTGATACTGAGAATGAATCTTCACACCCTGATAGTTGCTGCGGGGATCTTCATTGCAATAACGGGGTGCTTTTTGCCAAAGCAGAGAATCTCGACTTTGCTATAAAGTCTCTTAGTGAGCAGATAAAGGCACCTACCCTAAGCCTAAATGTTTTTTCATCTTGGGCGGCTACCTACTCGCCACACGCGATAAGAGGAAGTCCACCCTCTCCGCCTCCACGTGTTACCTCATCTTCCTCCCTCTGCCGTTGGCTTATCTGAAGCCCTAATCCTTTCATATTTCCGCAATATATTTTTTTGCAGGGAGAGTGTGTTTTTGCGCCTCTTGCTAGCGAGCGGAAACATTAAAGAAAAAAATCTAGGGCAATGATAATGAATACATTTACTAAAAATTTAAACCTTCTCTTTCTCATGTTAATGGGAGCTACATTGCTTGGATGTTCCCCTGCAGTAGCACCAACGACTGAACTTCATTCAACGAGTAAGACAAGAGCTACCAGAATTCCCCCAAGTCCTGCGGGTGCAGAGGATTCATATTCTTCCTTCTCAGCAAATGAGTCCTCCTCGCTCGAAGATAACTCATCACTTTCTGATTACATCACGTACGGGCTAAAGGTAAACTCTGGCTTGAAATCTGCGTTTGAGATTTATAGAGCTGCTCTTCAAAAGTCTCCTCAAGTCTCGTCGCTCCCCGATCCAAAGCTAAGCTATGGCTATTTCATTGAAAGTATTGAGACTCGTGTTGGTCCGCAGGAGCACAGAGTTGGTTTTGCCCAGCCAATTCCATGGTTTGGAAAGCTTGGCCTAAAAGGTGAAATTGCAGATAGTGAAGCAAAAGCGACGTGGTTTGCTTTTCTCGCAAAAAAGAACAAATACGTTCTTGATCTTACAACCGCTTATCTTGAGCTCGCTTACCTTAAAAGCGCCACAGAGATCACGGATGCAAACTTCGAACTTCTCAAACAATGGGAGCAAGTTTTAACTCAACGTTACCGCTCACAGACAGGAACCCAAGCAAATCTCATTAAGGTCCAAGTCGAACTTGGAAAAATGGAGGATAAAGTAAAGGAGCTTGAGGACATGCGCGCTCCTTTACTTGCTCGATTTAATTCTCTCTTAAACAGAGATACAACCAAAGAGGTACGAACTAACTCGGAAGACTCAAAAAATAGCCTCAAACCTTTAACTATATCTACTTTCTCTTTAGAACAACAAGCTCTTGAGGGAAAAATGCTCCAAAGCAATCCAGAGCTTTTACTTCTAGAAGCCCTACTCGATGCAAAGAAACTAGGTATTGATCTAGCAAACAAGAATTTTTATCCCGATTTATCAGTTGGTGCAGATTATGTCTTTGTCGGTGATAGGGAGATGGCAGGATCTGAAAGCGGCGATGATGCACTAGTTGGGATGTTCTCAATTACGCTTCCTCTTTATAGATCCAAATACGAAGCGGGCCTTGCTGAAGCGAAAAATTCTAAGCGCTCTGTGGAAGAGATGGCGAAAGCTAAAAAATTCGAACTATCCTCAAAACTGGCAAAAACTGTCTTTGACATCAAGGACTCGAAGCGACGAATCACTTTGTTCGAGCATACCTTGGTCCCAAAAGCGACCGAGTCGCTTGAATCAAGTTACACAGCATTTGAAGCAGGAGAGATAAGCTTTGTTGATCTTCTTGATGCTGAAAGAACCCTACTTGATTTTAAGCTCTCACTTTCTAGGGCGCAGGCAGATAGTCAGATAGCGAATACAGCGCTAGCAGCGCTAGTTGGGGAATTTTCAGAGAATACTTCGGAGGAGTCCAAATCATGAAACAGTTTCTTGTAATCTTACTTTTAGTATTTGGATTTGCCGTCCCTGCTTTCTCTCAAGGCCATGATCACAGCAGCCATAAAAGCGTTTCAGAGCTTTGGACTTGCTCGATGCATCCCCAAATAAAACTCCCTGAACCAGGCAAGTGCCCCATTTGTGGTATGGATCTAATCCCTCTTACAACAGATCCAGAAGATGATAGCGCAGCTATGGTCTCACTTCGTCTTTCCCCAACCGCTGAGAAGCTCGCTGAAATTTCAGTTACTAAAGTCAAACGAATGTCAGTCATGAAAGAGGTTCGGATGGTCGGAATGCTCGACTATGACGAAACAAGACTTACTCATATAACGGCCTGGGTTCCTGGAAGACTGGATAGGATGTTTGTTGATTACACGGGTATCAGGGTCAATAAAGGCGATCACATGATTGAGCTTTATAGCCCTGAGCTTATAAGCGCTCAAGAGGAGCTTATTCAGGGTGCAAAATCACTTAAACGCCTTGGAAGTGCTGCAAGTTCACTTGTAAGACGCTCAACAGAGCAATCATACAAAGCAGCACGAGAAAAACTTCTCCTACTTGGACTGAATGAGCGCCAGGTAAAAGAAATCGAGGCGCGCGGGAAGGCCAGTGATAGGGTCACCATATATGCACCTACTGGAGGAGTAGTAGTTGAAAGAAGTGCAACTGAGGGGATGTATGTACAAACGGGAACACGTGTCTACTCTATTGCTGATCTTAGCACTCTTTGGCTACATCTCGATGCCTATGAAAGTGATCTTCCCTGGCTTCGCTACGGTCAAGATGTAGAGTTTAGCACTCAAGCAATTCCTGGAAAAACCTTTCACGGAACGATCTCTTTTATCTCTCCGGTTCTAAACCAAGCAACACGAACTACCAGAGTTCGTGTAAACGTTGATAACTCAAATCATGCACTCAAGCCGGGACTCTTTGTAAACGGTGTTGTTAAGGCGCGCGTCTATGGAGCAGGGAAAGTTATCGACACCGCTTTGAAAGGAAAGTACGTAGGGCCAATGCATCCTGAGGTCATTCAAGACACTCCTGGAACATGCCCAATCTGTGGAATGGATCTTGTTCCTGCAGAAAAGCTTGGATACATAACGGAATCTTCCGACGCTCCTGTACCACTTGTAATCCCTGCTTCTGCTCCCCTTCTGACAGGAAAACGAGCAATTGTCTATGTAAAGGAAAAAAAAGAGTCTCGCTACTTTCCACGAGAAATCACTCTAGGACCACGCGCTGGTAAACACTATATAGTCGAAGATGGTCTAAAAGAGGGAGAGCTTGTTGTAACTACGGGAGCTTTTAAGATTGATGCTGACCTTCAGATTAAGGGCATGAGGAGCATGATGAATCCTGAAGGTATTAAGCAGTCAGGAGGAGGTCATAATCATGGCGAGATGGACCAAGAAGCGAGCCATGACGATGACAGCTCTCATACGAGCAACGCTACTGAGAAAGTGCAACTTTCTACTAAAGATGCACCAGTTTTAGAAAGATATCTTAATCTCAGTGAAGCTCTTGCATTGGACGATCTGGGGGAAGCAAATAAAGAGATTACAGCACTAAAGGTAGCAAGCCACAACTCAAGCCTCGCAAAACTTCAAGAGCTTACCAAGCAACTTCCTGATCAGTTTAAAGATATTTCTGTACTTCGGGATAACTTTGGTTCAGTAACCAAAGCTCTTCTCACTGATCTAGAAAGTTACAAACTTCCAAAAGAACTCGATGCAGTTAAGGCTCATTGTCCGATGGCAATGAATGGCAAAGGAGGAAATTGGTTACAACGGGGTAACAAAGTCAGAAACCCCTACTTCGGAGCCTCTATGCTTGGTTGTGGATCAATCGAAGGAGAACTCTAGATGGGAGCGATCATTCGATTTTGCCTTGAGAATAAGCTCATCGTTGGGCTTTTTACTACTGCTGTAATTACTTGGGGAATTCTCGTTGCCCCTTTTGATTGGGAGATTGAGTCACTTCCTAGAGATCCAGTCCCAGTTGATGCCATACCAGACATTGGGGAGAATCAACAGATCGTTTTCACAAAATGGGCTGGCCGTTCACCCCAAGATGTAGAGGACCAAATTGGGTATCCGATGACTGTAGCTCTCCTTGGAATCCCAGGGGTTAAAACGATTAGAAGCTACTCTTTCTTTGGGTTCTCGTCGATCTACGTGATCTTTAAAGAAGATGTTGAGTTTTACTGGTCACGATCTCGAATCCTCGAAAAACTCTCAAGCCTTCCCACTGGAACTCTGCCGCCCGATGTATCTCCAACACTTGGCCCTGATGCTACGGCTCTTGGGCAAGTGTTTTGGTACACGCTTGAAGGTCGAGATCCGGGTGGCAAACCAACCGGTGGATGGGATCTTGACGAGATTCGCTCTATTCAAGATTGGCAAGTTAGGTACGCACTTCAAAGCGTTGATGGAATTTCAGAAGTAGCCTCGATTGGTGGGTTCGTAAAAGAATATCAAATCGATGTTGACCCAGATGCCATGCGAGCTT
>JAUIBK010000061.1 GCA_030428205.1 bacterium
ACAGACCTGCCGTCAATTCATCGATGATCTTGAACCCATAGGTCATGGCAGCGGTACAAACCTGCACCGTGCCACAACCCACTCAGCAAGAACGTCACAAAGACATTAAACTTGCTGCGTAACACTGAACACCGATTTCCACCAAGTGGAATATAACAATAGTCGCGAAACCAGGTAGATAAGCTCATGTGCCAACGCTGCCAAAACTCGCGGGCATTTGAAGAGAAATAAGGATAAGCAAAATTTCGCCTCAGTGATACCCCAAAGAGCCGAGAGCATCCGATGGCAATGTGAGAATACCCAGCAAAATCTCCATAGATCTGAAAGGCAAACGCATAGGTCGCCAACAGCAAGGTGAGTCCTGATGTATTCGAAGGATCGCCGTAGGCGGCATCAACAATCGGAGCGAGATTGTCTGCAATCACAACTTTGAGAAACATTCCATAGAGAATCTGCCTCGCGCCATCAGCTGCCAACGAGGCATCGAAACGGCGGGTAGTGAGAAATTGAGGGAGCAAGCTTGTCGCACGCTCAATCGGGCCTGCGACAAGCTGAGGGAAAAAAGCAACGAAGGTAAAGAAGGCAATCGGATCGTTCGTGGCTTTGCCTTTGCCGAAGTAAATATCAATCGTATAGCTCAAGGTCTGAAAGGTATAAAAGCTAATTCCGACCGGGAGCACGATGCGTAAGGTGGGAAGATGCGGAGTAACCCCAAAGAGCATCAAAAGCTCACTGAGCGACTCAATTCCAAAATCGAGATACTTAAAAACGACTAACGCACCAAGATTGACGACTAAACTGAGCAAGAGCCACGCTTTAGGGCGCGATCCGTTGGCAATTTTCTCCCCAGCAATATAATCCGTAAAACTAGAAAGGATGATGAGTCCTAAAAAGCGCCAATCCCACGAACCGTAAAAGAGATAACTTGCCGCAAGCAAGAGAACATTCTGGGCACGAGGAGCAAGACTCCAATAGAGACAAAAAACGACAGGGAGAAAAAGAAAAAATTCAACAGAATTGAAGAGCATCAACAACTATTTTGAATTGGAATAGCTGGACCATCAAGCCACAAAGATACAAAAGCGCGCCCTGCGGCACACAAGATGGCTACTGAATAAGAAGGCTGTCACTTAGCGGAGGCCTGAGCAGCGCATCTCGTGCCTCACTAGCTGTACGCGCCAACTCAGGATGTGTCTCATAAAGACGAGCGAGCTGACTGAGATGATCGGCAGTTTGCGTAATAAGCCTTGCTGCGTCACCTTCTGCCACACCAGCGAGCTTCAGGAGCGACGAGAAGTTACTCCAGTTATCAGAACACATCCACGTTGTTACAGTAAGCCCTCCGTGGGGGATCACCTTGGTTTCACCAGCGGTTGTTGGGCCTTGATACGTTGCATTGACCCTTTGAACAACTTCAGCTAATGCCGTGTAACGTTCTTTTTCGAGCGGGTTCTTTGCCAATGAAAAATAGACACGGTGAGAGTCTCCAGCAATCGAACCAACAAGTGCAGCAAGCTCTATGGCGGGAAGATCGTAAAAGAGCCCCTCTTCAATAGCATCGGCAAGTTGCAAGACGAGGCTCGTACACAGTTCAGCAGCCCACATTCCTTTTTCTGTAAGCCCCTTTGAATCGAGGTAGCCCAGAGTTTCTAGACCACCGAGTGAAAGCTCAAGTTGGCTCGCTTGTCGCTGCTCAAGTTCATCGGCTTCCCTCCTGCGACGACGCGCCCTCTTTGCCATTTTTTTCTGTTGATCTGGCGAAAGACCTTCTTCTGAGCTCGAGCGCCCTTCTAGTTCATCAGCTTCATGGCGCATCCCACTGGCACTCTTTCGATCAACAAAAGAAGCAAGACTATTAGAAATCATGTATTTGAGGTCATCGACCGTACGATACTTCAATAGGTTGAGCACCGAAGAGGGGGCCGCAAAGTATGCAGAGCGAAGCGGTTCTGGTGGGCGGTTTGCTACTTCGTGAATAACTCGCGCATCACTAAAATGCCCTGGAGCAATAAGACAGATGCCCACCGCATCCTTCCCACGACGACCAGCCCGGCCAGACATCTGCTGGAATTCACTCGGGGTGAGATTGTTAAATCCTTCAGCTCCACGTTTACTGTGAGCTGTGATCACAACAGACCGTGCGGGAAAGTCCACTCCGGCAGCTACCGTCCCAGTAGCAATCATTAAACGGAGCTTCCCTGCAGACATTAACTCTTCGAGCACTAAGCGCCACTGAAGGAGTTGCCCAGCGTGGTGGGCTCCTGCCGCCGTGCGGATGAGCGCTGCGTAGTGCGCATGTTCAGTAATAACTTCTCGCTCGATCGAGTACTTCGCGAGCACTCCATCAATTAAATCACGCAACTCTTGCTGGTCACTATCAGGAATCGTCCCTATTTTGGCCTTCGATAAGCGCGAGACATCATCATCACACTGCTTTCGTGATGTGCGAAAAAGAATGGCTGGAAGGAGATTATCTCTCTGCAGCTCATCAAGGATAGTTGTAACAGGAAAATCTCTTTGCATCGCTTACTTTCGGCCCTTATTGCCTCGTGAACCTCCTCTTCGGCCACCACGGCCTCCACCTCGGCCCCTATTTCCAGAGCGCCCACCGCCACCTTTTCTGTTAGCAAACGGACCACGGCGTTGCCCTTTTCTCCCTTGGGAATAATACTCAGTGACTTCTTGCATCACCCCACCCTTTTCATTTCGAAGAGGGATCGCACCGAACTCTGGATGGAGGAAACCAAGACGGAGCTCTACAGGGCGTACCGTTTCAGAGATGATCGTACACGGCTTCTCACGGATAGACTCCAGCCAGGATGCAATCTCAGCAGCATTGGAGATTGAAGCTGAGAGCATAAGCAAGCTTGCATCTTTAGGAGTTAAAATAATACTCTCTTCCCACACAGCACCACGTTGCGGATCGGCAATAAAATGTACTTCATCAAGCACAACCAGCGAGTACCTCTCTGTGCCACTATAAAGCTCATTTCGGTAGATCTCAGTAGTTGCAACAACAACATCAGCATCAGTTTCTATCTTTCGATCTCCTGTGAGTAAACCAACAGAATGAGCAGGCTCGAAAATTCGTTTAAGATCGTTATACTTCGTGTTTGAGAGTGCTTTGAGTGGCGTAGTGTATACGGATTTCATGCCCATTGAGAGATAGGCACGAATAGCCTCGATAGCAATGAAGGTTTTTCCTGCTCCAGTGGGGGCAACCACAAGCGTATCATGCCCCTTTACGGCGGAATCAATCGCGTTTTTTTGGAACGCGTCGACTACAAACTCCCCCTGCTCAGGTGCCCCGAGCCCCGAGAGGAATGTATTTTTTGCTCTTGCTATACGATTTCGGTGAGTCATAACTCGCGTGCTCTCCTAAGAAACATAGAGAGGCTTTCCTCCAAAATCAAAACGACAAGATACAAAACGTCTCACCTCTTCCGGAGCGGAAGAAACAAGATCTGCAAGCGGGCCAGAGAAAACAATCTCTCCTTCAAACAGCGCAATAATACGCTCAGCGACAGGGAGAAGGCGACGCAGGTCATGACTGACAAGCACCATAGTGGGCTTATACTCAGCATGAAGATCACAAATAAGATCCATAATCACACTACTTGCTACAGGATCGAGTCCACAGGTAGGATCGTCGAGAAAAACACACCGAGGTCGGTTCACAAGCGCACGAGCAAGCGAGACTCTTCGACGCATTCCCCCACTCAACTGTCCAGGCATTTTATAGGCTGCCTTAGTAAGACCAACATGACGTAAAATCGACTCCACCTTCTCGTGAACGTCTTCCAAAGTCTTCGATGGCAAACTCGCGCACGGCACATTGCCCCGAACAAGCGGGAAGGCAACATTGTCAAAAACCGACAGAGAGTCAAAGAGCGCTCCCTCTTGAAACATCAGACTCCGATCGTTTGGCCCTAAGTCGCCTGACGTACTCACCACCTCTCCTGTCTCGGGCTGGTCCACTCCACCAAGAATTTTGAGTAAGACACTTTTTCCTGATCCGCTAGGGCCAATCAGAGCATTAAACGAATGTTCTTCTAGCTTCAGTGAAAGGCGATCAAGGACACGATTTTTACCAAAAGAACGAGAGACCGTTCGAGCTTCAAACATACCTAAGCTTCCCCATCGAGACATTCACGGACCTTGAGTGAAAGCTCATCAATCGTAAAAGGTTTTTGAATAAATCCCTTTCCACCATTAGCAAGAATCTCATCAACAGCAGCCTCAGAGCTGTAACCACTAATCACAAGGACATTCGCCATGGGGTCTATTTCACGAACACGACGAAATACCTCTTCCCCTGAAAGCTTGGGCATTAACATATCAAGTATCATCAAATCGTACCTCTTGCCCTCTTCCTCAAAGAGCACAAGCGCTTCTACGCCGGAAGAAACAGTCTCGACTTCGTAACCGAGGTGCCCAAGACTCATAGCAATAACATTTCGTACAGGATACTCATCATCAACGATAAGTACACGCTCTGAACCACGCTGCAAGGGGGAAGCAGTCCGAGAGTCTTGAGGAGAAGCCTCATCTTGATGAACAAGTGGAAGGTAAACAGAGACGGTAGTGCCGTTTCCTTCTTCGGAAGCAATGTCAATGGCACCAGCTAACTGCTTTACAATAGAGAGCACGGTGGCAAGCCCAAGGCCTGTCCCCTTGCCATCCTTTGTTGAAAAATATGGCTCAAAGATTCTATCGAGCACGTCCTGAGACATCCCGTGACCAGAGTCACGCACCTCAAGAAGAGCATAGGCAGGTGCGCTCAACTCCTCTCCCCCGAAGATCTCTAACAAATCTTCAGAATTTTCAACACGCTTAAGGTTCACATGTATAGTGCCATCTGCGTCAATCGCATCTCTGGCATTGATCACAAGATTAACAATAATCTGTGCCACCTTTCCCTCAACTCCGAGCACATGCACAGCCTCTTCTGGAGTATACAGATCAAGAACAATACGTGGAGAGGTTGCTCCTTTTAAGAGCCGAAAAACCCCTTCCACAATCTCTGTTAAGTTAAGGCTTACAGGGCGTTCTTCTAAATCAAGCTTGGAAAAGTCAAGAATCTGCTTTGTCATAAGTGAGGCTTTACGTGCACCATCTTCAATGGCTTGAAGCGACTCACAGTGATCGCCTGTCCCAGGGAGGATAGTCTTCAAATAAGTAATGTGACCCAATATGCCAGCCAGCACGTTATTAAAATCGTGAGCCACACCACCAGCGAGCATCCCTAAAGTCTCTAACCGTTGCCGATGAAACACTGAGCTACCAGCTTCCTGTGTATCATGAGACGGCAGAACGCGTATGAGCGAGAACTCTCCTTGCATGGGCATAACACAACCACACACACCAACCTCACCTTCACGTGTTACAAGCACGCCTTGAAAATCACCACCATCTCGCAAGAGCAGATCTGTAAATCCGGGGAGGAAGATTTCAAGAGGAGAGTTCATCATCTCCTCAAGGGATCCTGAAGGATAGCCAAGAAGTTCTGAGAGCATGTGGTTTAATGCAATAACCCGCTGCTGACCATCAACTAGGAAGGTCGGTTCGCTTAAGAGCTCTATCAGCCGGGATACAGTTTGATTATCTGTCATAGAAAACTAACGACCACACACTCAAAAAATGGGCCCCCAACAACATCATGCGCTTAACCCAATCCGTCAAGAGAGCCGATTCTAGAGTAGCTATTGAGCCGGGACTCACTTCACACGAAGCCCAAAAGTATAGCATCATCATCCAAGTCCTCAGAAAACGGCCATCTGAGGATAAAGAACCGATACGTACCTGGAATTTTCACTTAGCAGTCTAACCCCCTTATAACACCAGAGAAAGTCTAAAAAAGAGAAAATCCTCTGTGGCTATAAGGGATTAACTTATTATTTACTGGCTTTTCGAGATTCTATCATTAAAAATATAGCTAATCTCTAGGATCCATTGTCGTTCAGAGTGAATCTGAACATATGACGTGGGGTCAGTGCGAAGACTGAGGTCTATTTTTGTTTTCGCCGATCACTATCAGATAGGAACTATCAGATAGGCGTTCTTTGTTGTGGTGGTTATGTCCTTCGGTTCACTTAATTGTTGAGAGTGAATCGAGCCTTAGGGAAGGAGTATGAAGTATGACAGATTCTCAAGAAAATGAGACTCTAGAAGGCGTAGTGAAGTGGTTTAATGATGCCAAAGGTTTTGGTTTTATTGAACACACAAGTGGCCGTGATGTTTTTGTTCACTATTCAGTGATTTTGTCTGAAGGGTTTAAAACCCTCAAAGACGGCGATATCGTTGACTACGAAATCAAAGAAGGCCCCAAAGGGCTCCACGCTACAAAAGTTGTTCCACGTGCAAAACCAGCTGCTGCTCCCCTGCAATCAGCTGACGGTACTAAAGCTGACGGTGCTAAAACCGAACAAGCAGCTTCGCAACCTCTCAGCGCTTCAATTGAAGTCGAGCGATACGAGCCAGAAACTACGACTGTAACAGCAATAGACGAAGACCAGGCACCTGCCCCACATGATGGGTTTGAAGCTACTTCTCTTGAAAATCAAAAGTCGTAACACTTCTTACCTTACGGTGTAAGCGCGTGCTTACACCGTAAAGAGCACCACAAAGGGCACTGCTGAAAAGGGCACTACAGCCCTCTTCCCATTATTACCCTAATTCAGGAAAGAAAAAGCGCACTTCAATTTCTGCATTCTCAGTGCTGTCAGAGCCGTGCACTGCGTTTGCACTAATATCATCTGCAAAGTCAGCCCGAATTGTTCCAGCTTCGGCTTCCTTTGGATCCGTCGCTCCCATAAGCTTACGGTTTAATGCCACCGCGCCTTCACCTTCTAGTACAGAAACAACCACTGGACCTTGAGTCATGTACTCAACAAGATCTTTGAAAAAAGGACGTTCTTTATGTACAGCGTAAAACTCACCAGCTTGATCTTGTGTGAGTTGCATCATTTTTACAGCTGCAATCTTGAGGT
Source organism: bacterium (assembly GCA_030428205.1). Classification (GTDB taxonomy): domain Bacteria; phylum Bdellovibrionota_C; class UBA2361; order UBA2361; family RFPC01; genus JAUIBK01. The sequence continues at coordinate 6,990 of JAUIBK010000061.1, forward strand.
CATTTGATTCGAATCTGCGAAGTATCTCTCCGATCACATTCTTAGCGACAGCATCAGGCTTGATAATTGACAGTGTTTTTTCAATAGCCATACAAAAACTCCATAGTGGTGGATAATATTTGTCCGAAGTATAGGCATTTACTACAGAAAAGGCAAAACGGGCGCTACGCCACAGATTCGTATTTATCCATCAGAGCTTCGGCAACAACAGGGGGGACAAGATGCTCTACTGACCCTCCAAGCGGAGCTACCTGCTTTACTAACGAGGAGCTGATATAGGAGTGTTTTTCAAGAGTCATAAGAAAGAAAGTTTCGATCTCAGAGGATAGGTGGCGATTCATAAGAGCCATTTGGGCTTCGTAGTCAAAATCACTCGTCGCTCGTAACCCACGCAATAGCACCCTCGTTTTTTGCTCCTTGGCAAAGTCCACCAACAAACCAGAAAAGCTCTCTGCCACAACGCGTTCACCGTACAAACGAAAGTGCTGTTCAATCAGGTCTACGCGCTCGTCGGCTGTAAAAAGAGGTGATTTCGATGGGTTAGCCAAGACACCTACAATAACTTGCTCACAGAACTCGAGCGCACGGGTAATGATATCAACATGGCCCAGTGTGAGGGGATCAAAGGAACCAGGGAAAATTGCGCGAGCCAGCTTTGACATGCCGCCTAGAATATCCTGGAAATAAGGGCAGTGCAACTCTTGTGCCCCACCTCAGAGTACGTCACCATAGAGGGAGATTACTGTAGCTATTGTGAGTTTTTTTATGGACTTGTCATCCCTTACCGCTAAACAAAAACGGCTCTTTGATTGGACTCAATCTCTCAACAACCCATACCCCACAGATACCCTTCGCCTTAAAATGGAGGACACCCTCAAACTCTATCGCAACGTTCTTGCTAAGTGCTGGGAAGCAGAACTGATTACTCCCCATGACGAAGCCGCCATAAACGATCTCGAACGACAGCTTGAAGAACTGAGTGAAGAAGCTCGGCTACTCGCTCAATAATCACAACCTATATGGATTTTGATTTTTCAAATCAGAGCCTCGTAACGCAGCTCTTTACTGCGTTTAGTGGTGGGGTTATTACAAGCCTCACCCCGTGTGTGTACCCACTCATCCCTGTGACCTTAGCACTTTTTGGTGCAGACGGAGAAAGCTCTCGCAAACGCTCATTTCTTCTCTCTCTCACTTTTGTATTTGGCATCACTGTTACCTTTACGACTCTTGGCATTATTGCTTCACAAACGGGAGCCATATTCGGAAGTGTGTTGGCACACCCCGCGATCATTCTCATTTTGAGCTTTCTCCTTCTCTTTCTCGCGCTCTACAATCTCGAGCTTTTTCATCTCACGTGGTTAACCCGCGTACAATCAACGGCATCTCGGATCGGAGGAAGGGGATTTCTCGGCGCTTTTTTTGCTGGCACAGTTGCGGGTTTTGTTGCCGCACCGTGCGTCGGCCCAATTCTTGTTAGTATTCTTGTTTATGTTGCTCAGGTCGGAGATCTCGTTTACGGCTCTCTCCTCCTTTCATCATATTCTCTTGGCATGGGGATGCTCTTTATTCTCTTGGGCACTTTTTCTGGCCTCCTCTCCCGTATTCCTCGCTCTGGTCAGTGGATGAGCGCTGTAAAATTTTTCCTCTCTTGCGCCCTATTCCTCGTCGCGCTCTTTCTTCTTCAACCTCTTTTTCCATCGAATTGGAAGACTTTCGTTCCAAGCCTGTCGGTTCTTGTTGCTCTCAGCATCCTTGGTATCGGCACTGCATATTTTGGCTATACGAAGCACAAAGGTATAGCTCGTGCCTTTGGCGGCATTTTTCTGGGCGGAGCTTGTTTTCTGCTCCTCTTTGGTCTCTCTCCGGAGGGAATGAACACACAGCATCGCACAACAGCGCCTGTGTTACACTGGCATCCAACTCTTCATGAGGCACTTACTCATGCAAAAGAGCAACAGAAGATTATCATGGTTGACCTTTTCGCTGACTGGTGCACGGCTTGTAAAGAGCTAGAAGACGTCACCTTTCGTGACGATCGTGTTCACGAGAAACTCTCTTCGTATTCACTTGCTCGTATAGACTTCACGACCCCAAACGAAGAAACACAAGAACTCTCTGAAGCATATGGCATCTTAGGCTTGCCTTGGATTCTTTTTCTTACCCCACAAGGAGAGCAGATCGCAAACTCAACGATTACTGGATTCGTCCCACCCGATGAGTTCCTGCAACATATTGCTGATAAAGTTGAGAAGCATTAGTGGCGTTTATTCTTACACCCTTCGTTCGAAGAGGTTTTTCTCTGGGGGAAGAACGTGTAGGTTACGTTTCAATGACAGCTGGCTTGAAATGGGTAGCAAACTGATTCGCGCTTCCCATAAATTGAACGACAAAATCCAACTCTTTACCAACAAGACTGTAGAGGCGAACAAATTCCTCAGCATCTCCTCGCTCAAGTGCGGCTAAAAGGTCTGTGAGCCTCTCTTGTATCCGGTTCGCATAAACCTGTTCACATGAGTCTTTCAGGCCTAAGACTATCTCTATGAGGTGTTGAAAATCTTGCTCTTGTACTGCCTCCTGCATCTCTTTTGCAAGGTCTGGAACAATACTCAAAAATGTTGCTGAACGACTTTGTAATAACCCTAAATCCCCACCGAGAGAGAGCGAAAGGTGCTCAAGATCAATAATCTCAGTAGCATCAACAACGGAGCCCCCCCCCTGTTGTTGAGGATCGTCACCTGCTCTATCAAAAAGCTCTTTCACAAGACCAAGTAGCAGGCTAATATCTCCATCCAATCGTGAAAGAACCTTTTTTTCAAAAGTTTTCAATTCTGCTTCGCAAGCCACAGTCTCGCATTCTTCCTGCGCCCGCTTGTGTCCACAAAGCTCTTCTAACGCTTCAAATAAGAGTGCTGAGTCAATCGGCTTAGTCACATAGTGATCCATACCAGCTTCGAGGTATTTCTCTCTATCTCCTTTCAACGCATGAGCCGTGAGTGCCACAATGGGAATCTTTCTTCCAGCCACTTCTTCACGTTCTCGAATAATAGTTGTCGCCTCAACGCCTCCCATTTCAGGCATTTGAATATCCATGAGAACAACATCAACTCCATCTTCTGCTTGTTCTTCAGCGCTGAAGTGACCGCAACTTTCAAGAAACTCAACCCCGATTCGCCCATTATCAGCAGTAAAAACTGTATGCCCTGCTTTTTCCAGCATTCGTTTGGCAAGTTTTTGATTTATTCGATTATCTTCAACAACGAGAATACGAAGTGAAAGTGGCATATCAGATCTAACTTTATTTCGAGCCTCTCTTCCTTTCTCAAGTCCTTCCTCATCCCGCTTAATACCAAAAATACGAGTAAGCAAAGAAAGGAGCACATCATATACTATTGGTTTCGAGGTAACATGAAATTGTTCTTTATCTTCCAGGCCTGAGAGCCTGCGTATTTCATCAACAGGGCACAACAGAATTGCTTCTGCTTGTGCGCAGCAAGATTCGCTACGAAGCTCCTTAAGAATTGTCAGCCCATCTTTCCCTGGCATATCAAAATCAATGACAAGAATTTTTGGCTGAGGACAATCACTACACGCACCATAATATTCAACGGCTTTCTCCGGAGAGGTAAAGCTCCGCGGGTGACATTCGAAGTACCTGAAGACTCGCTCGAGTATTTCTAGGCTTTTCTCGTTATCATCAATCAGAACGACCTCAGCTCCTTTGATCTCAGCAGGAACAAGAACCGGCGCACTTTCTTTTTCTCGATATGGAAGTTTATATGGAAGTTCGAAATGAAAATTACTCCCCTTTCCTAGCTCGCTGGTAAGTTGTAGCCTTCCCCCCATCAGCTCGACAAGACGACCAGAAATGGTAAGACCGAGCCCTGTCCCTCCGAACTTTCTCGTTGTCGAACTATCGGCCTGTGAAAATGCATGAAAAATATGTTTTTGTCGGTCTTCGGAAACACCAATACCAGTATCTATTACCTCAAAGAGCACTTGAAACTTTCCACCACCCACTTCTACCGATCGCACATGAAGAACCACTTCTCCGATCTCAGTAAACTTAAAGGCATTCCCAATGAGATTCACCAAGACTTGACGTACTCGACCTGGATCTCCTACAACACGCTGTGGGAGACGTGGATCAATTTCACAGAGAAACTCTACGTCCTTCCCTTCAAAACGTGGAGCAAGAATTTTGACAACTCCATGAATAACTTCACGAAGATCAAAAGGAATACTTTCTACTTCAAGTTTTCCTGCCTCAATTTTTGAGAAGTCGAGAATATCATTTAAAATCACAAGCAGTGATTGAGCGCTATTTTTGACAGTCAGAAGATATTCCTCTTGTTCCGTTGAAAGCGCCGTAGAGAGCGCAAGTTCTGTCATTCCGATCACACCATTGAGTGGAGTTCGTATCTCATGACTCATATTAGCTAAAAATTCACTCTTTGCTTTGCTTGCCGCTTGAGCCGCTTCCATCGCCTCAACAAGCTCACTTGTTCGCTTCTCAACAGTTTCTTCTAAACGGTCTCGGTGAGAACTCAGTTCTCTATCACGTACCTCTACCTCACTCACCATCTCATTAAAGCTTAAAACAAGATCTCCGAGTTCGTCGTCCGTCGTTTTCTTTGCGCGAACAGTAAAATCTCCCTCTCGTGAAATCTGCACCGCCGCGGACACAAGGTCTTCGATCGGACCACTAATAAGCCTTTGCAACTGGACAGCAACAAAATAAGCGAGAACAAGCGCAAAGAAAGCAAAAACTGCTCCCCAAAAAATATCCGTGGCAAGTAGATTATAAAAGACTGTGGTGTCAGCAATAAGATACACAGACCCTATTCGCTCATCTCCCTGAACGATTGGAGCTACCAGCTCATAAGTATGAGACTGAAACCTCCCACCATCTTGCAGAGAAAGAGTCTTAGGTATATCAAGCGTTGTACCTTCGCGCGTCCAGGAAGAGAACAATTGTCCATCGCTCGTGTAAGCTACGCCAGCAAGGATTTCTCCCTTAGCAGCGCGAAGAGCATGCAAGACTTCAGTGGCTGCTTCTTTGTCTGAGAATAATAAAGCACTAGCGCTATTTGAAGCAGTAACTTTTGAAAGAGTATCCATCCGTGCTTCAAGCGAGTCGCGGTATACGCGAACTTTATAGATAATATTGGTAATCTGAGTCAGCGCCAATACAGCACCAACAGTGATCATCACAATTAAGATGAGCTTGGTACGTATCGTATTTGGACGAAAGAGACTCTTCATGTAAGTTCGATGTTGTTAGTTTCCCTAGGACACAGCCAACTGCGAGCACGCTCTGTGGCACCTAAAAAGTCCTATAGTTTGTGTCGACATCTTCCGCAGGGACCCTAAGACCTATTTCCCACACCAAATCTCCACAAATCATTCTGTATATTCAGATAGATAGAGGTGGATTCTTTCAATATTCAGGTGAACATCGGATCACATGTTCAACTCCGAATGGATCTCTCTCCTACTACTCGTAAGCCACTGTGAGCGTCCAAATTTTGTTTGATGTTGATTGCGACGAAGGAGCAAATACCTAACGTGACGCGAGCATGTGCAGCATCTCATGCGCGCGGAGGCGCGTGCCGCAAGGCATTTGTCAAAGACAAATAGCCAGAGAGGTCAGCGAGCACGAAAATCACTTCTTGACGAAGCTCGCTGCGTAGCTTTTCTGAAGAAAAAGCGGCAAGCGGAGAGTCGGTTTTAATCCCAGCGGGATTTAAACCGAAGATCAAACAAAAGCTAAACGCTTACGACATGGGGAAACCGTTGATGCGCTCTATCGCCCCCCGCACAGCCCTCTTCACCACCGGCGATGTCTCGGTACGATAGCGCGAAGAGAGATACCCAAGTGCCTTACGACTTCCTAGCTCTCCAAGAGCCTTAGCTACCTGTTCACGTACAAGAGGATCGTAATCATCAAGTTTAGTAACGAGGATAGGAACAATGCGCTTATCTCTGAGTTTAGCTTGGAGCTTTACCGTTTCAATTCGCACAACGTAGGAATCATTTTCAAGAGGAATAACCGTAGCCTCAAGAAGTTGTGGAACGCCCCGAGACTCAGCTTCTTTGAGAGATTTTAAGATAATTTCCTCTGAATGAGACTTGTCCATAATGACACTGAGCAGCTCCTGGTCACTGAGCTCAGAGAGAATCTTACCTTCGGGAACAGGAACAATCTCAGGTAATTCGAGGGTTCCTAGAGGTATTTCTGGTGAACTGCCGTTGCTCGGATGAGGCATCGAAAGATGTTGTGTTGTTTGAGCTCCACGCTCTCCTTCCACAGCCCAGTAAATACCACCAAGGAGAGCAAAACAACCGACAACACAAACCGCAGTAAAGATGCGTAAGAGTGTACTTGAAGAAGATCCACCTCCTATACGGCTTCCGAGTACTTCATTTGAGTGCTCAAAAAGGTCCCCCGCCGTAGTATGAGAGTAAGGAGATTGCGTTACGGAAGGTCCGGCCTGCAGCTCTGGGATAAGAGCCGTTTCGTTACTTGTTTCACCATTGGTCCGAGAAGCTTTTACTCTCACATCTTCAGGTATACCTTGCATCGTCTCTGAAATTGGTTGCCATTCAGAGGAGCCTTTGCGTGGACGTGTAGCATGCCCATGATGTGCAAGAGGGGCAGGTACTGCTGCGGCCGACATGGGATTCGTATCTTCACGCAAGATCCGTCGAAACGCAGCAACCATTTCGTGAGCAGTCTCATGCCTGCCCTCACGTGCTTTTGAAAATGCTCTATCGAACTCTTTTTCGAGTAATTCTGGAAGTTCAGGAGCAGCCTGACGGAGCGAAAGAGGTGGTGAATGAAGGATGTTTCCAATAATCTCCGAGAAATTATCACCAGAAAATGGACGTCTTCCTGTAAAGCACTCAAATGCAACGATAGCAAAACTGAAGAGATCCGACCTCGGATCGAGCTTCTCATTGAGGATCTGCTCAGGAGACATATACCCAGGAGTTCCCATAACAGGCTCTTCTTCTGAACTTTTTTCGGAGTCAGAGATCGACTTGTTAATTTTAGCAACACCAAAGTCAAGAATATAGAGCCGATCAGCCTCATCAAGTATAAGATTACTCGGCTTAATATCACGGTGAATAATTCCCTTATCGTGAGCAGCATCAAGCCCACTTGCTATCTGCTCTAGGTAAGAAATCGTTTTATCTGGAGTAAATTTCCCATTGCGAAGAAGGACAGCATCGAGACTTTCTCCTTCAACGTAATCCATAACAATATAGGGGGTATCTCCCTCGACACTGACATCAAAGATCGTAATAATATTGGGATGACGGAGGTTACCAGCAGAACGAGCTTCAATCTTGAAACGCTCGAGAGCACTTGCAGGATCATGAAAGTGCGCCGATGTAATCTTACGGAGTGTTTTGATCGCAACTGTCCGCCCAATCTCGGGATCTTGCCCCTTATAGACCACTCCCATTGAACCCCGTCCGAGGGTTCCAAGAATCTTATACTTACCTATCGTTTCAAACTGGCCTTCAGTACTCACACGATTCTCTTTTCTGAGCTCCCAAACCGAATCCCCCCGTAGTGACTGGATCACGAACCCTTCTCATGGCAAGATGAGGGCCCATAATACTTGGAGCAAAATAGAGACCAAAAAGTCGCCCGAGAAGGTATCTGTTCGATTATACTGCGATTTTAGTGAGTGACAATACATGAATTCTAAACTCCCCCCAAAAGAGATTCGTAAGCTCTCAGAGCATGAAATTCAGGTTACTTGGGCTGATAATTCAATAAATCAGATTACCTCAGAGGTCCTCAGAAAACTGTGCCCTTGTGCGGTCTGTAAGGCTGAGCGTGGTGACACCTCTCATGAAAAGCCCCTTTCTCCCAAGAAATCCTCTCTCAGTATTGTTGAATCTACACGAGAAGAAAGCGTAGAGCTAAAGACTATAAGAGGCGTTGGTAACTACGCTATCGCACTTGAATGGGGCGATCGGCATGATGATGGGATATATACTTGGCCTTATTTACTTGAGTTGGTACAGAGCTAAGAACTCCCCTTCCTACTCCTCCTCTTCGCTCTGTGAGATCATAGAAATCTCAAACAACAGTCGTTTCACAAGGATTTGGGGACAGGTGCAGAATGAGGAGAAGGATAAAGAACAGGAAAAAGGCAGACTGCTCTCTTAGAAAAAGCACAGTAAAAAAAGTACAGTGAAAAAAGTACAGTGCGAGAGTAAGCCTCGCTACTCTTCCCCACCCCCAGAATCACCAGGCTTTTCCCCCTGCTTTGGTGGCTCTTTGAGACGCCGGGTGATGCGCCCCTTAGAGAGATCGTATGGGGAAATTTCAACGATGACATGATCGCCGGGAAGAACTCGAATGTAGTAACGGCGCATCTTACCTGCAAGGTACGCTAGGAGCTCGTGTCCGTTATCACACTCAACACGAAAGGTTGTGTTTGGGAAACACTCCTTAACCACTCCAAACATTTGTATTGCGTCTTTTGCCATATGGGATCAATTACTTCCTAAAAAATACATTTATAGACATACCGTTTTACGCATCACCTGTAAACTCACCTATCTTTCGAAACTTATTGTAACGGTCTTCAACAAGCTCTTGAGCGTCGAGCGAGGATAGATCTTTGAGATGACGCTCAAGCACATCGAGAAGATTTTCTGCAGCTTCCTTGTGATTCCAGTGCGCTCCACCGGTAGGCTCAGGAACAATTTCATCAACAATGCCAAAGGAGTGGAGCCTATCGGCTGTCACCTGGAGAGCTTCTGCAGCAACAGGAGCCATCTCTGCAGGATTGTCTCCCTTTGTATGCCAGAGAATCGAAGCACACCCTTCAGGAGTAATTACAGAGTAGCAAGCATTTTCGAGCATCAAGATTCGATTGGAAACTCCAAGTGCGAGTGCTCCACCACTTCCCCCTTCGCCGATAACAACACTGATCACAGGAATGGTGAGTTCTGAGAGCACTTCCAAATTCTTTGCAATCGCTTCAGCTTGGCCACGCTCCTCTGCTTCAAGGCCAGGATAGGCTCCTTGAGTGTCAATTAAGGTAATCAAGGGCAGAGAAAACTTCTCCGCCATGCGAAAGAGCCTCTCGGCTTTACGGTACCCTTCTGGTTGAGGCATGCCAAAGTTACGCTTGATGCGCTCTTGCATAGAGCGTCCCCGCTCATGTCCAACGATCATCACGGCAGTATCGCCAAGCATTGCTGTCCCACCAACAATAGCGGGATCGTCTCGAAAAGCTCTATCGCCATGAAATTCAACAAAGCTGGTTGTCATGTGTCGAATAAAATCGAGAGTAAAAGGACGATCAAAGTGTCTTGAAAGTTGGACCCGCTGGTACGGACTAAGGCGGGCATAGAGGTCTTGTCTCAGTTTATCTACCCGAGATTCGGTTCTGGCGTATTCATCAGTTTTAGATTGATCGCCGCTAGAGATCTCATCACGGAGAGCTTCAAGCTCGATCTCAAGTTCAACAAGCGGTCTTTCAAACTCGAGTGGATTTTCAATAATCGTCATTACAACTCCATCAAAGGCGGAAGTGCCTATTATTGTTCAGAGAATAGAAAAGTCAAGCAGCCCCATCAAACAAACAGCGGGCATCAAGATACCAGACTTCGCTTTGAGAAAATGGCTCAGAGAGCCGCTGGGAGACCCTCTCACGAAGTTCCTCAAAGCGGCAGGAAGAGACTGGGACCCCCTCTGCTGACTGAGGTTTTCCACCAAGAAGGACCTCATTACCTAACATCTTTCCCTCGCTATGAGGTGGAAAGAGCGCCCAGTTCCGTTTTTGAGGCTCGTTTCGCCAGAAGGTAAATTGTCGTTTTGCAAATCGACGAGTGTTCTGTGCGATGATGTCTCGCAAGAGATCCTTCTCTTTCTGTTCTTGTTTAAGGAAGTCAAGCACCTCAGCATATCCGATACTTCTACTAGCTGGAAAAGTATCACCGTAACGCTCTTTGACACGAACGACTTCTTCAATCAGTCCATCAGCAAGCATCTTCTCAGTGCGTTGATTAATGCGCTCATAGAGCGCTTGTCGATTCCAGACAAGTACGAGGATGAGAGCAGAAAGCGGCTGAGCTGTTTGTTGATGCGTCTGATGCGAACTCGAGAGGGTATCAGATGAGAGCTGAGCTACTTCAAGAGCACGAAC
>JAUIBK010000081.1 GCA_030428205.1 bacterium
CCGCGAATACTGCTGCCAGGCAGATCTTGCGTCTTGGGGAAGTGGCAAAACGGATAGCTCAATATGATCGAGAGAATCCTTACGATCAGCTCCTTACACCTGAGACCCCGGAGGGAGATGTTGTTAGGCAGCTTGAGACTCAAGGGATTCAAGAGAGTACCTTTTGGCCTCTTCTGAAGACATTGCCTTATTACCGTATTCAAGCAGAACAAGAAAGACAAAGTAACCTTGTTCGTCATGTAGCGGATCCTAATGCTGTCATGGCTCGACTTAAAGATTTTGTTCGAGAAAAAGGAGGAGAGGCTCGTTTTGATGACTTTGTCGCTGAACATCAGATGGGAGACGTAGGATTTTATTCCTATCAACTCAATTTTCGTGATCCGGTGGGATCCGTTTTTGTTACCACTCCAAGTAATTCAAGGCCTGGCTATGCAGAAATTATCGCAAAAAATATGATCGGCATGACCTTGGCTCATGTTGCTGAAGAAAAGAGTAGAGGACGAGATTTTTCTGCGGATCCTCTCGTTTTTGCAGAGCTTGGCGGTGGAGGCGCTGAGTTTAAAAACTGTTTTTTGCAGATTTATGATGGTGCTATAAACATGGGATGGGATGTCCCGCTTCACTATATATCAGTTGATATTAATCACTTTCAACGCCTTGCCCAGACTAGTGCTGGAAGCTCAGTTCGCGCAGGATCTGCTACGGTTACGAACTTAGAACCCCAGAGTGTGGATGTTCTCTTTTCTGAGGAGGTTCCTGATTGTTTTCCACACAGGTGGTTTCGTAGAGAAACCCCAAATGGTCCCTTCGTTGAGGAGGCTTTTGTGAGGCTCTCACGTGATGGCCATCTTGAGCTCGCTTTTCAGCCAGTAGAGAGAGACGAAGAGGTTGAACGGGTTGAAGCTCATGTATTAGAAAATGGAATAGCTCACCTTCATTACCGCTATTCACCCCAAGATGAACTGATGTGGCAAGAAGCGAAGCGTGTGTTGCGCCCTGGTGGTCACCACGTTCTCACTGATTATACTCTCGATTATATGGAAGAGTTGCGTGGAGATCTTCAGGGGATAATCAGTTTTGCTATAAATAGTCCAATGCACGATATTACCCGAGGAATTGATCCCCTTTGGATGGAGAAAGTGGCCAAAAGTTTTGGTTTTGCAACGAAATCTACCTATCCTAATGTTGCTGGTGATTCGGTGAATGGAAGGATCTTCTTTGCTGGGCGAATACCTTAAACATCGCCAACGTACTGTGGAGAGTGTCGCTGCAGGCTATACAGGCGATCCTCTTTGAAGGTTTACCGTATTTGCTGCAAGAATTCTCGAACTTCATCCTCATTTGTCTCAAGCATATAATCACTCTTGAGCTCATCAATAATACGGCAAGGCTTCCCGTCGGTGCCACGAACAAAGATCCACATAGTTTCTCCCTTAGAGAGGATCTTCTTTGTCTCTTTATTAATGCACCAGTAGTGACGTTTCATCATACGTGACTTGATTTCTGAAACCCAGGTGACAATGCCAAGGCGATCGTCTTCAAAAGCTGGTCTGAGGTACTCAATATAGTGAGAGCCGACAACCCAACTATATCCGATCTCTAGGTAACGCTTCGGTGGCCATCCAAAATGAGTAGAGTGTTTAATGGCAGCTTCTTGCATCCATTTGAGATACTCAAGGTTATTCACATGACGGTTGAAATCGAGAGCAGACCGAGTGACATTTACTGAATGCAGTAGGATGTTCATACTTCTATACTCCCCGCACTTGAAATTCCCGGTTCAACGAGCACCGAGGGCGGGGAGTATCCCCCGGAGGGACAACACATACCTCCCGCAGATAGCGATAAGGCCCGATCAGGGCCTTTCCACCAGAAGTGCCTATGCTTGTTGAGAGGTCAGTCATTTTCATTTGCGGGAGGTATCCTTTGGGGCTAATACGCACCTTGGAGCATTGCCCCTCCAAGAGAGCCGTTTGTTTGAACAGCTTCTCTGCGACCTTCACCCATCTGGACAAGCACATTTGTGTTCGCTGGAACAATCTCGACTGATGCGTTTGAGTTAAGGAGATTCTGTGTCTCCATAACCTCGATAACAGCTTGGAGGACTTCTGAGTCTTGTTGAGCTATCTCATTGAGAGTCGAGCCGACGATGTCCGGGCGAGCAGCAGAGGCTTCAGCGAGCTTTTGTGAAACCCGGTTAGCTGTTTCACTCTTAATGAGGCCTACACGGTTTTCGCCGTCTTGCTTCATGGCGCTTGTGACCTGCACTAGGCGCTTTACGACCTTTTCCGTGATGTTATCGACCATCTGTCTATCAGTGAACTCAACTTTACGTATATACACGGAGCCGAGTTGGTAGCCCCATTTTTCAGAAAGCGGAGAAACGGAGCTGCGTACCGTACGGCTTAAGCTGTGGCGGTCTTCGAGCATCTTTTCCATCTCAAGGTTGCTCAGTGTAGAGATGGTGGAGTTAGCAACATTTGCTTCGAGAGATTTTTCTGGGCTTGTGTTGTTAAAAAGGTAGGCTACCGGATCGTTTACACGCATCTCGTACCAAATACCAACACCCATCGGTGTTCCTTCCTCGGAGTTTACCATCTGACTCCGGAGGTAGTTCTGCTTGAGTGCAGTGCCGACCATGTAACGTTTGCCAAAGAATGGAACAAGGAGTGCGCGTGGTCCAAAAATGATGATAGGAAATTTAAGTCCGGGCTCATCTATGGTACCAATCACTTTTCCAAAGAGGGTAAAGACTTGAGCCTGGCATTCTTCAACGACAGCATAGAGTCCAAACATTCGGGCAAGACCACGAATAATGGGGAAGAGAAAAAATCCAAGAATAACTAATCCATTGAGTTCCATTACGCTCTTCCTCCTGCTGCAACTGTTGAGCTCTCTTGTGGTGTTTCGATAATGCGAGTAGCACGTTTGTAGAGTGGAACTCGCATATTTCGCAGATATGCTTGCAGGGCAGGGGAACCCCCTGCTGACTTGATGTTCGTTAATGTCGAGGAAAGCTCTTTGAGTGGTGCCACTTCAGCCTTGGCTTCGTTGAGTGCAATTTCAACAGCACGCGAGCTCATTGTGATTTGTTGCTCTGAGTCAGCACGAGCCGTGCTAATATCAGCAGCAACTTGGTTGCGGGTACTGTTAATAGCAGAGAGCGCTGAGTCTACCTCGGGCGGGGGGTCGATCGTGGTGATGAGAGCGGCATCAAGCTCGATACCGTATCTTCCAGAGGTTGCACGACACTGTTCCTCCATATATTGGTTCAGGAGCGGTAAGTTTTTACGGAGATCGTTAATCGATACTCCTTCTGACATATCCACAGCACTCGCCGCTTCTCCATTTTCT
>JAUIBK010000062.1 GCA_030428205.1 bacterium
TGGGAGTCAAGTGGCTGCGATGGTTGAACTCAACTGTGAAACTGATTTTGTTGCACGTGGAGATGAGTTCCAAGAAGTGGCCAAGGATGTCGCTATGCATGTCGCTGCTCTTCGCCCGGCGTATGTTTCTGTTGAGGACATTCCTCAGGAAATTATTGCGAAGGAAGAAGAGATTATGCTTGAGAGTCTCAATGAAGCTCAAAAAGCAAAGGCAGACAAAATTCTTCCTGGTAAAATGCGAAAATACTACGAAGAATCAGTTCTTCTTTCTCAGCCATTTGTGAAAGACGACTCCAAAAACATTCAACAACTCATCGATGAACTCAGTGCAAAAGTTGGCGAGAAGGTTTCTGTTCGCCGTATCATTTGCATGCAAGTTGGTGAGGGGATTGAAAAGAAGAAGGAGAATCTCGCCGAGGAGGTTGCTGCCACTATTGGCGATTAAATTGATGTAAGAGGTCTATTTTTATGTTCGCACCACCTAAGTACCGTCGAGTACTCCTGAAACTAAGCGGGGAAATTCTCGCTGGAGAGCAGGGGTTTGGTATCGCTCCAGAAGTTGTCAGTCAGCTCGTTGATGAAATCATCGCTGTTCGGGAACTTGGAATCGAACTTGGTATTGTTATTGGTGGTGGGAACATCATCCGAGGTGCCCAAGCTGGTGCAAAGGGGATGGATAGGGCGTCAGGTGATTACATGGGCATGTTGGCGACGGCTATCAACGCACTCGCACTCCAGGATATGCTCGAGCAAAACGGCCTCGATACAAGAGTTCTCTCTGCTATAGGCATGCAGCAAATCTGCGAGCCGTATATACGACGAAGAGCAATTCGACACCTAGAAAAAGGGCGTGTGGTTGTCTTTGCTTGTGGAACTGGTAATCCGTATTTTACGACTGATACGGCAGCAAGTTTGCGTTCAATGGAGATTGGCGCAGATGTACTCCTGAAAGGTACGAAAGTAGACGCCGTCTACGACAAAGATCCGAAAGTTGATGACACCGCGGTGCCTTTTCATGAGATTTCTTATCTTGATGTGCTACAGAAACAATTGCGTGTGATGGATGCCGCTGCAATCTCGCTCTGTATGGATAATAAGATGCCGATTATCGTTTTTAATATCCTCGAGAAAGAGAACCTCCGTAAGGTTCTTACTGGAGAGAAGATTGGCACAGTCGTAAAAAACCCTTAGGAGGACATTAGATGGACAACGGTGAATTAGAGTCGAAGTGTAAGGATACCATTGAATATCTTAACGTAGAGCTCTCTCGAATGCGCACTGGACGTGCCAATACAGCTCTCGTCGAATCGCTCATGGTTGACTACTACGGTTCTCACGTCCCCCTACAACAACTCGGCCTCATTAGTGCGCCTGAAGCCCGCATGCTCACTGTGCAGGTGTATGATGCAGGAGCGCTCGACTCGGTAGAAAAAGCTATTCAGCAATCAGACCTTCAGCTGAATCCCTCACGTGACGGAAATCTCATTCGAATTCCTATTCCCGCTCTTACCGAAGAGCGAAGGAAAGAGCTCGTAAAGACTCTCCATAAGAGCGCGGAAGAGGGGAAGATTGCCATTCGTAATCACCGTCGTGAAGCTATCGATGCGCTCAAAAAAGCTGAGAAAGCAAAGGAGATCTCGGAAGACGATCTGAGTCGCGGAAAAGATGAAATTCAGAAGGTTACAGATACCTACGTTGCACAAGTTGATGTTCTTCTCGCTGAGAAAGAAAAGGAAATGATGGAGGTTTGACCACCATCTGTACTGGATCACTACATGACTGAAGACAGCAGGGATACGCTCCTGCCTCTCCCTGAACACGTTGCTATTATCATGGACGGTAATGGCCGTTGGGCTAAGTCTCAAGGGCTTGAGCGTGTCGATGGGCATAGAGTCGGTGCCGGTTCAGTTCGAGCGGTCCTCGAAGAATCGAGGCGTCTCGGTATTCGGTATGTGACACTTTACGCGTTCTCCACTGAGAACTGGAAGCGTCCCGAAGAAGAAGTAGTCGCGTTAATGTCGCTCTTCATCAAACATCTCGAACAGGAGCTGCCGCTCTTTCTCGAAAATGATATCAGGCTTCGAGCCATTGGCGATCTTGAGCGGCTTCCGAGCGAAGTCCGAATTTCTCTTCAAGACAAGATTGAGCGTACAAAACATTGCGAGTCTCTCGATCTGCTCCTTGCTGTATCATACGGCTCTCGAAATGAGCTGACACGAGCCTTTCGTTCACTTTCAAAACGTATTGAGCAAGGCAAACTTAGTGCGAGTGAGTTAACTGAAGAGATGATAACTGACTCACTCGATACAGCAGGAATTCCCGATCCTGATCTCCTTATACGGACGAGCAGCGAGTTTCGCATTTCAAACTTTCTCCTTTGGCAGCTTGCTTATAGTGAGATCGTCGTTACCGATGTACACTGGCCAGATTTTCGAGAAGAAGAGCTGAACAATTGTATCGATCGCTACCGGAGACGAAAACGTCGATTCGGTGGGCTTGAGGAGGTGGAGCATGTTTAAATCACTACAAAAGCGTGCCGTGACCGGTATCGTCCTTGCTCTTGTTTTTGTTGCATTGCTTGTTCTCCCTGCATACTCGTATTCACTGATTTGGGGTATCGTACTACTGCTTACCTTCGCTGTATTTGCGGCTCCACTAGAATTTGTCAGGTTTTCAACTGATGGATACACCCAGCGCGCGAAAGCGAGTGGGTACTTTCTCGCACTCTTTGTACCCCTTGTTGCTCTCTTTCTCTATGCGCTCTACCTCTTAAATTCTGGCCGCACAGATCCGATCCTTCTCTCACTTGCAGACTCCATATCTGTCTTTTCACCTGTTGAAGCTGCTCTCGTTGTTCTTTCTTCACTCCTGACTGGCTTTCTTTTGACCTCTCTCTATTGCTTTCTTGTTCCGAGTCTCAGCCTTGACCTTGTCTCTCGGCAGTTAGGAGAACTCCTTCTTGCGCTTATGCTTTTTTTACTTGGTGGCGGAGCTCTTCTCTTTTTACCTCTCCTCTATGGTGGCACCGCTGCGCTTGGATGGCTGGTGCTTGTGGTTGCCAGTAACGATACAGCTGCTTATTTTATTGGTCAGCGATTTGGTAAAACAAAGCTCTCTGAGTCTATTTCACCTGGAAAAACTCGTATAGGTAGTCTTGGTGGTCTACTCGTCGGAACTCTTATTGGAGGGCTCTTCTCCTGGCTTTTACCTGATTATCTCCGTGTTTCTCCTGTACTCCTCGTGGCATTTGTCGTAGTGCTTATCGCGCAGCTTGGAGATCTCTCGAAGTCCTTTTTGAAACGGATGCACCAAGTGAAAGATAGTGGGGCGCTCCTTCCAGGGCACGGAGGAGTTTTAGACCGAATTGACGGATATTTATCTTCTGCTCCTGTCCTCCTTCTCTGGCTCTCTTTTGAGTATCTTTTTTTAGCGCGTTGAGGTCTCAATGATAGGTGCACGACCACTCGTTCCCCTCACTTACCCAGTGCCGAAGGCGTTTCCGCGGAGAGTAAGTGTTTTTGGAAGCACTGGCTCAATTGGAACCTCCACGCTCGATATCATCAGAGAACACCGAGATACCTTTACTGTTGAGTCACTTGTGGCAGGAACAAACATAGAGAAACTTGCAGAGCAAGCAGTAGAATTTAACGCTTCTCATGTTGGCATAGCCGATTCTAAACGAGCGAATCATTTAAGGAAAGAGCTCTCATCTCGTGGAGCAGATTCAGTTGAAATCCACATAGGTCAAGAAGAGATTGCATCACTTGCTCGAGAAGATGCTTCAGATATTCACGTTGCAGCCATTGTTGGGATGTCAGGGCTCAAATCAGTGCTCGAAGCGCTTCGTGGAGAAAAATGTGTAGCATTAGCAAATAAGGAGAGTCTTGTTGTTGGTGGTAATCTTGTTGCCGATCTCCTTACAAAAACTCCTGATGCACTGCTTATTCCCGTTGATAGTGAACATAGCGCTCTTTTTCAGTCTCTCGCTGGGGAAAAGAATCTCTCACAGGTCTCCTCGCTGGTTCTTACGGCGTCAGGTGGGCCTTTTCGTACTACACCTTTAGAGAATTTCTCCACGATTACCCCTGAGCGAGCCGTCAAGCATCCAAAGTGGAGTATGGGCCCAAAAGTGTCTATTGATTCTGCCACCATGATGAATAAATCACTCGAGGTGATTGAAGCCTCGTGGCTCTACGGGCTTAAAGAAGATGCTCTTGAGGTAGTTATTCACCCACAGAGCATTGTTCATTCGCTTGTTCGTTTCGTTGATGGGAGCATTATTGCGCAGCTCTCTGAGCCCGACATGAAAGGGCCAATCGGATTTGCGCTCGGTTACCCTGATAGGAGGTTGTCGAAGACGGTCAATCAGCTAAGCTTTGAACAGCATCTCAGTCTTGAGTTTGAGCCTGTAGAGCATGAGAGGTTTCCTGCGATACAGCTCGTTCGTAGCGCTCTTAGGACAGGGCCAGCGGCTTGTGTCGTCTTTAATGTTGCAAATGAGGTTGCCGTGGAGCTCTTTCGCCTTGGAGAGCTCGGTTTTACCGATATTGTTCCTCTTGTTGAAAAAGCCCTCTCAACATATTCATTTCCTTTGCCGAGTTCATTTGATGAGCTTCAGTCGAGGTGTCAGGAGATCGAAGAGGAGTTGTGGCATGCCTCTTCGTCGAATAGTATGAGACAAACGCGTAAGGCTCTATGACTAGCATTCTTTCACTCCTCATCTCTCTTCTTGCTCTCGGTGTACTCATTTTTGTACACGAGCTCGGACATTTTCTACTTGCTAAATGGAACGGCGTAGCCGTTTCTGAGTTTGCGGTAGGATTCGGTAAAGTTGTCTTTCAGAGGCAGGTTGGTGAGACGAAGTACTCGCTTCGAGCAATTCCGCTCGGCGGATTCGTCCAGATGTTTGGCGACGATCCTCGACTCGTTGAGCGAATCAAGGCCGGAACTGTTGAGCCCGAAACCCCCGAAGAGGAGCAAGAACTACAAGAGCTACTCGCCAAGAAGGATTCCTGGTTCCTCTCCAAGGGTTATTTTGCCAAGGCTTCAATCGTTATCGCAGGCCCGCTTTTTAATATTCTTTTTGCCATACTGCTTTCGATGGGAACGTATGCCTTTTTGGGGAAACCAGTTCCGGTGACTCACCCCACAATTGGCGGTGTAATGCCAGGGGATCCCGCAGCCGAAGCTGGCCTCACACTTGGAGATAAGATTCTCTCTATCAATGGGGTTGAGGTCGTCACTTGGGAAGAGATGGCCGAAGCAATTGCTACTTCTGAGGGTAAGCCGCTTGCACTCGAAGTAGAGAGAGGCGGGAACGACGGAAAACCGGCACGTATATCTCTATCGCTTCAGGCGACAAACACGAGAAACGAAAATTACGAACAGTTTGAAGACGATGAGATACAAAGCACCTATCGAATAGGGATCATACCAAAAGCCGACCGAGTGCCAGTTGGACTCTCTGAGGCTGCGTATCTTGGTGTAAATCACATCTGGTACCTCTCTCGAATGACAGTCACGATGCTTGGGAAGATGATCTTCGGACAAGTATCAGCAAAGAACATCTCAGGTCCAATCTCTATCATCTCTCACGGTGCAAAAGAGGCCAAAAACGGCTTTGATAGACTTGTTTCTTTCTCGATCTTCCTCAGCGTCAGTCTCGCTATCCTTAACCTCTTGCCAATACCGATCCTCGATGGTGGCCACCTCGTCTTTTTTACACTTGAGAAGCTCCGCGGTGCTCCGCTTAGTCTCAGAGTTCAAGAAGCCGCAAATCAAGTCGGACTTGTCCTTCTTCTTATGCTTATGGTTTTTGCGATTGGAAATGATATCTTCCGTCATATCATGCCTCTTTGATCTTACCTCTCATGAGCCATTGCCTCGCCATTGATACCAGCTCAGAAGTTACCAGCGTCTCTCTTGCGCCTCTTGATGACCCGCAGGTTCAATGTGTGACCTGCAAAGGAGATAGCTCTCGAGGTCATGCGGAAGAACTCACCACGCTTGTTGGGCGTTGTCTTGCTCAAGCCGAGCTCTCTTATGACGACTTGCGTAGCATCTGTGTCAATAGTGGACCAGGCTCATTCACTGGTTTACGTATCGGATTGAGCTACGCAAAGGGAGTTTGTTCGGCACAACATTTACCGCTTTTTACCTTCAACACCTTTGAAGCTGCATTTGCGGCACTACAGAGCCACAAGACGCTCGAATCTGGGGTGTATTTCTTTATCTCTGATGCTCGGCGAGGGGATGTTTTCGTTGCTGCATTTCAGCAAGGTTCAGAGCACCAACAGTCTTCGAGACTACTTATAGAACCACAGATAATACCATTTGAAACAGTCGCGCACCGTCAAAAGGAGCTTGAGAACCAAACCGGCCTACCTTCGTATCTCTATCAACTAGGAACTGCTGTGCACACTGAGGTGCCTCCTCTTCCAGGCTCTCATAGCTCACTATCTGTCGGCCTGCTCGAGCTTGCTCGCTCGATACCCCCAGGAGAGAGAACAGCGCAGGTCTACGCGCCTCACCTTGCCACACCTCTCTATATCCGCTCTGTGGCTGCTAAGAGCCTGAAAGAACGTGGGATTGAGGTAGTTGACATCCTTGCCGCAATTGATTAGAAATTGAATCGCAAGTTGCGCATCACGTATCTAAAGAGTGTCCTTGCTTCTATCTCATTCAATACCTAGGCGGTTTATATCCAAGGCGGATTAAACAGGTGAGCGCTCCAGAGAGCTCACGAACGTAGTAAGGTGTTGCTGAGTTATTTATTCTCCATCGCTGAATTTTATCCCAACGATAATTTTGAATCATTTCGCTATATCGTATCACCCCGAAGGAAACCAACATGAATCTAAATGAACTCAAGACTCTCAAGCCTGAAGGTCTAGTGAAGCTTGCTGAAGAATTCGAAATTCCAAATCCAAACACTTTACGCAAGCAGGAACTCATTTTTAGTATTCTCACAGCTCAGTCAGAGACAAATGGAAGTATTTTTGGGGAAGGGGTTCTTGAATGCCTTCCAGATGGCTTTGGGTTTCTCCGCTCGCCAATGGATAACTACCTTCCAGGGAGCGATGATATCTACGTTTCGCCGGCGCAAATTCGCCGATTTGGTCTACGTACTGGTGACACCATAGAAGGCCAGATTCGACCACCGCGGGAGAAAGAAGGGGAGAGATACTTCGCTCTCCTTAAGGTGAAATCTGTTAACCACGATACGATTGAAGCGCTCAAAAACAAGATTCACTTCGATAACCTTACGCCTCTCTACCCAGAAGAGCAGTTAAAGCTTGAAAGAAAGCGTAAGCAGAAAGATCTCTCTATGAGAATTATTGATCTATTCTGTCCGATCGGTAAGGGCCAACGTGGCTTGATCGTTGCACCACCTCGTACTGGTAAGACAGTACTCTTGCAACAGATTGCAAATTCTATCACGGAAAACCACCCAGAGTGTGTTTTGATTGTTCTTTTGATCGATGAGCGCCCTGAAGAGGTGACAGATATGGCGCGCTCTGTGGACGGTGAGGTCGTCAGTTCAACGTTTGACGAACCAGCTCAGCGTCACGTCCAAGTTGCAGAGATGGTCATCGAGAAGGCTCGACGTCTCGTAGAGCATAAAAAAGATGTTGTGATTCTTCTTGATTCTATCACTCGTCTTGCACGGGCTTATAATACTGTTGTTCCTCCAAGCGGTAAGATTCTCTCGGGTGGTGTTGACTCAAATGCACTCCATAAACCAAAAAGATTCTTCGGTGCTGCCCGAAATGTAGAAGAGGGAGGAAGTCTCACTATCATTGGTACCGCTCTTGTCGAAACCGGTTCACGTATGGATGAGGTTATTTTCGAGGAGTTCAAGGGGACAGGAAATATGGAACTTGTACTCGATCGCAAGCTCTCTGATAGGCGTGTTTATCCAGCAATGGATATCAATAAATCAGGAACGAGAAAAGAAGACCTTCTCCTTGGGGATGATATGCTTCAAAAGATCTGGCTCCTACGTAAGGTTCTCAATCCACTTAACACCGTTGAGGCAATGGAGTGGCTCTTGAGTAAGATGGACGGAACGAAGAATAACAGTGAATTTCTCAATATGATGAAAGGATAGTGGGAGAACAATCGACCTCAGATTCACGTAAAGCCAATATCCTCGCTGTTGATGATAACAGCGAAGCGTTATTTACACTTCAATCTCTCCTTGAACACCACGGGTATGGTGTCGAGACAGCCACGAACGGGGCTGAGGCAATTTTAGCGGCCCAGAAATTCCTCCCTGACCTCATACTCATGGATGTCAATATGCCTGAGATGGATGGACTCCAAGCTACATCGGCATTCAAACAAGACCCTCAACTACGCTTCATCCCAGTCATTCTCGTGACGAGCCAAGATGACTTTGAGGATATTACTAAAGGACTTGCTCACGGAGCGGATGATTATATTCGTAAACCCTACTCTACGGAAGAGATTCTTGGTCGATTACAAGCCGTATTGCACACGAAGAAGCTCTATGAAGAGCTCCAATCAAGTCTACGTGCACAACAAGAAGATTCATCAGACTCGGTTTTTGAGGGAATCATAGGTAAGAGCGAAGCTCTCCATCAAGTCTTCGATCTTATCCGCAAAGCTCGCAATTCTGATGTGCCTGTGCTCATCACCGGAGATTCTGGAGTAGGTAAGGAGCTTATTGCTCGAGCAGTGCACCTTGCCAGTAATCGAGCTGAGCGTCGCTTTGTGGTGCAGAACTGCTCTGCCTTCCAAGAGAGTCTCCTTGAGAGTGAGCTCTTTGGACACGTAAAGGGTGCTTTTACGGGAGCTATTAAAGATAAACAGGGGCTCTTTGAGATCGCTGATAAGGGAACATTTTTTCTCGACGAGCTTGGTGAAATGAGCGCAGCTCTTCAGGCAAAGTTACTTCGTGTTCTCCAGGAGGGAACATTTACGCCCGTTGGTGCGACTGACTCCAAACATGTTGACGTGAGAATAGTGGCAGCAACCCATCGCAATCTCCCGCAGATGATTGAAGAGGGTACATTTCGTGAAGACCTCTACTACAGACTCAATGTGCTTCAAATCGATGTGCCACCCCTACGTGAAAGAAAGGAAGATATTGAGCTTTTAGCGAAACACTTCCTCGAACAGGTAGCACGCAAGCAGGGGCGTGAACCAAAGCGGCTCTCTGAAGAGGCACTCACGGTGCTCAAACGCTACGCCTGGCCTGGTAATATCCGAGAACTGAGAAATGAGATCGAGAGGATGGATATCCTCGCAGAAAATAACAGCTACATCCCACTTTCATGCTTATCGCCAAAGCTGCTCACACCCCCCGTGACGGGAAGGGATTCAAGTAGTGAGCCATTATGGAATCAGGAAGAAACACTTAAGGATGCAACTGCACGCCTTGAGAGGTCGATGATTGAAGACGCACTTCAACGATTAGATGGAAACAAAAGTGAAGCAGCACGTATTCTTGGTATCTCTCGCTCAAGCCTTATTACCAAGGTGAAGACTTATGAGCTCGAGTGAGAGTCTATGGAGACTTTCGTGCTCTTGAGAAGAACAAGTGCTGATAAGAAAAATACCCCAGAAAAACAGAGAAGAATTTTTCCGCCGAGTATACAGAACCGATAGAAGCTGTGTCTCGCTCTGAGGTGTTCGATATGCTCGTCAGAAGTCGCAGATGGTTGTGGGAGATGAAAAGATTCGTGAGTACTTTTTGTAGGCGTCGTCTGTTGGAGTAGGGTGCTCTGAATATGCTCCTGGTAATAGTCAGCTTTATGTTGTGCAAACAGGATATTTCCTGCCCCAAGAAGCAAGAGTATGAGGCCAATAAAGAGCTGAGAGCGAATAAGCTTGGTAGCCTTGGTCTTTTTGAGTGGTGGAGGGTCAGCTAGTGAGCTCTCCAGAGAAACTTCTCCCATATTGCCCCTTTACGAGATGGTATGTTCTTTCCATACTATAGCAAGCATTAACAAACTATCGAAAGCTTATTGGACAATCTCATTTCAAGTGAAGAAAATATACGTATCTCGAGGGAATGAAACCTCTACAAGGACATAACCAGTGAGCAAATCACTATCAGCCCAAACAAATTACTCAGCATGTACCGGACTTAGTAAGCTCACAGTTACTATCTTCGCTTCATTGATAGCGCTCGTCGTTTACTGCACCTACCAGATCCTCCCTTTTTTTTACTACTATTACGAGTTAGAGAATCAGGTTCTGTCTATCACAAAGGTTGCATCCACTATTTCTGATAGAGAGATCCGGAGGCGCCTTATGTATCATATTAACAAAATGGGTATCCCCCTAGATGCTGAGGAGATCCAAATCTCTAGACAAAACAATAGAATAAAGATTTCGATGGAGTATACTGAGGTGTTTGCCGTTGAGTGGGACGGTGAAGAAAGAGAGATTCACTCTTTTGATTTCGAGATTTATGTTGACGAGATGTACTAGTGTCTCGTCGAAAAAGTTTTTTCACTTCTGAAGAGCGGTGGTATAACGAGACTCTAGCCAGCTGTATTGTCCCTCCGGGGGTTTTCGCCATTCGGCGAAAAAGTGCTCCGCCCGATTGAGGTGAAAAAACTTTTCCGACGGAGCACTGGTGTCTCGTCGAATGCTCGAGGTCAAGGAGCAGCCCGGTCAAGTTCCTGAAACTTGTTCGAAAAGTTAAGTCAAGCTCACTCATTATATCTACTCAGGAAACTGAAATCGCAGATATTACAGGTAGGATTTTTTAACGCGAAGACCGCGAAGTACGCGAAGGAAGGGGATATTCCGGCGGTATACCATTGGGCGGAATAACTGTTCGTTCAAGGGTACGATATTACATGTTTTTTCTGAGGATCGCGACGAATTTGAGTGCTGCACTCCCTAGTACAGCGCAAAGTAGATTTCTACTCATATACTACAGGAAGATGATGCACTGTACTATTCTGCCGGAGGCAGAACCCCCGGAGGGAAGATACAGTTTTCTAGTGCACTGTTATGCCACCAAAATTCATATGCACAAAACATAGTTTACAGTGCACTAGTTGCTTTAGGTCGATTTAAGTGATACCAAGTATAAGCGGCTTTTAAATGCGGAACTGTGATTTTGCGAAGGCCAGAGAGATGTATGCAACACTGTGTATATCGAATCGAGGATACGACTTTTCTAACGCGGAAATATCCTTGAGTCTGAAGTCCTGCGCTCAACTATCCAGTTACAATCTCTAAATGCCACACTGATCGGTTCTTGGATCATTCCTGGATACGGATCTTCCTATACACATGCTTTAGAAGGAGGCACGCACATGAGCGATCAAGAGCACCATATCCCTGACTTTTGGAAAGAGGTGGTTGATGCTGAAACTATCGAGCGATGTCTCACTCGTATCAGTTACGAGATCGTTGAGAAGGATCGAGATCTTCAGAAATTAGCTCTCGTTGGAATTCGCACCGGTGGAGAGTTTATTGCTCAGCGTATTCATCAGAAAATTCAAGAGATCGAGAATCGAGAGGTTCCTTTCGGCGTTATCGATATAACTCTTTATCGAGACGACCTCTCAGATTCACTCGAGCAACCGACGCTCAAAGGCACCGATCTTCCATTCTCACTATCGGGTCACCGTATCGTTCTTGTTGATGACGTCCTGTATACAGGTAGAACAGTTCGAGCAGCGCTTGATGCTATCATTGATTTTGGTCGACCCGCACTGGTTGAACTTGCGGTCCTTGCAGACAGAGGACACCGCGAACTTCCTATTCGCCCCGACTATGTTGGGAAGAACCTTCCAACTCACAAAGACGACTTTGTTCGCGTACGTCTCCGCGAAGGAGGCTATACAGATGGGATCTATCTGATTCAGGCGCATGATGCGAAGAAGGGGTAGTAGTCTATGAATGTGGATTCAGTACGATTTCAACACCTGCTTGGCATTGAAGGGCTCTCCCGTGAAGATCTCATTTTTCTACTCGAAAATAGCCAACAGTTTGTTGAGGTCTCTCAGAGAGACCTCAAGAAAGTTCCAGCACTTCGAGGAAAAACAATTATAAATCTCTTTCTTGAACCGAGTACCCGTACACGTGCGAGTTTTGAGATTGCTGGCAAACGCCTCTCAGCTGATACGATCAACATTTCGGGCTCAGGAACCTCTGTTTCAAAAGGGGAAACTTTGCTTGATACAGCACGTACACTACAGGCAATGAATCCAGACATTCTTGTTGTACGCCACCGTAGTAGCGGAGCTGCTCATTTCCTCTCTCAAGAACTGACAAGAACTGCTGTTGTAAACGCAGGCGACGGCATGCATGAGCACCCGACTCAAGCTCTGCTCGACTGCTTAACGCTGTGTCAGCACTTTGAACTCGCTCCATCTGAACTTAAAGGAAAGAATATCACTATAGTTGGAGATATAAGACACTCAAGGGTGGCACGGAGTAATATTTGGGCTCACCAGCTACTTGGGAATAAGGTTACTCTTGTTGGCCCAGCCACGCTTGTACCGCACGAGTTTGCAGACGAGGAAGCGTTCGGGGGAGGCGTACGTATATGCCATACCCTTCGTGAGGGAGTTGAGGGGGCTGATGTCGTAATGGTTCTTCGAATACAACTCGAGCGCCAATCTGATAACTTTATTCCAACCCTTGAAGAGTACACCCGTCAATATTGCGTAACGCCACAAGTCTTGGAGGGGGCGGCACCTGGTTGCGTTGTCCTCCATCCGGGGCCTGCAAATAGGGGCATAGAGATCTCTAGCACACTCTATGAGGGTACTCAGTCTCTGGTTGAAAAACAGGTAACCAACGGTGTTGCTGTGCGTATGGCAACCCTTTTTCTGCTCGGCTCGAGAGGTCGGAAGGAAAACGTATGATTCGAATATCAAATGGTATTGTCGTTGATCCAGCAACCGATCGTGACGGAGAGTTTGACGTTCTCATTGAAGACGGAAAGATTCTCGACGTTGTACCCCGTGGTCTAGGTGCTGATGGGGATTTTGAGCGTGTTATTGATGCTTCAGGTTGTTGGATTATTCCTGGCCTGATCGATCTTCACGTACACCTCAGGGAGCCAGGACAAGAATGGAAAGAGACAGTCGAAACTGGTGCTCTAGCAGCTCTCAAGGGAGGTTTCACCTCCATCTGCTGTATGCCCAACACAGAACCTGCAATTGATTCCGAGGAGGTTGTTCGTTATATCCTCGATAAAGCTGCGCAAGCAAACTATTCACGGGTTTTACCGATTGGGGCTGTAACAAAAGCACGAGTCGGCAAAGAGATGGCCCCACTTTCCGAGCTCCGTGAAGCGGGATGCGTAGCTTTCTCAGACGATGGGGATCCGGTTTATAATGCTGGTATTATGCGACGAGCACTTGAGTGGGCCAAAATGCTCGATGCACCGATTAGTTGTCACGAAGAAGATAAAGATATCTCTTGTGGCGGATGTATGAACGAATCTGCGCTTTCGACGAGGCTAGGATTAACTGGCATGCCGAAAGTTGCCGAAGATGTCATGGTTGCTCGTGATATTGAGCTCGCACGTGACACCGGCGCAAAGGTTCACTTCTGCCACGTCTCTACGGCAAGAAGCGTGGAGCTTATCCGAAGAGCGAAAAACGACGGAATTCCTGTAACGGCAGAGGTTACCCCTCATCATCTTGTTCTCACCGAGGATGCCGTACGGGCATACGATACATATGCGAAGATGAGCCCTCCACTGCGGGAAGAGGAGGAGAGAGAGCTTCTCGTTGAAGGGGTAAAAGATGGCACACTTGATGCCATCGCAAGTGACCATGCTCCTCATGAAGACGATGTAAAAAAAATAGAGTTTGCCGAGGCCGCAATGGGCATCCTTGGTCTGCAAACAAGCTTGCCGCTGATGGTCTCGTTTATTGAAGATCAGGTCCTTACTCGCAAGCGTGCCATTAGCTCCCTTGCAGAGGCACCTGCGCGAGCATTTGGGTTGCCGTACGGCACACTCAGAAAGAACGCACCGGCTGATATTGTGATTGTCGACCCTCAAAAAGAGTGGCAATTCGAACGTGAGGACGTTGTCTCAAAGAGCTTCAACAGTCCATTTTACGGCAGGACTATGAAAGGAAAGGTCCGTGATGTTTTTGTTCAAGGCGTGTTACGACTTGAAAATGAGGAAGTTGTTCTTGGAGGACAGTGTAAATGACAGTAAAGAAGCAAGGTGTTCTCGCGTTAGCAGATGGAACCCTCTTTGAGGGGGTTGGCTTCGGTGCTGACGTGACATGCTCGACTCCGACTATTGGTGAGATCGTCTTCAATACGTCAATGTACGGATACCAAGAAATTCTTACGGACCCAAGCTATGCTGGTCAGGTTATGACGTTTTCCTATCCACATATCGGAAATGTTGGTTGTAATAGCCAAGACGTTGAAAGCTCGAAGGTGCATGTTCGAGGTGTCATCCTGAGAAACCTCAGCCCCTGCACCTCAAATTTTCGTTCCGAGATGTCGCTTGATGAATATCTCACACAAAATAATATATTTGGATTAGCGAAGGTTGATACTCGAGCACTTGTTTCTCACATTCGAGATAGCGGAGCACAGATGTGCGCACTCGCCCTCCGCGATCCATCCAAAGACCCCGAAGCTGAAAATCAACTTCTTCTTGAAGCCGCACGTTCCGCTCAATCTATGGAAGGCTCTGATTTCGTTAAAGAGGTCTCATGTAGCGAGCCATATGAATGGACGGAGCTTCCTTGGTCACTGAGAGACCTGTCATACGGCACGTTGCAAAACAATGAACTCTGGTCTCGTCCACATGTGGTTGCAATCGATTGCGGGGTGAAGAGAAATATCCTTCGATTACTTTTACAGAGTGGCTTTCGAGTGACCGTTATGCCTGCAACATCTACTGCAGCAGAGATCATCGATATGAAACCCGATGCGGTGTTTCTCTCAAATGGTCCTGGGGATCCTGCTGCTGTTACGTATGTTGTTGAAACGGTGAAGCAAATACTTGGCAAGTTTCCTATCTTCGGCATCTGTCTTGGCCATCAGATACTAGGTCTTGTGGCTGGAGGAAGTACATACAAACTGAAATTCGGACACCGCGGGGCAAACCATCCAGTCATGGATCTCCGCTCAAGAAAGGTAGAGATCACGACACAGAATCACGGGTTTGCAGTGGATAAGGACTCTCTCCCAGAAGAGGTCACCGTCACTCACATGAACCTCAACGATCAAACAGTCTCGGGGCTCGAATGGAAAGAGAAGCGGGCCTTCTCCGTTCAATATCACCCAGAAGCTTCCTCGGGACCTCACGACTCAGCATACCTCTTTGATGAGTTTTTTGAAAAGGTTGTTCAAGGGTAGTACTACAGACAGGATTCGTTATATGCCAAAAAGAACTGATATCTCTTCCATTCTCCTGATCGGCTCAGGGCCAATTGTTATCGGCCAAGCTTGCGAGTTTGATTATTCCGGGACCCAGGCTATTAAGGCACTGCGAGAGGAGGGCTACCGAGTTATTCTCGTCAATTCCAACCCTGCTACGATTATGACAGACCCGGAGTTCGCCGATCGGACGTATATCGAGCCTATCACACCAGAGTTTGTCGAACGTATCATTGCACAAGAACGACCAGATGCGGTTCTCCCAACTATGGGAGGCCAAACGGCTCTGAACACAACCCTTGAACTAGCCAAAAGAGGAGTTTTTGAAAAATACGGATGTGAGCTTATAGGAGCTAATATTGAGTCGATTAAGATGGCAGAAGATAGAGAGCTCTTTCGTGAGGCGATGTCAGAGATAGGCCTTGAATCAGCTCGAAGTGGTGTTGCTCATAACCTACAAGACGCATATGGCCTTGCGAAAGAGATAGGCTATCCACTCATACTACGCCCCTCACGCACGCTTGGTGGTACTGGTGGTGGAGTGGTCAACGATGAATCAGAGCTCCAGCGCAAAGTAACTCTCGCCCTGCAAGCGAGCCCTATCTCTGAAGTCTTAATCGAAGAGTCGCTTCTCGGCTGGAAAGAGATTGAGCTCGAGGTAATGCGCGACCTCAAAGATAATGTTGTTATCGTGTGTGGCATTGAGAATTTCGATCCAATGGGTGTCCATACAGGAGACTCTATTACAGTTGCTCCCATTCAAACACTTACAGATAAAGAGTATCAGGATCTGAGAGATGGTGCGATCCGTGTGATGCGTAAAATCGGTGTCGATACAGGTGGTTCGAATGTACAATATGCAATCAACCCGAAGAATGGTCGTGTCATTATCATTGAAATGAATCCGAGAGTATCTCGTAGCTCTGCTTTGGCTTCAAAGGCGACAGGGTTTCCTATTGCTAAAATCGCAGCGAAATTAGCAGTTGGTTACACACTTGATGAGATTACAAACGATATTACTCGCGAAACCCCGGCGTGTTTTGAGCCTTCAATCGACTATACCGTTGTAAAAATCCCTCGATTTACCTTTGAGAAGTTTCCTCTTGCGGATAATCAGCTCGGGACACAAATGAAATCTGTTGGGGAGGCGATGTCCTTTGGGCGCTCATTCTCGGAAGCGTTTCAGAAAGCCCTCTGCTCGTTAGAACTCGATAGTAATGGTTTCGATCGTCAGAAGCTTGTAGCAGATAAGGGACGGCAGGAGCTGCTCGAGGCGTGTCGAAAACCAACAGCAGAGCGAGCCTGGATCGTAGCTGAGGCGTTACGTCAGGGCTTTCCTGTTGACGAGCTGTATAGAATATCAGGAATCGATCCGTGGTTTCTTGTTCATATTCAGCAGATTATTGAGGAAGAGAATCGGCTTGAGCATCTCTCTCTTGAAGAGCTCTCAGGCGAAGAGCTGTTTGAACTCAAACAGCTCGGGTTTTCTGATGCTCGATTAGCTGCGCTACTTGGT
>JAUIBK010000063.1 GCA_030428205.1 bacterium
TGTTGCTGTGCCAGCTCTGAACCCAAAACCGTTGGGGGAGAAGGAGAGATCCTTTCGATTGGCCCGTCGAAAAAAACAATCATGCCCTCTCCGTCTCTCGTACACTCTTGGCCCGAAAGTGTTGGAAATATTCTGGGAATTATCCTCTTGCTCCTCCTGCTCGGTCTTCACTCAGAAACAACACAGGATCTCGCTCTCACTGCTCACGAACACCACCATCACCACCACCATGGAACAGGTGAAGAAAGTTTTCTTTCGCTCTTTCTTACTATCGCCAAACAGAGTGCTCCAGCACTCTTCATCGCTCATTTTGCCTCTATTGCACTTTATGGATTTTTGCCGGTAGCTTCCTTCAAGTGGCTTGGAAAAGGGGCACCTTCCCTACAATCGCTTAAGGGTGTCGTACTTGGCCTCCCTCTTCCAGTTTGTAGCTGTGGAATTCTGCCTTTCTATAAAACTCTTGTCGAAAGAGGCGCTCCGCCTGCTGCTGCACTCGCATTTCTGATTGCGACTCCAGAGCTTGGCATTGACGCTGTGCTCCTGTCTGTTCCACTTTTAGGAGTAGACCTCGCCATTGCGCGTGTTGGTGCTGCATTTTTGCTCGCTCTTCTTGTAGCCCTCTTTCTCTATCGACTCGCTCCTCAAACAAGAAGCTTTTCTCAAGAAGATCAGGTGGCTCACCGCACATTCTTAGAGAAACTGAAGGAGGGAGCATCACACAGCCTTGTAAAACTCATCGACACCACGGCCCCTTGGATTCTCTTTGGCATGGCTCTCGCGGCTGTTGCCTATCCTCTATTAGAGAATCTCCCTACAGCCCTACCGTATAATCTTGAAATTGTGCTCTTTGCTCTGATTGGTGTCGTGGTTTATGTGTGCGCTTCAGGCGCAACTCCCCTGGCGGCTATCTTTATCGCCTCTGGGGTATCACCAGGAGCTGCAATTGCGTTCCTGCTGACCGGCCCTGCCACAAACGTAAGTACCTTCGGCGTTCTAGGAGACTTGCACGGCAAGAAGTTTGGCCTCTACTTTGGAGCACTTACCTGTACCCTTGCCGTTGCTCTGGGCTATTTGATTCATGCCATCTCTCCATCCCTCTCAATTCCCTTTATTAACGAGATGGGCCATCACGAAAGCTCGCTGTTGGAAAATTTTGCACTTCTTACTGTATTTACTCTCTATTTTGCCTCTTTCGTTCGAAAAGGTGGGCGCGGGTTCCTCAAAGAGATATTTGGCAGAGGAATAGCCTAGCCCGGGTTTCGTTTTATTGTTGAATACTCTATACTTCCACCATTGGGAGCCTCGAAAATAGAGATTTTGCTGCGCTTTTTTCTCGATTGCTTGCTTGAGCATCGGGAATCGCTTCAAGAGTATGCTCTATTCCTAACTCAAATCGATTGTTCCTCGAGTTTTAATGAAGACACCCCTCTTGAGGGCGATTAGTAAGGCGATACCTTGAAATCAAATACGGCTCTAGCAGCAGGCGACGAACAAGAATTAACACGCCCCCAGCTCCGCCCCATCTCTGACCTCACAGGCATTATCGGCACCGGTGCCGCCGTGCCATCAATTCAAGTGACAAATGACGACCTCTCTGAGCACATTGAAACAAGTGACGAGTGGATTCAGTCTCGTGTCGGCATCGCATCACGAAATATATGCGGACCCGGGGAGTCAACTGTCTCTCTTGCTGCTGAGGCATCGCGCCAAGCAATTCAAGCAAGCGGTATTGATGCTCAAGATGTTGATATTATCATTTTTGCTACGGTTACTCCCGATCAACATCTTCCATCGGCTGCGGCGTTATTGCTCAAAGAACTTGAGATCGATCGCGCTCTCGCTTTTGACATCAAAGCAGCCTGCTCAGGGTTTCTTTTCGGACTGACAACAGCAGAATCCCTCCTACACTCTCTCGATCTTCAAACAGCTCTTGTCCTTGGAGCCGAGTCACTCTCGCATATTGTTGACTGGACAAATCGAGACACCTGCGTACTCTTTGGTGATGGCGCTGGTGCTGCGATCGTAAAACGGAGAGAACGGAGTGAAGGACCTCTTATTCTAGCTTCATCGCTTTCTACAGATGGCAACTCCCAAGATCTCATCTGCCGCAAAGGTGGCGCTTTTCCTCCCGCAACCCAAGGAAATTACTCTCCTATCACCTACAATACCGACTCACCCTATGTACATATGCAAGGGAGAGAAGTCTTTCGTTTTGGTGTGCAAGCAATGGCCGACTCGACACAAGAAGCACTTCAAAAAGCTGGTGTATCTCTTGACGAAGTCTCTCTCTTCATCCCCCACCAATCAAACAAGCGGATGATCGACGCTTATTGCAAACGTCTCGGGATTACCTCTCAAGAAAAGGTGATGATTAATCTTGAAAATATCGGCAACACCTCTGCTGCCTCGATTCCTATGATGCTTGATGAGTGTGTACGTACGGGCCGTATCAAACAAGGTGACTTAATACTGCTTACGGCTGTTGGAGCCGGAATGACTTACGGAGCGCTTCTTCTTCGATGGTAGCCGTCCTACGTCTCCAGAGCAGTCCTCCTAGCCACGCCTAAAACGTAATCCTACAACGAATACCACCGAATAAATCGGGATTTCCCGTTCCAGGGTTCCTATCACCAAAATACGGGGCGATCTCAATCGGCACTCCTACACCTGGGATATCATCTGGAAGAAGCTGACCACTTCCAGGAACTTCATAACAGCGTACTCTGAACTCCATAGGGTGTATGCATAAAGCCCAAGCAGCTAAGCAAGAAATTCGACACGTTTCATCATCTCCACAACCCTCCATGCAGGAAGTACAACTCGCTTGGCACTCTGGATTGTCGGTATCACACTCCGGGAAGGCGGGCTCCCCTTCCTGTGGTGGGATAAGAAACGGGAATACGAACGGACGAATATAATCGCTTTCTCCTCGAATCGGCTGAGAGCTGGCAGTATCATCGACAGGCCCACCTCCTTCCGATAGCGCATAGCTCACAGGAACAACCGCAAAGAAACAAAAGCCCAAAATAATGGCCTTAGATATGTAGGAAAAGAGTGAAGACTTCTGCATAACTACGCCCTCGCAATACACGATCTATCCATATTATGTAATAAAACTACAAATATGTGATATAATAATACATTCTTATGCGGCCAAAAGAGTCTCAGCACACTTTCGCTCTGCTCGCTCTCATCGTGAAATGGAGTGCTCGAAGACTCTGTAGAGCGAGGGCAGATAAATGTTAGGAAGCGGCCGCACCAAACATATGAGTCCAGTAATAGACTCCATTTGGAGAAACAAGACAGGAAACACCAAGGTGGGTGTAGGTAGGTTTTACAATATTTGAAGCGTGCCCCGGACTACCCATCCAGGCATCAACTAAGATAGCAGGATCTTGGATATAAAACGCAAGATTTTGACCAAAACTCACCCCATCAAAACCGCTATGAAAAATGATATCAAACCAGCCATCGTGTGACATCTCTTCTTTGAGCGCATCATCTGCATTATGAATTGTCGCTGCACGATCAAGGTATGGATCTGAAAGAAGCGGTGCAAGCCCTAATCCTTCGCGCACAATATTCACATAAGAGAGTGTATCTTCGGCCAATCCTTCAGGGCACTCTGTCACTCCACCTGGAAGCTCTACGGGAGCAAGAGAAACTTCAGGGACTTCGTCTTCTTCCACAGGCTTCGCAACTGTCACATAGAGCTTGTTACTCCATGGACTATAGCGAAGCGCTCCGTTCTTCTTCAGTGTAACCGTACGAGCCTCAAAACCATAGGTTGCTGTAGTAAGATCACTCAGCTCGATTTCATTTACCTTCGGCAAAACATCTTCGGGAGTTATCTCAAGAATATCATACTCACCTTCGAGAAACGTGGTGCGCCTCACCTCTATCCACGTATTTTTCTTGCGAAGCTTCTTGTCTTTACGGTGAAGCGCCTTTCGACGCACAACACGTATGGAGACACTCCCCTCGCCTTGAGGAACATTGAGCTGCTTCACTTTAGGGGCACGCTCAAATTTACGTGCAGCAAGACAGGACTGGGGAAGGAGAAAGAGAGAAAAAAGAAAAGCTAATGAGAGAAATAAACTATAGTACCGTGGCATAAAACCGGTCTTCCTAAGAAAAAACCATCCATCTAAAAACCTACGCCATTCAAATGATCTCACATACAACTAGGGCGCTTTCCTGAGAGCATCATTTGAAAAAAAGAACATACGAAACAGTGGGCCCCAGCAACGAACAAACAGCAAAAGATATGGGCTACTAGCTTCCGTATCAGAAATATATGCAAAATAGCGTCCAAAAAATGACGAGGGCGACCTAGGCGGGGGAACTAGTTGATTATTCTCAGCCGTTTACACATAAGAGGCTAGTAATCTTAGGTGGTTATTCTGTCAAATACCCTGCTTTGGTAATTCGATGAACGGTCGTGGGAATCTGAAAAGAATTTGTTTCATCCACACCATACTCCCCCAAAAGCCCGGAAAAACCTTCGCCCCTGTGGAGGAAGCCGTTGAGATCAGGAGTTTGGGTACCTTCAATCAGGAGCTTGGCGACATCGTAACCATACACAGCTTCTGAGATAGGATGCTCTCCGTGTCGCTCATAGTATGTACGATAAAACTCTTTCGCTCCTCTATCATCTGCAGAAACATACCAAGCGTCGAGCAACGCTCCTTGGGAGGCCTCCAACTCTTCCCTTGTTCCTAATGGAGGAGTTCCAAAGAGATCTCCCTGATAACCGAGGCTTCGAACTTGCTTTGCAAAGTTTGCCGATGCTGGTGGCATAAGAAGGATATATATCGCACTCGGTCTAATCTCTAAGATCTTTGTTGCTGTTGCACGAAAATCACGATGCTCTGGCACAAAAGTTTCATCGAAGACAACTTTCACTAAGGACTCAGCAAAGAACCGTTTACGAATATCAAGCATCGCATCATTTTCAGAAGTTACGATAGCAATAGATTCGTATCCACGCTTTGTTACTTCACGCTTTACTTCACGATCAACAGCATCTGAAGTGACATTGTATCGAACAACAAACTCTTTTCCCTCTGTAAGCGTACTTGTCATGGCGATAGAAACCATAGGCAAGCGAGATTTTTCAGCCATAGGTGCAACGGAAAGCGAAGTTGGAGAGCCAAAGACAAAAAGACCCTGAAGATTGTTACTATTGGTAAGCTTCCGATAGGCACTGACGGTATTTTTTGGAAGATAGCTATCATCTTCAAATTGAAACGTTACACGCTTGTTCGGATCGTACTTCTCTTGTGCGATGAGCATACTGTTTTTGACAGCTTCACCCACACTGGCGAGAGGGCCAGAGAGAGGCAAAATAACCCCTATGGAAGAGGACTTAGTTTCTGCAAGGCAAGTTGAGGAGCTTAACGTAAGCGTAAGAAGAAAAGGGATAAGATATCGAAACATGAACAATCTCCCAGCAACCCTAGAGGCCACAATAACACAGCTTCTCTCTATAGTGAATCACGACCGAAATGCTTTCAGAGGACTTATTCTATAACGCGAAGAGCACGAAGGCGCTAAGATTGTCCCTCCTCGCGATCTTCGCACCCTTCGCGTTAACATCTCCCTTCAATGCAAACCTGAGGTGACAGGGGATAATTTAACCACCGAGGTTTTCAGGGAGTCTTTTTCCGTGTGCTCGGT
Source organism: bacterium (assembly GCA_030428205.1). GTDB lineage: Bacteria > Bdellovibrionota_C > UBA2361 > UBA2361 > RFPC01 > JAUIBK01. The sequence goes on from JAUIBK010000063.1 coordinate 5,680, forward strand.
GGTTTATATAAGCAAGATTAAAACTGTAGGGGTGGACTCAAGAGAGGATTTATTCGTTTGATACAGATCTCTCTTCAAAGATTGAATAAAATCTCATCTTCCCCTATCCTCCTCACCTCATATGAAAGATACAACGCCTCACCGACCAGAGCTGCTTGCCCCAGCAGGAAGCCTCGAAAAGCTTCAACTTGCCGTCTCCTACGGAGCAGACGCCGTCTATTGCGCGGGACAAAAATATGGCCTCAGAGCAGCCGCTGAAAATCTTACCGACATTGAACTTGCTCGAGGTGTTGCATTCGCACACAAGCACGGGTCGCAAGTATTTGTAACGCTCAACGCGTTACTCCACGATGAGGACATGGAAGGGCTCGGAGAGTTTTGTCGCTATCTTGAGTCAATCGGTGTTGATGCTGTCATTGTTGCCGATCTTGGGGTTATGGATGTTGTACAAGAGTTCTCCTCTTTGCCAATTCACCTCTCAACACAAGCATCTTGCTTGAACACAGCTTCTGCAAAACTTTGGAAGTCTCTTGGAGTAAAGCGAATAGTCGTTGCTCGAGAGCTAACCATTGAAGAAACAGCAACTATTCGCGACGAGGCTGATATAGAAGTAGAGATGTTTATCCACGGCGCTATGTGTATGGCGTACTCTGGAAAATGTACTATCTCAAACTTTACGGCTGGGCGGGACTCAAACCGTGGCGGGTGTATTCAGTCTTGCCGTTTTTCCTACGGGCACACTCCGCTTCCTAGTTCACAAAGCTCAATGAAACTCCCCATTATTGCTCCAGGCGTTGAAGGGACACCAGGTGCTCGTCACTTCATGTCCTCAAAAGATCTTCATGGGCTTGAGCACCTCACAGATTTTATCACGCACAAGATCGATTCGCTCAAAGTTGAAGGCCGTATGAAGTCGCCTTTTTACGTAGCATCTGTAGTGCGATCGTACCGCAAAGCGCTCGACGCTCTTCTTGAAGGAAACCCCCTCACAACCATAGACTCCTCAGAGCTTGACGCCGCCCCACACCGTGAATATTGCTCGGGCTCACTTGCTACCCCTGCCGGAAGCGAGTCTATCTATACTCAAGGTGGTGGATCACAAGAGAGGGCAAGCCATAAGTACCTTGGCCTCGTTCTCGCTAAAGAAGACGACCTGATTGCCATTCGTCTTCACGCAGGCGTGGAGCTTGGTGATACAATTGAGTTTCTCCTCTTTGATGGCTCAGTCTTGCCGCTTACGCTCTCAAAGATGCAAGAGGTAAGTGGTAATCCTCTTGAAAAAGCACATCAAGATTCCGTGCTCTGTATCCCACTTGAGAACAACTCGGGCATTGAAGCAGGAAACGTTGTGCGCATGAGAACGCTGGCTCAACAGGAGGCTGCATGAACTTTTGTACATACGTTCGCAGCGCTGAAGAAATCGAGGAGTGTGCCAAGATACCTTCCATCCGAGAAGTACTTCTTGAGCCAGCCTCTCTCGCTCTTCAAGGAAAACTCTCTCTCCAAATGGCACAAGATCTTGCCACACTCGCACAGACACACGGCCTCTCTCCCATTCTTATTTGGGACATCGAACTTCCTGAGCGGCTCTTTCAAAAATCCTGTGATGTACTTCATCAGATCGATCTCTCACTCTTTGATGGCATTCGTGTGAGAGACCTTGGAGCAGCCAGGTATCTTGCCACACACCATCCATCAGTCCCGCTTCAACTTGAGTTAGAGTTTTCAAATCACAATACACGGAGCATACGCCGTTGGGAGAAGGCATTTTCAAACTTAAGTCGTATTATTCTCTCGCCTGAACTCTCTGAGGAAAAACTCACTGAAATCTGTAAAGCCGTCACAACTCCTTGTGAAGTGCTCGGCGCAGGGCCAGTCCTTCTTTTTCGTAGCCCCAGACCTCTTCTCTCATCTGTCTATAAAGAAGATGGAACCCAAGAGCTGCCAGAACAAATTGAGGTGCTCTCCTCTTCAGAGGAATCCTCCCACCGTGAATTTCCTACAATTGAGAATACTCACGGGACTTCAATGTTTTTGCACAAAGATCTCTTCTTGCTCGATAAGCTAGAGAACCTTGAGAGCTGTGGCATTCATACGGTAAGACTTGATCTAAGAAACTTTTTACTCTTTCAAGATGGAGGTGGTGAAAACGACCTGTCTCTCTCCTCGATTTGTGCTCTTGCCTTAAGCGATCCAGCTGCATTAAAGAAAGCTTGGCCACGGAAAACAATTGCCCCTTTCTTTCGTATCAACAAAACAACTGCTCAATTTCACAGACTAAAATCACACCTCTGTCAGCTCCGAGATGAAAAATGCGTAGCCACCGTACTCTCCCACAAAAAAGGAAACGCGGTGCTTTTTGCTTACCAGGATTTCTCATGCGATACTTCTCTTGTACTACACGTACCTAAGGGGGAAGCAACGGGGGTTCCACCACTGACATGCCGATCACTACACGGCCAACCTCTCAAGACTGTTCCAGCAGGAACCGTTTTTCTTGCATCTCCACTTACACGTGCTCGTAACGGGGCTCTATTGCGAAAAGAGTCTTAAACCTCTTTGTCATTTCTCTTTTGAGCAGAAGTTCTTCTTTCTGACCCACCCCGTAGAATCCACGTATTCCTCGGGCTAGGTCAGAAGATCTAGCAAGGTTCTCCTCGAAAGGAAGACCTCGAAAGGCCGCATTGGCCTGATTTCAATCCACAATCGTCCTACTGAGAGGAGGTTCTCCTTGGACATCATCATTCATTCTATCCTCTGGGGCCTCTTTGGTGCCCTGAGCGGTGTTCTTGTCTGGTTCTTGCGCACCAGCTACCTCTTGGATATGGAGCTTACCACGGCGCTGTACCCTCTGCTCGACCCCATGCTTCAGCTCAAGATGCTGGAGAACGGGCGGTCGCCTGAGATGTATAGTTTACACTTGAAGTGTAGTTTGGATAGGAACAAGTACCGATCGATGCTCTGCTTAAACTTTGGGATCGCTGGTATGGGACTCTTCATCTTCCCGATTCTCTTCTTTGAGCCACTAGCATCTCCATGGACGGTCTCATTCTGGGCGGGAGGATTCGTTCTCGCCGCCGTGCTAAGCGTGCTACTGTTCCATCGACGTGACTGGCGCGCTATTAGAGAAGAGACACTTCGTCTTAAGGCACAGCTCGAAAACGTACGAGGCCCCGCCGACTAGGCTCTGGTGCCATCTACACCTGCCCCCGCCACTTTCACCCATCTGGTGTCAAGTGGCGGGGCAGGTAACGTTCTTACAAAGGTTTTTTAGATCTTCTGAACTATTTTCATTGGTGGGAGGTATCCCCAGCAATAGAAACAAACTTTCCATCTTTCACTGTTTCAAGTCTCGTAACCTCTCTAGGTGAATTTATGAGGCCTTCTTCATCAAAGGTCACCGTTCCAGAGACACCCTGATAACGCACGCTTTGCAAGCACTCTTTGACTTGCTTTGCAGTAACTCCGTACGTCTCCATGCAGTGCTTAATGAGATAAACGTTATCGTAAGCCTCACCAACACCTAAGAGTGCAGGCGCATCATATGTAGCCAAAAATTTCTCTTGAAAAGCGGGAGTCGATGTTGTGATGTAACGAAAAAACTCAACCCCTTCAGCTAAAGATGGATCTTTATGTAAAACATCATCATAAGAGATATCTGCAGCATAGATCTGAGCATGAAGCTCAAGCTCTTGAGCTTGTCGTAAAAATGCTGGTATCTCACCACTTTCTTGTAGCAAGGCGAGGATCCCGTCAACGCCATCACTTTTGAGACGGAGTAAAAAAGAACGAAAGTCTGTTGTTTTGGGCTCAATCGCTAGTGTCTTATGCAGAGCAATTCCTTTAGTCTTAAATCGCTCAAGAAAAGACTGATAGATAGACTCATAGTAGGTATTTATCGAATGTAAGATTGCAATTTTTTTGTGCCCAGCTTGGGCAATCCGATCGAAGAGTAACTTTGTATGTGTATGATGAGGCGTGAGAGTCGTAAAGACATATGGCTTGCCCTTGGTGAGCGTCCTCGTATAACCACTTGATGAGAGCATCACGACTCTCTTTCGATCTGCTATCGGAGCAACTACTTCTGCAAACTCAGCCCAGTTTGGCCCCAGGAGCACTGGAATCTGCTCAGTAGCATGTAGCTTCTGAAAGGCACTCACCGTTTCTTTAAGATCGGAACGATTATCTTCAACATGCAACTCAATTGGGCGACCTAAGATACCACCAGCAGTATTAATCTCTTCCACGGCAAGCTTGGTAGCACGAAGCTCAGCAACTCCTCCAACGGCCCCCCATCCAGAAAGGGAATAAATAGCACCGAGAGCAATCGGCTCAGGGGCAGTTTCGGCTAATGCAAAGAAAGGAAAAAGAAGGAATAGGTGAAAAAACTTTTTTATCAGAGCACTAACCGTTCGCTGCTTTACCATTTCCAAAATAGACCTCCTGAAGGACAGGGCTTGTCCGGATATTCTCAGGGGTATCATCGAGAACAACCCGGCCAACATCAAGCACAATAATACGCTTACAGAACTTATGGATAAAATTAATATCGTGCTCAATAACGATAATAGTTTTGCCTTCCTTCATGAGCAGCTTAATGAGATTTGCCACATCTTCTTTCATCTTAGGGGAGACGCCAGCAGTAGGTTCATCGAGCAAAAAGAGCTCTGCTCCAAAGGCAAGCGTGCGAATGATTTCAAGGAGACGCATCTGTCCACCTGAGAGGCTTCCTGCTTTGTCTTCAGCTTTTTCCTCGAGTCCAACTTCTTTGAGGTACTCAAGCGCTTTTTGTTTATTGATCTTATTCTGCTTGCTCCAAGGGAAAAACGTCTTCCAAGGAGACATACGGCTTTCAAGAGCCGTTACAATATTCTCCGAAACTGTCATCTCCTTAAACACGGCAAAATTTTGAAACACTCGACCAATTCCAAGCTCAGCCCGGCGGTATGGTTTCATCTTTGTTATGGATTTATCTTGGTAGACAATTGCTCCACCAGAAGGAATATGAAATCCGCTGAGGCAGTTAAAGAGTGTGGTTTTTCCGCTGCCGTTAGGTCCGATAATACCAACGGTCTCTCCTGCTTCAATAGTGAAGTCTACACCATTTAGGATCTGGGTACTTCCAATCTTAAAGGTTAAATCTGAAACTTGTAACATCGTCATAGTCACTACACCGTTCGTTCAACGGGGAAGAGCGTTTCCTTCTTCCACCACACAACACCAAAGAGAATAAGGGAATAGAGCATCTGGCGCATTGGGCCTAGGATGCTCGGAGGGATATCAATAAAGCGAAGGGGCTCAGGAAGGAGCACAAGAAAGGCCGTTGAAGCTGTGATTCCCCAAAATGAACCAGGCTTACCAACAACCACTATCGTAAGCACAAAGATCATCTCTACAAGGGAAAACGACGAAGGATCAATATAATTGATGTAGTAGGCATAAAAAGAACCTGCAAGCCCGGCAGCACAAGAAGAGATCAAAAAACTTACCGTGCGAGCACGAACCGTATTCTTCGCGAGAGAGAGCGCTCCCTGTTCATACTCTGATTGCGCTCTGAGTGTTCTTCCATACGAGTTACGGAGAAATACATAGAGAACAAACTGAACAATCACCATAGCTACAGCAACAAGCACAAGAAAATTGCTATTCTCATAGAAATCAATACCAAAGAGTTCAGGCCTCGGGATGCCAGGAATACCAAGTACACCACGGGTAACACTCTTCCAGTTGATAAGAAGTGCGGAGATCACCGAACTAAACGCTATCGTACCTATGGCAAAATAATCGTGGGACAATTTAAGTGAGATACCACCAATAAAGAGACTAAAGAGCCCAGCAATCGCCATGCTCGAGTAGATACATCCCCAAAATCCGATACCAAGTTCTGTTGAAAATAGCGCTGTTGTGTATGCGCCGACGGCGTATACGGCAACGTGTGCAAGATTAAAGAGATGTCCGACACCAAAGGGGATATTTAATCCTTGCGCAAGGATGGTGTAGATACAGATTAAGATGAGAAGGTGAATCCCGTAATCCATCTAAGCCGACCTCGTTGCTTTTTTAAAAAGTCCTTGAGGACGAAAGAGGAGCACAAGGAGAATGATTGCAAAGGCAAAGGCATCTTTATAGCCAGCGGGGATACTATAGGATCCAAAGTCTAGACCAATACTTAAGTTCTCAATCAAACCTAAAATGTAGCTACCAGCAATAGTACCCCACACATTCCCAAGCCCACCGAGAATCATTGCAGCGAAAGCTTTAATGGTATACGCATTTCCCATTGTTGGTTGAATGTTCGTTTCAAATCCAACGAGGATACCGGCATAAGCTGCAAAAAGCGCACCGGCAGTAAAGATAAAGTAGTTCGTACGATCCACACCAACTCCAAGCGCTTGCGCGCCGTGTTGACACTCAGAGAGCGCACGAACCCGACGCCCAAAAGAGGTGCAGTGAATAACAAAGCCGAGCAGTCCAAGGAGCACAAGGGCACTCGCAATAATAAGAATTTGAACAGGCGTGATATAGATGCCAAAGACTTCATAGCTTGTGAGCTCATACCCGATACTCAGCGACTTCACGTTGACCCCAAAAATCATTGAGATCGCGGATTCAAAGATTGTTGAGAGCGCAAGCGTCGTAACAAAAACAAGAAAGAAGCTAAAACGAGTAAAGGGCAAGACAAAGATTTTGAGCGAGGCAAAAGCCACGACGATGGTTAACACAATAGTAACAATCGAAGAGAGAAAGAGGTTCAGGCCACTTTGGACGTGCGCAAAGAAAAAGAGGTAAGCACCTACCATCATCAGATGGCCGTGAGCGAAGTTGAGAATTCGCAGTAGTCCATAAACGATAGCCAGGCCGGAGCTTGCTAGCGCGTAAATACTCCCTGAAATTAAAGCATTCACAAGGAGCTGTGGAAGTATATCCATGAAATCCCAATAAAAAACGACAAACTCCCTAACCCCAAATCAGTATAAGGGATCCACTGAGCTAAGCAAGAGGGCTAGGTTAGGGACAATTCTTTCTTTCAAACCTGGGTTTGCCGCGCCACGTACTACACTCGCTCACCAGCCATACGGTCTGTACACCTCTAGAGAAGAAAGAGGTAGCACAGGGACGGCGTGAAGGACCTCGGTAAACACTCTCATTTCAAATGAGCGTTATTCGTGTTTCAATGTCCCTGTTTTACTCTAAGAGATCAATGCCAACCGTCATGAAACACCAACAAAGACTTTTCATAGTCATAGCTTTTCTTTTAACGACACTCATTTCTGGCTGTACACGCAAGCCGCACCCCTCTCATACTAGACTCGTTCTCTTTCTGACCATCGACCAACTCCGTGCTGATTATTTGAAGCGATTTCGAGGCCTTTTTAAAGGGGGATTGAAATACCTGCTGGAGAACGGAACAGCTTTTCCTAACGTGTACTACGAACACGCTGACACAGCGACATGCCCTGGACATGCGACCCTTGTCTCAGGGGTACACCCTTCTCGCTCAGGTATCGTAAGCAACTGGTGGTACGATCGAGCTAGTGGACAGCCTGAGTACTGCGTAGCTGATACTCAGTATGGCCGCTCACCAAAGAACTTACTTGTATCCACTCTTCCTGATTGGGTCGATCGGCATTCAATGTGGAATGAAGTGTATGCCATCAGCGGCAAAGACCGCTCTGCTATTTTACTTGGAGGAAAGCGTGCTGACGGGGTATTTTGGTATGACAAAGATACCGGTGAGATGGTCACAAGCGAGTACTATTCAAACGATCTTGGTAATCTGAGAGATGAGTTTCACTCAAAGCGACTCCTTCTGAAACATTTCGGCACTCCATGGAATCCTCTCCAACAGACTGTCAGCCGAGCCTCCACCTTGCAGATCTCAGAACCAAATGAAGGAGATTTTCCAGAAACTTTTCCTCATATAATAGGAGGCGCTGAGCTTACCCCATCGCGCTCCTTCTATTCTGGCATCTATAGCACTCCCTTTGTTGATGAATATATTGCCCAGTTTGCCAAGGCTGTTGTCGAAAACCGAGATCTCGGCGGCGACTCAAGGGTTGATTATCTGGGAATCTCCTTTTCTGCGCTTGATACGATCGGTCACCGTTATGGACCAAATAGCAAAGAGGTCCTAGACACTCTGTTAAGGCTCGATCGAACACTCGCTGATCTATTCTCATTCCTTGATAAACGAGTAGGGCTGAAACACATACTTATCGCAGTAACGTCTGATCATGGAGCACAACCATTTCCAGAGTATGAACATACTCATGGCAGAGATGCTCACCGTCAAAATGCAGAAGATGTTGCCTGTATTCAAGCTGCAGGAAAAGCTGTTGCAACAAAGCACAAAAGCCCCGATCTTTTTCGTTACGATCTCTATCTCAATCACTCACTTATTGAAGAAAAAAAACTTTCTCAATCAGATATCGTTCAAGATGTCGTGAAAGAGCTTGGAAAGTGTAAGATGATTGAAAAGGTGTGGACTGTGGATGAGCTCCTTTCAGAGGAAGAGACAGCTAACATGTTTCAGGAGCAATTTCAGAAAAGCTTTCATCAAGGTCGCAGTGGAGATTTTCTCATTCAGCTCAAATATCGCCACCTCCATTCACTTATTCGCGGGACTGGGCATGGGTCGCCATATGAGTACGACACGCATGTACCTATTCTCTTGTTCGGACCAGGTATACCGGTCACAACAGTTACCGAACGGATATCAAATGTCGATATTGCACCAACGGTAGCCTCGCTGCTGGGTATTCCTTACCCCAGAGATCTCGATGGCGTAAGCCGAGAGAAGCTTCTTAACTAGCTATAATTACTATATAATATAACATTTAAGTACTTCTTTCCGTCGTTTTTCAAATTTTGTGACCAAAGATCCAACGCAAAAGAGGCAGTAGCTCGATATCTCTATTACGCGGCAGGAACAAACACACCTGATATGCGGAATTGATTTGGAGGATTTATGAAAAAGCTACTTCTTACATTTGCACTTCTTGGAATGACAGCTGGTGTACAACAAGCTCACGCCATCACACTTGAGGGCAACGCACCAAGTAGCACTACTCAAAGTTCCGCAAAGTCTGACGAAGGCAATTGGCACATCACAACGTCTTCAAATCTCAATCTTCACCCGGACGGTGCTAAGCTTCGCCTCTGGTTTAATGAGGACAGTGCTACGCATGAAGTTATCTTTGCCGTAGTCAAAACGGTCACAAGAAACGGGCAACGGAGAAAGAAGGTTATTCCCATGGAGACGGCTGAAGCGCGTAGCCTCTGTGGAAAGCGTCGAGTGAAGGGTGCTGTGTTTCTCAAGAACGACATCACCGATGGTCTCGATGCTCAGTTCGAAATGCGCTATGACGGAGAAGGCACACCTACCCACGCCGTTCTCACAGAGATCACAGGAAGAACAAAGTCCCTCAAGAAAACACTCAAGAGCAAAGTCTCTCGCTCACGCGCCGACTTAGTCGACCTAAACTCCGACTGCAGCCGCGCCGACGGCAACGGCCTCTAACCAACCACTCACGGTGTCAAGCTAGAGGGGGAGGCTCCCCACCTTCCCCTCCCAAAAAAACGCACAAAAGCATTTCTCTCAGAGACCTCGTGATCCCCCTCGTGATCCCCCTCATTTCTCTCTGAAACCCTCTCATTGCAGGATCTCGCATTTCAGAGACCAAAAACAATTCCAAAAACAATTCTCTCAGAGACTTCGAGGACAGTTTTCCACAGCTTATTCACACATCTCGAGAATTACCTCATATTGCTACAATCCCCTAAAAATACGAGAGAAACTTACCCCCGATCTCTCAATCACTCATTCTTTTTAAGGATGAAATAGCTAGAAGCCCGAAGATTAGGGCCCTAAGAGGATATTTTTTTCAAAAACCCCCATTTTTACAGTGCCTGAGAGCCATGAACGTGTTAATACCATCTGGCGGGCTATCACGATGCCTCAGCAAAACTCACCGATTTTGCGTGATTTATGCTGAGGCATCATCAAAGCCCAAAACATGAATATGCTTATTTGAGGTCTATACAAGATGGCAAAAAGACAACCTGCTGTTAAAAAGCGAATGACTAAGTCAGAAATCTTTAGCGAGATCTCAGCTGCTACTGAACTCTCTAAGAGAGATGTTGCTGCTGTGTTCGGTGAGCTTGAAAACGTCATTCAACGTCACATCAAGAAAGGTGCAATTGGAGAGTTCACTCTTCCTGGCCTTCTCAAAATCAAGACTGTGAAGAAGCCTGCTCGTAAAGCTCGAAAAGGAGTTCCAAATCCATTTCGTCCAGGTGAGCTCATGGATATCGCAGCAAAGCCTGCAAGTATCCGTGTTAAAGCGCTTCCTCTTAAGCGTCTGAAGGACATGGTTTAATCCATTCCTTTTTGCGTTTTTCAAACGCACACGAGAACGGGGCGTCTTTCATTTTGAAAGCGCCCCGTTTTTTCCTTAGGGCTCCCTTCCACACTTTTTCTTCCAGTATTTAACTAAGCAGCTTTAAACAAAGGCACCAAAGGCCGCCAAGGAGGGTACGTACCTCTAGGAAAGCGAACATCATCCTTCCCAGCGCGATATTCCCGAGAAGCCTCTTTGTACTCAAAATAAACCTCAAAGTACCACGACTTAAACTCAGCTCTTGTTTTATCACACAAGGAAAGAACCCTAGGCCGGTGAGAGCCGCGGTCCGACTGCTTTGATTTTCTAGGCAAGGCACCTCTTCGAGTCCGAAGTAACGACTCTCTTCCAACAAACCCCTTACCGGACAAATATCGAGCTTCTACGATCGCAGACTGTCTTTCTGCTAACTTTCGCATCATCAAGTTTCGATATTCGCGTTGAGAGAGCCCCTCATACCCCGGCAGCCTTTCATACTTAAGAACAACTACTTCCGTAAAATCAGCAGGCCCCATCGGCCGATCGAAATGGGCTGGCGGGGAATGGATGAAGCAATCGAATATGCTGAAAAGCGGTTAGACAATAATGTTTCTC
>JAUIBK010000008.1 GCA_030428205.1 bacterium
AACCCGGGGCTCGCTCTTTCGCGTCCCTTCTATGACGAGGTGCGCAAGCTCACAAGAGAGCACAATTCATTTCTTATTATTGACTCCATACAAGCCGGTCTCCGCACTCAAGGAGTTTTAAGTATCACCGACTATCCTGAGTTTCTCGACTGCGATCCCCCTGATATGGAGTCTTACTCAAAAGCTCTCAATGCTGGCCAATACCCTCTCTCTGTACTGGCTATGTCCGAAGAAGTTGCCGATGAGTATGTCCTTGGTACCTACGGCAATACCATGACAGCAAACCCCCGGGCCCTTGATGTAGGCTCAGCTGTTCTTGAGGGCATCACCGAAGAGCTCACAACAAACGTTCGAGAGAAAGGAAAAGAACTCGTTGAACACTTAACGGCGCTCAAGGACGGGGAGCTCAAAGGGCTCATCACCAAGGTTCAAGGCACTGGGCTTCTTATTTCTGCTTTTCTTCGCGAAGACATCGCAGTCGTTGGCTTCAATGGCGTCGAACAACAGATGAGACGTTCAGGAGTTAATATCATTCACGGTGGCACCAATGCTTTACGATACACTCCGTGGTTTAAACTTACCACGGAAGAGATAGAGCTTATCTGCGAGGCGACCAAGCAGTGTATTTTGTCGGCTGCTGCGCTTGCGAAGTAGGCCTCTCTATTTTTGGTCTAGCGAAGGACATCGCTTAAACAGCCAAATTCTTGAACTTTTTGCTCAGTGGCAATTACCTAGGTGCTGGCCAATTAACTATGCCACTGAGCAAAAAGTTCAAGAATTTGGTAACGAAAAGAGAGGAAGTGGTCCACATAATTACCTCTCATGCTCCCAGCTTCATCTGCCGATCTTACCTATGCAGGAAACTTAAACGAGAAGGATTTAGCCTACTTACCCTTCTCGTACCCCCTATGAGGGCAATAACTAAGGATGGTCAATTCCATTAGTGGACTTGGAGTCTCGCAGCTCCAGGAGCCACCAACCAATATACGAGCTCCTCGTGTAAAGGATCTCCTTCGCTCTGTTGGCTCATCTGATGCCGCAGTAGTTGGAGACCTCAGCTCGACTTCTGGCCTCTATAAGGTCGAAAAGCACCTTGATGACTACGAGAAAGGCAAAGGATACCTTTCAAACAACATTGCAAAGGGCCTCAAGAACCTCAAAATTGAATCAGCCACCAACTTAGCAAAAATCGACCCCGGTGCATTTACAAATTATACTGTACTCCTTGGCACGGTGAATTACAGTCAACGTGCTCGATTTATCCAAGGTGCCGATCAGGGGATTGAAACGGCTATGAAAATAAGAAATCTTCACGACATCGCGTAACCCATCACGCCTCTTCAACCTTGCAAAATAAATCAATATTTCTCAGACATTAGATCTCCGTCAAGCCTCATTATTGTGTTACTCGCCTCCCATGAACCTCCATAACAAGGATACGGGTTTGTTTTCTTGGTGTTGAGGATTCCTCTATAAGGAACCCAACATGAAACGCATTTTGTTGATTGAAGATGATCAAGCACTCGCAACTCTTCTGGCCCACCAATTCACTGAACGTGGTTATGACGTCAACATCGTAAGTGATGGACTTATTGGACTCCACCACACACAAACAGAATACTACGATCTCATCATCCTCGATCTCTATCTTCCTTCACTCGACGGAATAGAACTCCTTCGACGCTTTCGAAAAGTAAACGGAGAGACCCCCGTGCTTGTGCTTAGCCGACGGGATGGTGAGGTTGATCGTGTTCTTGGACTCGAGCTCGGCGCAGATGACTACCTTACGAAACCATTTAGTTCTCGAGAACTCTTTGCTCGAGTGAGTGCTATTCTCCGACGCTCCTCTCATCAAACATTCACATATGCTGAGAATTATACCTCTCTTACATTTGGTCACTACCGATTGTCTCGTTCCGAGAGAACTCTCCATCATGGAGCTCAATCAATCGATCTAACTGCAAAAGAATTTGAACTCCTGGCTTTTCTTGCTGAAAGAAAAGGACGAGTTTTTTCTAAAAGCGAACTTCTGCAATACGTCTGGGGGTACTCATCGACTTCATATGAGCATACAGTAAGCTCTCACATGAACCGCTTACGTTCTAAGCTAGGGAGCGACGGCAAGGAGATTTTACAGACTGTCTGGGGAGTAGGCTATCGCTTTCACGCTCCTCCATCCCACCATCAAGAAAGTACTGAGACCGAGCAGGAAGCAGCATGAGAGTTTCTTCCCTCACCTGGTCTCGCCTGATCATAACAGGAGTCGTGCTCCACATTGTCATACTCCTTCTCCACGCCTGGTCAGGAATCCATTTTCTTTCACAGAGCATACGAACCATCGAGCAACAGCAACAACAAGACTTAGCAGCTCTTGTGCTCGATCTGTCTCAGCTTTCCTTTGATGGAGAACAGTCTGCTCAACGTCTTCTATTGCAAAGTATCGCTCAAAGGCCTGGTATTTCGACAGCACTCCTTCTCAGTGGCACTGGGAAGGTCATTGAAAGCTCTCATCGCTTAAAGCATTCGGTTCTTTCTGTCCGAGATATTCGACGTTTTTTGTCATCGAATCCTACAGAGTTTCCTGTGTATAGTGACGACCCCACCAAACTTGTCGGCCAAACACTTTTTTCCGCAGCACCAATTTCTTCACAGGGAAAGGACGGATTTCTCTACCTAACCCTCAACTCTACTCACACAAATACGCTCCTGAAGTCTCTTCAATCCGAGTATATACAACGAACATTCCTCAATGGCCTGCTGCTCCAAGGAGCACTTTTTCTCTTAAGTTGCTGTATTCTCTTTTACGGATGGAAACGAATGGGGCGGGCGACGACAAATCTTATTGAAAACGTCTCTCACGACATACGTGGTCCTCTCGGGACCGCCCAACTCTACTTAGAGACCATTCAAGAGGGTCAAGATTCTCTTTCCTCTCACCAACGTAGAGAATACCTTAACGTCGCACTGGAAAAACTCTCTCGGGTAACCTCACATATTGAAACCATCTTGGATACTTCCATTACATACCAAGCTCCCCACAAAGAGCTCTTTCATCTTACAGAGCTTTGCCAAGAAGTGGTCACTCGCTTCGCCGATTCAGCGAAAGAGAAAGAGATCTCTCTCTCACTGATCGCAGAAACAGAAAATGCAGAGGTTCTCGCAGACAAATCTCTTCTCCTTCAAGCCCTATCAAATCTTATTGAGAATGCACTCCGATACACACCAGAACACGGGAAAGTTCGTTTAAGTCTCCTCATACGAAATGGTGACTATCTTATCAGTGTCTCTGATACCGGATGTGGGATAGACGAGAGTGAGAGAGCTCGTATCTTTGAGCGCTTCTACCGTGGTGAGCGTGCAAAAAAACTCTCCAGAACCGGAACAGGAATTGGCCTCTCTTTGGTCAAACAAGTAGTTGAAGCACATAATTCTCGCATTCACCTGACAAGCTCCCCGGAGTATGGCTCAACGTTCTCATTTTTACTCCCAAAACCTCAGATGTGAAAAAGAAACATCAATCTTGTGACATTTCTGTGAAACTCTCCTCTCATACCTTCTTATGAATACGATGGGATAGCTCTTCGTGGGCTATCGGCAAAAAACTGGTTCATTCTTGAAGGCTTACCATGAAAACCCTTAAAACGTACTACACATCAACCTGTCGCTCCCTCGGAGCATCTCTTACTTCGCCCTCAAACACACAAATACAGTGCTTTCTGGTTCTCTTTGGTGTTTCACTGCTTACCCTTGGAAGTATAGATTTGGCTCTTGCCCAAAGTGGTGGAGGTGGCTTACGAGGCAGCGATGGTGGACTCATCACGTTTAACGATACCCGTGTGACAAACTCAGTCAATGCAATCCTGACCTATATTGAAGGGAGCTTTGGAGCTCTCATTATGATAGCAGCAGGGCTCGGTGCAATCATTAGCTCAGCGTTTGGCCAATATCGCGCTGCACTTGGACTGCTTGTAGTCGCTGTTGGTGCCTTTATTCTGAGGTCCCTCGTATCAACGTTTTTTAACGATGCAAACATCCTTCAAAATACTTAATCCATCCTACAGGGTGCTCCCCTTGAGTACTATCTTCTGGAGAGAAGAAGATACGAACAGGGGACGCCCACTTTAACGAGGGCTCCTGCGAGGGGATCACTCATGAACGAAAGTGACTGATTTCTCAGTAGGATTATTTCAAATCATTTTTGATGGGCGAGTAACATTAAGTGTGTCACCCCACATGTATAAGAAACGTTCTGGCCGCAGCCTTATTCAATATACCCTTGAGCTCGATAATCATTAAGCTTATTGCGAAGCGTACGTATACTTATCCCAAGAACTTTAGCCGCTTGGGTTCGATTTTGGTCTGTAGATCTTAACGTTTCAATAATAAGTCTTCGCTCCATCTCTTGAACAGTGGTTCCCGGGCGAATAACAAGCTCATCATCTTGCTGAGAAGCAGAATGACTCTCTGAAACTACCGTTTTCTCAATCCGTAGCCGAGAGGAGTCAACATCACCTCCTGTGGTAAGAAGAAAGTCTGTCTCTTTCGGAGATTCCCCCCGAGAAAGGATAGCAGCACGCTCTACTGCATTTTGAAGTTCACGAACATTTCCTGGCCAAGGATAATTCTCTAATGTCGCTAAGACATCTTGTAGGATCTCTGGAGCATCCTTACCAAGAAACTTTTTCATAAAGTGCTCAACAAGCAGTCGAACATCACCGTGTCGCTCTCGAAGAGGTGGTAAAGTTACGGGTATAACATTCAAACGGTAGTAGAGGTCCGCTCGAAAGTCTCCTGCCCGTACCATCTCTTCCAAATTTCTGTTGGTTGTCGCAACGACACGGACATCAATCGAGATCGGATCTTTTCCTCCTACCCTGTCAACTTCTCTCTCTTGGAGAACACGGAGAAGTTTTGCTTGCAGACCAAGCTCCATTTCAGAGATCTCATCAAGGAGAATAGTGCCTCCTTGTGCGAGTTCAAACTTACCAATCTTTCTCGATTGGGCCCCTGTAAATGCACCTTTTTCGTGTCCAAAGAGTTCGCTCTCCAAGAGAGTCTCTGGAAGTGCGGCACAGTTTACAGCAACAAATGATTGGTGCACCCGTGGGCTCGCATCATGAATGAGTCGAGCCACAAGCTCCTTACCTGTTCCAGATTCACCTTGTACGAGTACGGTCGCGTCGCTTCGTGCCACAGCCTCACAGACTTCAAGCACACGGATCATGAGTGAATCATTCGTAACAATCGGGCGCCCCATGGCACCAGGCTTATCTCGCTTACGTGATTGAGCAACCTCTGGCGCAACAACACGTTCAACAACACGAACAAGCTCATCCGCAGAAAACGGCTTGGTAATAAAATCAGTGGCACCTGCTTGCATTGCTTCTACCGCCTGATCAATAGTGCCATGTGCGGTAATCATGATAAATGGAGTATGAATATCTCGCTTCAAAAGCTCTGCGAGTAACTCAAGACCCGTAAGCTCGGGCATTCGCTGGTCAGAGACAATGACATCAAAACTCTCTTCCGCAAGAAGTGCGAGCGCAGCAGCACCATCACCAACAACTGTTACTTTATGTCCCGCACGCGAAAGACTCGCTTTGACCGCTAGCTGCATCTGCGGATCATCATCTGCTACGAGAATCTTCAACTCAGCCATCACCACCTCTCCTTATGTTAAACCTTCTGCACTGTCTTCATTCTCTTCGTGGGCTCTCTCTTTTGATGCACCTTTGCGCACACAAGGAAACAGAATTTCTATCTCAGCCCCAGGATGAAAATTATGTATTCTTATCGAGCCCTTATGCTGCTTTACAATCTGATCAACGACAGCAAGCCCAAGCCCCGTACCTTCATTTTTCGTTGTCACGAACGGCTCAAAAAGGCTCTCTTGAACTTCATCAGGAATGCCAGGGCCTTCATCACGAACTTTAAGCACACACCACTTCTCGTTTCCAAGCACAGCACACCGGATATCTCCCTCGCCCCCCATAGCTTGGCAGGCATTGCGAAAGAGATTGTGAAGCACCTGACGAAGTGCATGAGCATCACCGAGAAGAAATGGGGTTCCTTCCAACCGAGAAACAAAACGAATTCCTGTGTATGATTTTTCAACCTCTGTTCCTACTTCCTGGCAGAGTGAATAGAGATTTACCGGAGCCATCGTTGGAGGTTTACTTTTTGCAAACTGAAGGATATTGGTCACAACGTAGTTGAGCGATTCCGCACTCCGACCAATAGCTTCGACCAGCTCCAACTGCTCAGGTGATTTTTCAAGATCATCTCGTAAGAGAGATACATAGAGAGTAATGGCTCCAAGTGGATTGCGAATCTCATGCGCTAGTGCAGCAGCAGTCTTCCCGAGTGTTGCAAGCTGTTCTGCTCGTTTTACCTCAAGCTCTTTTTGAGCAAGTTTTGTTCGCAGATCTGTTGCTTCCTTTCGGAGCGCCTCATAATTAATCTGGAGCTTTTCACTCGTTTCGGTGAACTTGGTAAATGCTTCTCTGAGCATCTCCGCATCAATTGGCGAATCTTTGGCGAGCTGTTTGACAAGTTGCATCTTAGCCCTCCTCCCCTGCTGATTCGTCACTTGCTAAACTCTGAGACCAGAAACTCTCTTCTGCAGAGGCACTCAGCAGGGTAAGCCAAGAATCTGATGGAGGATAACGCTTCTCTGCTTCCACTCGAAGCTCTTGCATCTTTTCCATATCGCCCTCAAAGTGAGCAGCACGAACAAGCGCATAGTCCACCCAACTATCAAGAAACTCATCAGGATACTCTTGCTTTCCTTTCGTCAGCCAAAATGAGGCTTGCGCGTAGCGCTGTTGTTCAAGCGCAATCTCCGCTAAGTGGCGAATGGCTTCTGGAGTGCGCTCATGACCAAGTGGAATATGCTCAAAGTGGGCCTGAGCTTTTTCAAGATCACCTAAAAGAATGTGACTCTTTCCTAATCGAAAGTGGATATCTGCTTGTGATGTCTCATCTGATTCAGCGAGTGCCAAATCGTACTTTTTTGCTGCTGCCCCAAACGAGCCAAGCTGATAAAGGCTTTCTCCCCAGAGAAACCAACCGTGTGAACGGAGTGGGCTCTCTTGCTCAAGGAGCGAAGTCAACCTTTCAGCATAGAGTGCAGATACTCGATATTTTCCCTCTTGGTACTCAATCATTCCACGCGAGAGAAAAATTCGCGCCTGCTCCGATGGTGAAAGTTTGTACTTTCGCAAGACTGCTTCAAAATCTTCAACAGCACGTTGCGCAAGGCCAAGTGCCCAGGCGCTTTTGGCTGCCGCAAGTTGTGCACCAGCATTGACACGACGCTTAGGAAGCTTCTCGTATGTAACAAGCGCTTCAAAATGTTCACCAGCCGCCGTTTTGCGTTGCACATCAATGGGATGTTGTGCCGCAACGTCCCAAACACATGTGAGTAAAAATATGAGGACAATCAGTAATCGCATGCCCTACACCTCAGCAAAAAAATAGTCGTTTTACAGCTGTGGCCGCGCAGGCTCTCTCTCTTCTTCTGGTCGCTCTATCCCCTTCTTCTTGATCTTCTCAACAAGCGTTGTTCGATTCAGGTGCAAGAGCTTCGCAGCGGCTTTTTTATTCCAGTTTGTTTTTGAGAGCGCCATCGTAATGAGCTGAGACTCATAGGCATTGACGAGGTTATTAAAATCGAGACCATCTTCAGGAATCACATGTGGAGTTTCAACAATCGCACATTCGGATTTCGACTCAAGCACGTAGGGAGGAAGATCTTCGACTGAGATTTCACTTCCGTCAGCGAGAATAGCAAGCCTTCGCACGAGGTTTTCTAACTCGCGAACATTACCTTGCCAATTGTAGTTTTCAAGTGCGCGTAGTGCATCTTTCGTTAAAAACATCCCGTGCTTATTGAGCTCTTCACACTCTTGAGAGAGAAAGTGTTGCGCGAGAAGCGATATATCCCCCTCTCGCTCACGGAGCGCAGGCAACTCAATGGGAACGACCTGAAGTCGATAATAGAGGTCTTCACGAAAGCGACCTGCTTGAACTTCTTCCCAGAGATCTTTATTCGTTGCAGCAACCACTCTCACGTCAACGGAAAGAGACTTTGTGGAACCAACAGGCTCAACAACTTTTTCTTGGAGTACACGGAGAAGTTTGACTTGTAGCTTGGGGCTCATCTCTCCGATCTCATCGAGGAAAATTGTTCCTCCATCGGCTAGCTGAAAACGACCGATACGATTCGAAGTTGCTCCGGTAAACGCGCCACGCTCATGACCGAAGAGTTCACTTTCAAGGATCTCTTCTGGTATCGCACCACAGTTGACTGGAACAAGACGACCTGGCCTATTACTCATACGGTGAAGAGCACGAGCAATCAGTTCCTTTCCTGTTCCACTCTCACCAAGCACAAGAACGGTAGAATTCGTCTGTGCAACTTTTTCAATCACCGCAAAAACCTTTTGCATTTTACTGCATTGGCTGATGATTCCGGAAAATGAAGTTTGGTGAAGGGCACTACGAGAGGACGTACTTCTCGTTGTTGTAGAAAGGTCTGTAGACGATAGAAAACCCGCAGGGAGATCCCCAGCTAACGTTGTTTGCATCCTTGCTCTCCTTAGCAATAAAAACCGGACAATCCTTGTAACCGCAAAATACGAACCCAAATCCCCAAAGAGCAATCTGGATACACGCCTGGATGGGACAAAACCGATACTGATTAACCTTCTTGAACCAACAGCTCAAAATGAGTCCCAACCAGTGGTGTCACTTTAGTGGCAATTCCCATACCAACCTTGACGTAAGATGTAGGTATTTTGACAATACGGTTCGCATAAACATCGTTTTATTACTAAGGCACTGAGATGCAAGAACTTTTCACAAGCTTTTTACCGTTTTGATACAAATTGATCCCTCAAAAAATTGAATAGATGATAAAAAAAGTAGAGATTAACTATTAAGTTTTTTCACCTTTCGGCCGAGAGGTGTGCAATCTTTTCACCTTTCATGGGTGATTTCCTACTCATCCAACACTTCTCAAACTCAGTTTCCCCCGCGTGTCAGATTCGCTACACTCCCGTCACACTCATTTTTCTTCATTTGTTGCGGAGCGAAATACACTCATGAACGAGTCAAAGGGCAACCCTTCTTCAATTTATCTCGTCGAAGAAATGCGTGATAGCGCACTCACAGCGCTGCACCAACAATTTGAACAAGACGCAGACTCACAGTCTCAATACCTTTCAAAGAGCAAGCTTGCTGACAGACTCTTTGCCAAAGCAGGAAAGGAGTTTTTCCGTCTCAAAACGCTTGATGATCTCGTTCATATTACCGAAAAGGCATCTTCTCTTCTCGAGACCTTTCACAACAACAAGAAAGAAATCATCGTTGAGCACGAAGTCCTTGAGTCACGTTCTGCACTCTATATCGCCATTGGAGATCGCCCGTTTCTGATTAACTCCATCCGTGAATGTCTGATTGATTTTCATCTGACCATCCACGCTTTTCTCCACCCTATTATCCTTGAAGACGGACAACGCACCTCTCTTTCCTACATCGAAACAGCCACGGTTCCTCAAGAACAACTCTCTGTCCTCAAGCGCCGCATCGAAGAAACACTCCAACACGTCGTACTCTCAACCACCGACTATACCCCAATGCTCGTAAGAGTTGAGACCCTCGCCCGCTTCCTTGACAAGGAACATACGGCCCACAACTACCCTGTAGATGAACAGCGTGAAGTCGCTGCATTTCTCCGCTGGCTTGCTGAAGGTGGACTCATTTTTTTAGGGTACGGAGAGTGGAGTCCCAAGCAAGACAACTCACTCCCAGCTTTTGAACTTCAAGCAAAACACGGCACACTACGCTCTGACGATGCGCTCTGCGATCAAATCCAGCGAGAGCTTTCCGAGGACATTACTCGCCTCATTGACAATAATGATCTCTTTCTCCTCTCAAAACTACGCAGCGTAAGTGTTGTTCAGCGCAAGCACCGCTTCACAAGCATATGCGTCCAAGAACTCAATTCTGATGGTTCTCTTAGATCTATTCATACTTTTATTGGTCTCCTTACCTCGCAAGCATTAGTACAAGAGTCTTCCTCTGTTCCTCTTATTCGCCGCAAAGTCGAGCGCCTTCTACAGTCAGAAGACGTGATCGAACAGTCGCACGACTATAAAAACATGATCAACATTATTGACAGTATGCCTAAGGAAGAGGCACTGCGACTTGAGCTCGACGATCTCCGACAGATTGTCCACACCATTCTTGATATCCAGAATAAAAATGAAACTCGAGTCTCCGTACGATATGATGTATTTCAACGTGGAGTTTCTCTCTTAATTGTCATGCCGCGCGATCGATTCAATGCAGATGTACGTCATCGAATTCAAGAGCATATTGAGCAGGTTTTCCGTGTGGCTCCTGGATCAAGCGAGTACTACCTCGATCTCTCTAATCGTCCACACGCTCGATTCTACTTTCATCTTGCTACCTCTGAGGCAAACACAGTCCCCATTGATATTGCACAACTCAAACTTGATATCGTAAAACTCACTCGAGCATGGAAAGACAACCTCGAAGATCACATCCTATCCTCATCCCAATTTAGCAACTCTTCGGCTATCTGGTATACATATGGAGAGGCCTTCGAGACACAGTATCAAGCAAGTGAAAGCGTTGATGACTGCATCTATGATATTTCTCTTATCGAACAACTCAATCAGGATGCCCCACTACGAGTTGGCATGCGCGCTGATCACCGCGATGAATCTAAAGCCTTCGTGCTTGTCATCTACAGTCTTGGTCAAGACTATACTATTAGTCGCGCATTACCGGTTCTCGAAAATGCAGGTCTTGAGGTAATCAACGAGCGAGCGCACGAGGTCAAGCCGAGCGGGCAATCTCCTGTGTATCTCCACCGCTTTCTCGTCCGTCCAAAGTCCGAAACATATATCTCTCAAGAAACATTTGAGAAGTCTATCGCTCCGGGACTCGAACTGATCCTCCTTGGCCAAGCACGAAACGATTCACTGAACACTCTCCTTATCACGACTGGGTTACACACCGAAGCAATCTCACTCCTGCGGGCATATTGTGGTTTTCTTTGGCAAGTTTCAAAGTTTGCCACACGTAGCGCTCTCCTAGATGCTCTTGCTCAATTTCCGTCAGCGGCAAACCAACTGTGGAACATGTTTGAAATTCGGTTCAATCCAGAACTCCAATCTACCATTAAGTCTCGTGAACAACGATTCGAAGCATCTCTCACACATTTTTATGATAGCCTACGTGACGTAAAAGACATCACTCAAGACCGTATACTACGCGCTCTTGGATCACTCCTCGCAAATACCGTACGAACAAATTTTTACACTGACGCTGCCGCCCTAGCACTCAAAATACGATCAAGTGATGTCGATATCATGCCACACCCTCGGCCGTACTTTGAAATATATGTGCGCTCTGCCAAAATCGAAGGTGTTCATTTGCGCGCTGGAAAGATTGCTCGTGGGGGCTTACGCTTCAGTGATCGTCACCAGGATTTTCGAAGTGAAGTCCTCGGTTTGATGAAGACGCAGACGATCAAGAATGCCCTTATCGTTCCTACTGGTGCCAAAGGTGGCTTTATCGTCAAAAACCTCCCTGAAGATCGCTCTGAGCGCCAAGCCCAAGTAGAGGAAGGTTATAAAGACTTTATTCGAGCGCTCCTTTCGGTAACAGACAATCGCATTCAAGATGAGATCACCCCCCCAGAGAGAGTCGTTTGTTACGATAAGCCGGATCCTTATCTCGTTGTTGCAGCCGACAAAGGAACAGCAACATTTAGCGATATTGCTAACCGTATCGCAACAGAAGAATTCTCCTTTTGGCTCCAAGACGCTTTTGCCTCAGGAGGCTCACACGGCTACGACCACAAACTCTACGGCATTACTGCCCGCGGCGCTTGGGAGTCAGTCCTCGCTCACTTTAACAATATGGGGCTTGACTATGTTGATGGCACGTTTAGCGCCATTGGTATAGGCGATATGTCAGGTGACGTGTTTGGAAATGGATTGCTACTCAGTGAGCGCGTAAAACTCCTTGCGGCATTTAATCATATGCACATATTTATCGATCCCAATCCAGAGCCTCAAGCCTCTTTCTCCGAACGTCAACGACTTTTCGATCTCCCCCACTCACAGTGGACCGACTACACATCAAATCTCATCAGCCAAGGGGGTGGCGTTTATGGTCGTTTTGATAAGGAGATACGATTAAGTCCAGAAGCACGCGAAGCACTCTCCGTTCCCGAAGGAACCCCCGAAGTGCTTGATGGCGAGGGGGTTATTCACCTTATCCTTCAAGCCAAAGCAGATCTTCTTTGGAATGGTGGTATCGGCACCTATGTAAAGTCTAAGATAGAATCTCACGCCGATGTCAATGATGGTACGAACGACAGGGTACGGGTCAATGCCGATCAGCTCCGCGTTCGTGTTGTGGGAGAAGGGGGAAACCTGGGTTTCACCCAACTCGCTCGTATTGAGTTTGCTCGTCGCCGAGGCAACGTCCACACCGATGCCATTGACAACTCAGGTGGAGTCGATCTCTCCGATCATGAAGTAAATCTTAAAATCCTCTTTGCGAGCCTGATTGATAAGAACAAGCTCTCTCTACCAGAGCGAAACGAACTCCTCAAAGAGATTGCCCCAGATGTTGTTCATGACGTTCTCCAACACAATAAAAACCACGGCCTTCAGCTCACGGTAGGGGTCCACCGATCAAGAAGAAACATCGAATACTTTCGAACATTACTCCGGGAGCTTGTCCGAAGAGGATATCTGAACCGTGCCCTCGAGTATCTCCCGGAAGATGAAGAACTTATCGATCGCGCAAACAGAAAGCAGGGACTTTATAAGCCTGAGCTCGCAATCTGTATTGGTGCCGTAAAGATTTGGGTTTCCGATGAGCTTGTGCGCTCAGCACTCCCTAACGATCCCATGCTTCAGTCCTTTCTCGTTGACTACTTCCCTGAGGAGTTACGTGAGAAGTACCATAATGAGATTCTTGCTCATCCACTGGCAAAATATATTATCTCTACCCAGGCAACTAACGTCCTGATTGACGCTATTGGTATTACTTTTGTGCACCGAATGTGCCTGGCACACTCAACAACTCCTATCACGGTCATCAAGTGCGCCCTTGCCGCTGAAGCTATTCTCGGCGCACGGCGACTCCGCTCCTCCCTCGAACAATTTGATACCTTTAAAGACTATAAAACATATTTGAAGTTTATCGATGAGCTCAACGGAGCACTTCGAGACGTTACATCTTGGTTTATTAGTTGGCATGAGCACCTCGATCTTGCTGAGATCTGTCGACTCTACCAGGAGCCCTTTGAATCTCTTGCACACAACGCAGAATCAATGCTGACGAGCACGGATAAAGAACTCTTCCTCTTGCGTCTTGAAAAATATTCATCGCTCGGGTTGGATGAGAATGCGGCAAAATTTTATGCCCTCTTCCCTCGTGTAACACTCTACCTTGAAATGCTTTGGGCAGCACGCGAATCCAAACAAACGGAAGAGACTGCTGCTCGTATATACACCTTCTTGCTCGACAAACTTCAGATTGACAGCCTCCTTGCTCTTGAGCACGCTGTTGAACCTATCGATAAGTGGGAACATGAGCTCCTTTGGGGATCTTTTCGTCGTATTCGACGTAGCGTCTCTCACATTACTCGCAAGCTTCTTACATCTGGACTCACCGATGAAGTTGAGATTCTTGTTGCACTCCAAGAAAGTGAGAGCTACGAACGTATTCTTCTTATGATCGAAGAGCTCAAGGAGCGCCCTGCTGGAGTCTCTGCTCTGGCTGTAATGGCTCAACATCTTGCACGTTTTTCTTTAAACTAACTTTTTTGGCATGCTATGAACACACTTGAAGCAATCACACAAAGACGCTCCATTAAGAACTACGATCCAAGCCATCAAATGACGGGAGACGAGATCCACACCCTCCTCTCCCATGCTATGCTTTCTCCAACTGCATTTAACATCCAGCATTGGAGATATGTAGTAGTCCAAGACACAGAGTTACGAAAACAAATTCGTGCGGTAGCATGGGATCAAGCACAGGTAACAGACGCATCGCTGCTCATTGTTCTTTGCGCAGACATGAAAGCATGGCAGAAAGACCCTGCTCGCTACTGGAGAAACGCCCCCCAGGATGTCCAAAATCTTCTCCTTCCAGCCATTCAGGGATATTACGATGGAAACGAACAAGTGCAACGTGATGAAGTTCACCGCTCCTGTGGAATTGCTGCCCAGACTCTTATGCTTGCAGCTAAATCAATGGGGTACGATTCGTGCCCGATGGATGGTTTTGATTTTGATGAAGTTGGGAAACTTATCGAGTTGCCAGAGGATCACCTCATATCTCTCTTTGTTGCGATTGAAAAAGGAGTTCAAGAGGCATGGCCACGGCCAGGGCAACTTGAGTATGACGAGGTTGTGATCACGGATAGCTTTTAGAAGTCTTCTATCAACAGAGGTGCGAAAAAATCGAGCGAACTCTCATTTCCGTTTCCATTTCCTTGAACTTTTTTCTCCGTGACATAGCCCTTTGGTGTGGCAGCAAGATTCTTCGCCACGGAGAAAAAAGTTCAAGGAAATGGTTGTTCAAATAGAACCTGCCAATATACCCCACAGACAGTGGGCTTCGCCTGTTCTCATCCTACCTGTTTACACAGGCGAGTCCACCTGGGAGTCGAATGTCCTTACAACCCCATTTCTTTCGCTCCTGCTTCGTGCACTTTCGCTCACTCGGATGAAACCCTGGAGGGCAAGTTTCTTTTTTGGGTTTTTTATGAGGTTTCGAATGTTTCTTTTTCTTTCTCCGAGCTTCTTCAAGCCGACGACGCTCAGCTTCGAGCCTTTGTCTCTCAGATTCAAGACGACGACGTTCTTCTCTGGCACGTCTTCGCTCATATGAGTCGTGATAATGGTCACGATCACGATAGTGGTATGAGTCATCGTAGCGGTAAGGATCGTTATATCCAGTTCCTGGTGTATACGGGTAGTTCGTGTTTGTACAACCGGCAACAAGAAGCAAGGAGATCATTAGAAGCAATACTTTATTCACTGGTTCCTCCCAGAATAAAACAACGAACATTATGTGAGCATATCTCAAAGACGAAAGGAAGAGAAAAAAGGTTTACCCAAAAATGAGAGATATGGCCTTCTCGCTCAATTGTCCGACCACACAGCATATTCATTTCCATTAGGATCCGAGAAATGAAAACGTCTTCCGCCGGGAAAAGAAAAGGTCGCTCGAACAATGTTCCCACCAGCAGCCTCGACTTTTGCTTGAGTATCTTCTAGGGCATTACTGTAGAAGACAATCAGCGCACTTCCTGATTCAGTGGAACATACCCTGTCAGAGAGAAAAAAACCTCCATCGACGCCCTGATCGGAGAAGGCTACATACTCTGGTCCATAATCTTCAAAATCCCACCCAAAGACGGCACGAAAGAACTCTTTCGTTTTGGTGAGATCCTTTGAGGGAAATTCAATATAGTTTATTTTTTCGTGAACATTCATGAATAGCTCCTTTTGGTAGAGTTTTACCAGAAGGAGCCTCAATCAGAAATCAAAATTCGACTCGATTACAACCATTGGCAATGGTAAGAGAGGTTTTTCCTTGAAAGAGAAGAACTCGTCCCTGACTATCAACAGCCTCGACGGTAATGTTTGAACCAAAGGCACATCCAGATTTCGTAGCACGAGCAGTTGTCCCGCGCCCATTACTTGCACCGGTATTTTGCAGTGCTTGACCGTTTACAAAGACTGTCGCTGAGTAAGGGTTAAGGAGTACAACAAGATTTCCGTCCTTCTCGGAAGCTGGTTTCCAGAGAAACTCACTGACAGGGCCTCCAGTAATGGGAGCAACACTATCTTCAAGTGCGGCGTAACAGCTGAGCACACTATCGGACTGGCACTCATTCCCCGATTTGGTTTTTGCTGCTCCTGCGATAAGAAGTTCTTCAGAGAGGCTTTGTTTGGTCGAAACGTTAATAAGAGTACCAACAGTTCCCTGCCCTGCCCCTATGTTAACGGTACACCCATCTTGAGATGGGTAAAAAATGGCACTTCCAAGATTATCTTTGAGCACACTCTCTGCGAGTGTGCGTTGAAATGGCGAGAGGTCATTGGAGAGCCCAACAAGCTTTACGAGCTGCGGGCCATTTTCTCGTTCAATGACGACTGAGTTTGAACCAGCGACTTGAGAAACGACAACAATTTCTCCTTCATCTTCAGAGATAGGATTCTTTGTCTCTCCATTATGAACCGTTCCACACTCTGTGGTGTACGTCCTACCATTGGAATCAGAGGACGGCTCATTACTCTCTTCGGTGGTTGATTTGGTACAACCGGTAAAGAGTCCTAAAATCGAAAGACAACTTAGAGTAAGAATAACCTTTTTCATATCAACCTGTTACAATGTAAACCTGTGGGATAGACACACTACCTCTCTCTTCCCAAAACACTACTCCCACCACTATTATGCAAGAGTTTTTCGTCTAGGTTGCATACAATCTAGTCGCACAATAAATGCGCTTTTGTACTTGTTTAAGAATCCATTCCCTGTCACCCTTTCCTTTACCCTTAGTGGGTTCAAAGGTTCCATCCCACCAATCAGGTGGCTCAAAATCCGGAGGTTATATGGCAGAGGTTGAAGTAGGCAGCAAGAATCTGCACGTCGGCATCTTTGATGACGAGTCCGCAGTTCGAAACATTTTTCGACAGGCGCTTGAGCTCTCAGGGCACACAACCTGGGAATCGGAGCGCGCAAATGTGACACGGGGACACCATCTTCTCGATTCGCTCGACGTTGTGATTATCGATGTAGACATGCCTGGCGATAGTCATGATCTTGCTCGCTACTTCAAAGAAAAGGGGACCCCGGTAATCCGGTGTAGTAGTCACGAAGAAAGCGCTATTCCTGAGGATGCTCGAGGCGATCGACACCTCTTGAAGCCTGTTCGTCTCAAGACTCTACAAGAAACTGTCGCCGCAGTAGCTAGGAAGCGCTAAGGTTCTTCCTACGCTGATGCACAAGCGGCCTCTCTCTCCATTGAGGATGAGAGAGGCCGCCTGAAAGGCCCCTGGCTGCTTTGAGTTTTTTATTGAATCCACTAAGCTCCCTCTCCCCTGAGACTGGGCTTCACTCAGACTTTTCACAAGAGCCACAACGAGGACATGGAACTGATTTCATAAACGATCCAAAGGATCCTCCAAGCCAGAGGTACAATTGCAAGAGCGGCGCACCAAGAAGGACGAAAAAAATGAAACCAACCAGGAAAGAGCCCTGAGTTGTTCCAATGAAATGTGACCCAAGGATTATGAATAAACTTGAACCAAGCACGAGAAACCACTGAAAGAGACTGAGCTCTGTAAGAGGACGAACTCTTTGGATTGTTCCCTGCCCTTTACACCACGAACACGTTCTATTCATACTACGTAGTATACGACGAAAATCTCAAATCGAGTAGCTTGAACCATACTCCCCGCACATGAAATTCCCGGTTCAATGGGCACTAAGGATGGGGAGTATCCCCCAGCCTACTGCGCCCTTCCTACACTAAGGCTACGTAGCTCCATAGTAGCAGGCTCGTCCTCCGTAGCTTTAGCGAAGGAGGGAGACAACACATACCTCCCGCCAGAAAGCGATTCGTCCCATTCAGGGCCTTTCACAAGAAGTGCCTCTGCTTGTTGAAGTCAGGCATTTTCATTTGCGAGAGGTATAGATCTGATACTAAGCTGCTTCTCGAACGAGAAAGAATCCGTCATCACCCTGATTCTGATAGAGTGGCAGAAATATGCGACAAGCCTCTGGGGCACAGATCACGTCACCATGATCATTTGCAATCTCTTCTCCTGAATCGATTTCTTGGAAATTGGCATACCCAGGAAGCATTTTAAAGTGTGAATTATCCCTTACTGCATGACGGTAAAAGATCTCAAATTCACGGGGAAGACGCTGAGTCTGTCTCTGGAGCATATTGTAGTAAAAATCTACCTTCTCAGAGACTTCATCCGTAAGGCACCCACAATCAAAAAGGCTTAGGAAAATTCCAGCTTCATGATTGAGAATAGTCGAATTTGCACGGTGCTGTCCTCCTTCAATGACGTATGAAAGAAAACCACGCGAGGTCATGTAATGCAGAAGGGTTCCGTGAATAGCAGACAGCCCCGTTACTGTTGGCACTGGAATGAGATCAACCATTTTTCGGCCAACTTCAAGAGCAACAGCCGCCTGTCCATTTTCAATAGGGGGACAGAAGTGTGCATCCTCACCATAGGGCTCAAAGTCGAGTATGAACCCGAAAGGAAGTGACTGGCTTGAGGTTGAGTGTAAATCAAGAAAATAGATAGGACCACGTGCTTGCCTTGCTATCTGCTCTATCATGCAAAATAGCTCATATCGCTCATGAGCTTCATGTGAATCAGTCGGGACTCGTTTTCCTTCAACAAGTGCCTGAACAACATCTTCAGTCCAACACCTATTGAAATCTTGGTCGATAAACCGCTCGCCTACCTCCAGCGCACCGAGATTTCCAGCAAGAGCATAGAAGTCTCCTCGAAAAAAAGGTTGAGTTTCCTGGAGTAAGGAAAGAATTTTCCGAGATGCAAAGATTCCTGCAGGCTCGTTTCCGTGCATCCCCCCCATGACAATGAGTGTTGGGCCTGGTTCTTGTCCAGAAAAGTGCCCAACAAGTCTTTCAATTTTGCCTAATTCCATACGTACTACCCACCGCAAACAACCGGTATGAGAGAGAAGCAACCACCACACTCTTTACAACACATCACTCTGCACAACGCCCAAAGGCGAAAAATACAGAGATGGACATTGTAAAAGAAAAGCCCAATCTAAGAGATTCTGATATGATTCTCACTCGGGCATTCGGAAAAGTCCGAAGAACTCCAATAAGTTGTGGGAAGGAACCTCATACACATACCCCCAACCGGGGTTGTCAGTTCACTAACCGACTCCACTCTTGCTAATTTAGCGAATTAAGCGCTTCTAATCAAAGGGGGAGCACGAAAAAGAGAGGTACTCTCGATTAAAAAAATGTTCTGTTTTCAATACGCTATCCGGAGTGAATCCCCAATCTTATCACGCAGTTCAAGAAATCTCTCAACAAGCGCAAACTGCGCTCGAGCACGTTGGAGATTTTGCCCAGGTTGATGGGTCTTGAAGTACTTATCTCCAGCAAGATAGTCAGTTAAGAAGCGTAGACCTATCGTAAGCGTAATGACTGAAGGTGCCACGGGTAAGAGCTCAAGCTCTGCCTCCGACAAGCTCCCTCTCATTCCATGGAGAAAGCCTTTGGTAAGCGCCTCTAGCCGCTCCTCACTAACACACATCCCATCAGCATCATCCTCATCAACCGTCGGACATGCAGTACGAAGAAGATCCCCATAGTCGTAAAGTGGAGAGCCTGCCATACAGGTATCAAGATCAACGAGACAAAGCGCATTACCTGTCTCCTCAGAAAAAAGAATATTATTCAACTTAGTATCGTTGTGAGAAACGCGACAAGGGATACGCCCTTCTTCAAGTGCTCGAACAACCGTTGCTCCAAGCTCTCTATGCCCAATCGCAAAATCAACTTGCTCGATACACCCATTCTTTCTGTCACAAACATCCTCCTCAAGCACCTTTACAAACTGTTCATAACGCTTAGGTGTGTGATGAAAGAATGGAATGGTGTCTTCAATAGTAGCTGGATCAATGTCTCCTACATAGTTGAGAAATCTGCCAATAATAGCCCCTGCTTCAAAGCCTACGTGAGGTGAGACACACTCATCAAATGCGGTAGTGCCATCAATAAAGAGAAAGGTTCGCCAGTAGTGATTCTTTTCATCACTGAGATACGAATCGCCACTTTTAGTTGGAATCACAGTGAGCGTTTTATCTCTGGTGCCTTGCTCTCGAATCTTTTTTCTCACGTGCTCGGTGATCGTAACAATATTCCTCATAAGCACCGGAATGTCTTGAAAGACATAGCCATTCATCTTTTGATGGAGATACCTTACAGTTCCTGCACTCTGCTTCCAGGAACTCACAAAGGTGTCGTGAATATGGCCTCGCACGAGTGGCTCAACGCCAAGCAGGTCGCCGGGTATATCAAATGAAGAAAAAATTTGTGTTTTGCTCTCTGAGGGTGTCATAGGTAGGCATTAGAATAGTCATTACAGTCGAAATATCAACTAGTTAAAACTTCACCTCTGGCAGAGGTGAAAATCTCAGGCCTATACTCGCCAAGTTATTTCTCTGTCGCTCCTTAAGCACAGATTTGATACAAGGATTCTCTATGGAACAATTCCTCGTTATACAGACAGTCACAGATCAAAATCTAGCAAATTTGAGCTGTGGAGCGCTTGAAGAAGCGGCTATCCCTGTAATGCTTGAGCATGTGACCATATCCGAAGGTGAACAGAGTGCATCCGGCTTTCGCATCCTTGTCCCTTCTCATCATACCCAAACAGCCCTCGGACTCCTCGGCCGACTCGCACACTCTCAAGATGTGGGCGCGAACTCTGCTACCAGCTCATATATGTAGCTTCCCAGCCCACCCCAAGGTAGAGAGCGAGAGCATCTCTCTCTGTAGATGACCCTTATGATAACAATAACGCGAAGAGCGCGAAGCTCATCTTTCTTCGCGCTCTTCGCGTCCTTCGCGTTATAAAATTTCAACCATAAGATCTGCAAACTCTATTTAGAGATTACCCTTAGGTTAGCGGTCAAGCGCAAGCCCAGAGGGATATTAAGAAAATACCTCATTCTAATAATTTCTTAGAATAAGAAAGAAAAGGCTGATAATATAAAGGCGTCATGAATCTTGCGCCAAAGTATCCAGCTGATTCCTTTGAGAAGCTCATCACTACCATCTCAACGGAATTCATCAACCTCCCTTTAAGAGAGATTGATAGAGGTATTCAGCGCGCGCTCGAACTCATCGGCTCATATGCAGGAGTCGACAGAAGCTATATCCTTCGCAACTCTCCAGACGGCTCAAAACTTACCATGATTCATGAGTGGAGAAGCCAAGGGATACCATCAGCCAAAGATTTTTACTCTAAGTATCCAACCTCTCACTTTCTCACTCTGAGTGAACAATCAAACCATAATGGAATTATTGCTTTTTCAAAGCTCTCCGAACTCCCTGATAGTGCCAATGGTCTCAAAGCGACGTTACTTGAGCGAGGTGTCTCCTCTTTTGTCGCTGTACCGCTCCGTTGGCATAATCATCTCTTTGGATTTGTTGGTTTTGCCACTCTCAAACGAGAAAAGGGTTGGAAAGAAGAGGACATTGCTCTCCTTGAGCTTGCTGCGCAAATGTTTGTCAATGCGCTGCAGCGCAAACGCACCGAGAGAGCTCTTCGAGAAAGTGATATACGATACCGAACTCTTGTAGAAAGCCTCGGTGAGGGGCTTCTTTTCTGCGATCCGGAAGATACCGTCATTCATATCAATCGCCGTTTTTCAGAAATGACCGGTTTTAGCCACGAGGAGATGTACGGAAAATCTGTTTTTGATTTCTTTGTACCAACTACAGAATCTGACTATTTTCGTACAAAAACACAGAGGAGGCTTGAGGGGATCACAGAATCCTACACTATTGAATTAAAGCGTAAGTCAGGCGAGCATTTTTGGGCTGAAATCACGGCTAGCCCCATTCGTAATGATGATGGGCAAATCATCGGAACGCTTGGTGCTGTGACAGATATTACAGAACGCAGAAGCACAGACGAAGCTCTCCGTACAAGTGAAGAAAAATACCGAACCCTCTTAGAAACAAGTCACGACATTATCTGGTCAATGGACACGAAGGGGTGCTGGACCTATATTAATAAAGCTGTAGAAGACATTCTCGGGTATAACACCGAGGATTTTCTTGGCCAGCCGTTTACTGCTTCACAGTCTCAATATCACGCACAGAAAGACCTCAAAGTCTTTCAGAAGATTCTTCAAGGGGAAAAAGTAACTCATTACGAAACTGAGTTTCTTAAAAATGATGGTACGCCTGTTATTCTCACTGTCAATGCTGGCCCATCCTATAACAATGATGGCGATATCACGGGCATCACCGGCACGGCTTCAGATATAACGGATCAGTATCGTGCAGCTGAAGCACTCCGCCAACAAAAAGAGTTTCTCCGTGAAGTCATTGATGCAAATCCTAATCTTATTTTCGCAAAAGATAAAAGCGGTCGCTTTACGCTCGTGAATCAAGCGCTTGCTGAAGTCTACGGAGAGCCTGTAGATCATATTCTCGGCCGAACAGTTGAAGATTTTTATGAGCCAGAACAAGCCCTGAATTTTACCCTCCAAGATCAGGCAGCTCTTCGCCCGGGGAGCGATCCAGTGATCACGGAGCAACGCATCCGTATCCCAAATTCAGATACCTATCGCTGGTATCAAATTATCAAAAAGCCACTACTGTCTCCAGACGGCCTCCCAGATCAAGTGCTCGGTGTTGGGATAGACCTCTCCAACCGAAAACGCTCGGAAGAAGCACTCAAAGCTATCGTAGAAGGAACTGCCTCCTCAACCGCCGAAGATTTTTTTCGCTCACTTGTACGACACCTTGCACTTGCTCTTAATACAAGATACGCCTTTCTAGGTATCTATACCGATACTAACAAAACTCAAATTCGAACATTGGCCAATTGGAGGCTCTCTCAGTATACCGACGATGTTACCTACGACATAGCTGGCACAGCTTCTGAGAAAGTTCTTGATGAAGGCTTCTACCGCATAGAAAAAGGTGCATTAACCGAGTTTCCGGACTCGCCCCTTATTCAAGAAGACCATATTGAGAGTTTTATGGGCACAGCTATTCGGTCACCAAATGGTGAAACTCGTGGTGTGCTTGTTGTTCTTGATACTGAGCCTCTCGAATACTGGCCAAGCGCTCGTTATATCCTCAATATTTTTGCAGAACGCGTCTCCGCTGAAATCGTTCGCATGGAATCCGAGAGAGAGTCTATCGCGCTCCAACGACAACTCATTCAGGCACAAAAAATGGAAGCAATTGGTCAACTTGCTGCTGGCCTTGCGCACGATCTCAACAACGCTCTCGGAGCTGTTGTGGGGCATCTGCAACTCATTCAGCTCTCTCAATCACTTACAACTGACACGGAGAAGTCGCTCAACGTAGCGCTCAATGGATGCGAGCGAGCCACCTCTCTCGTGGAACAACTTCTCGGCTTCTCTCGTCAAGGCAAATATCAGCCAGAGAAGATAGATCTCCGCAGTGCTATCAAAGAGTCTATTGATTTTCTTGCTCATGTTGTGCGAGACGGAGTTGAAGTTATTTTTAAAGACTACTCAGAACCTGTCTATATCCAAGCTGATTCAAATCAGTTACAGCAAGCACTCACAAATCTCATCCTCAATGCGAATCATGCCATTGAACAGAAAGGGAGCATCTCGTTCACTCTCTCTACTGAACAGGTGCAGTTTCCTGAACGCCTGAATCCCAATGCTACTCCTGGTGAATACGTTACACTCACCGTACAAGACTCCGGAAGTGGTATTGCGGCTGATTCTCTTGATAAGATTTTTGAGCCTTTTTTCACGACAAAGGAGAACGGTGAAGGCACAGGTCTTGGCTTGTCCATGATCTACGGTATGATGCAAAATCATGGGGGATGGATTACAGCACATTCAGAACTCGGCCACGGCTCTGAATTCACCCTCTTTTTTCCTGTCAGCACCGCTCATGAGCCAACGAAATCAAACGATCGTCCAGAAGATAAGTCAGAACGCCCTCTTATTCTTGTCATTGACGATGAGCCATTTCTCGTTGATCTGAGTGTAACCTTTCTAGCGCGAAGTAACTTTCGTGCAAGAGGATTCCATTCTAGCGCTGAGGCTGTTGAGTGGTTTCGCAAACATGCCAAAGAGGTTTCACTTGTGATACTCGATATGAAAATGCCTCACATGGACGGACTCCATTGCTTTGAAGCTCTACAACAGATCGATCCAAATGTGAAAGTCGCTATCCTCTCAGGCTACATCCAGGACTACTCTGCTCAACAGGTCCTCGAAAGAGGCGCTCTACGATTTTTCCAAAAGCCTCTACGTTATCCAGAGCTCATCGAGTGGGTACGAGAGACTGTTACCCGGGACGATACCTAGGTTTCGTTGCCATTTTCTTGAACTTTTTTCTCCGTGGCATTGTCCTTTGGCATGAAGTTTTACCAAGATCTACGAGTAAGCTGGAGAACTAGTGAAGAAGAGCAAAACCCAAAAGGGGATGTATGTGACACACAGGGGCTCTGCCCTAGATTGAAGCTTCCTTTTCTGGATCTCAGCCTTCACCTGAACAAAATTTTAACGCGAAGAGCGCGAAGTACGCGAAGATCCCACTTCGCGTTAAAAAATTTCACCCGTGATATCTGCACCTTCTCTGAGATTACCCCTTATCCGTAGATCTGGGCTCAAACTT
This sequence comes from bacterium, assembly GCA_030428205.1. Taxonomy (GTDB): domain Bacteria; phylum Bdellovibrionota_C; class UBA2361; order UBA2361; family RFPC01; genus JAUIBK01. The sequence goes on from JAUIBK010000008.1 coordinate 24,479, forward strand.
CACCACGGAGAAAAAAGTTCAAGAAAATGGTTGTTCACTTCTCATCGGTATACTTCACCAGCATTCCCAAGCTCACAAAGCATCAGAGAGAAGTGGGAACTTTGCAGACTTTCCTAAGAGACGCGACAAGTGCCCGAGTCTATCTACATAGCGAACAATTGACATGATATCTCGACCTACTCGACGAGAGAGATACTGAATCTTCTTCGGGCTAAGGTAGAAGCCTCGTTGCTTTGCAATCTGAGTAATAAGATCTGGAATCTCTGATTCAAGTGGTGCAGAGATTTCAAACTCAATTCCCGATAGCATTCGAGAAGCAACATGCTCATCATAACGGAAAGCCGTCTTCTCACTATCAAGAAGAAAGAGAAGTTTCCCTTGAGAAAGGCGACATGCTTCAACAAGCGCAACAAAAGGGCCTGAGTCACCTGGCCGAAGTGCTTCAAGATAGAGGTCGGCGTCATCTATCAGTACAATGCGACCTTGGTGCTTATCAAATGCGAGTGTTAGCTCTTCAATTTTTTCCGAGAGCGCCCCGCCCTCAACGAGTACCGGGTAGCGCCCTTGTTCCTGAAGAAAATCACAGAGATACAAGGAGAAATGTGTTTTACCACTCTGAGGAGCTCCTCGAAGAACCGCTAATTGAAACGATGGCGAGCTCATGACGTTAGCAAGATGATCTGAAGCTTCTTTCACGCCAGAATGAAGTACAAAGTTATCACTTCGATAACCGAGGCGCGTGGCCATAGGTAATGAAAGTTGATGATGAGTCATCACTAGCAACCACTAAACATAAAATCTTCAGCATCAGTTACTTTTTTACCAACTCGAGCACCAAGAGCACGGAGCTTCTGCTCAAGATCTGCATAACCTCGGCGGAGGTGTTGAGGCTCAGCAATCTGCGTTAATCCCTCAGCCGCAAGCCCAGCAATACACAAAGCTGCACCAGCACGAATATCTCGAGCTTCTACAAACGCTCCACTGAGCTTAGGAACACCTGTAATGTGAGCCGTTCGGCCTTCGACCGAGATCTGCGCCCCCATACGAGCGAGCTCTGAAACGTGGGAGAAACGCCCTTCAAACACTTGCTCTGAAATACTACTTTTCCCATCGATAACGGTGGTAGCAGCCATGAGAAGCGCCTGGATATCAGTAGCAAAGTCTGGAAACGGCCCTGTGGAAGCGTCCACAGGATGAAGACTCGAAGAGTCAATAATAGTGATCCCATCAGCCTCATTTCTCACTTTCACACCCATCTGAGAGATAAGATCAAGAAACGCTCCGAGATGTACTGGATCAAAACCACGAATCCTTGCAGTCCCTCTGGTTGCGATAACAGCGAGAATATAGGTGGCCGCTTCAATACGATCACCAATCAGGTGAAAATCACATCCATGCAGTGACTCTTTTCCATGAACAACAATCGTTGACTGCCCAGCGCCCTCAATTTCCGCACCGATTGCCACAAGGAATTCAGCAAGAGCAATAACTTCTGGCTCACGCGCAGCGCCACGAATAACTGTACGACCGGGAGTACGAGCTGCTGCCATAAGCACTTGGTGCGTAGCTCCAACAGAAGGAAAGCGAAAATCGATCTCTGCAGGACGTAAGCCTTGTGGCGCTGAAGCCATGACAACACCGTGCTTGACATTAATATCAGCTCCCATTTGCGCAAGAGCTTCAAGATGTATATCAACCGGGCGAGCACCGATAACATCTCCCCCAGGAAGTGCTACTCGAGCAGCTCCTCCTCGAGCAAGGAGAGGTCCAAGCACCCAAAAGGAAGCACGCAGCGCTTTTACGAGACTATAACTCGCTTCGGTTGCAACTAATCGTGGAGTTTGAATACGTAAGGTGTTTCTCGAAAGTTCCACAGTACTGCCAAAATGTTCAAGCAGATGAATCGAGAGATGTACATCAGTAAGGTTTGGAACGTTTCGCAAGACCACCTCTTCCCCAGTAAGGAGAGAGGCAAGCATAATGGGAAGAGCAGCATTTTTAGCTCCTGAGACAAAAACCTCACCGGATAAGGGTTTTCCTCCGTGAATCTCAATAATTTCTGACATAGGAAATGAAGTACTACAAGAAACAGAAGACAATTCAGTACGTGAGGGATAGAGTAGCGGTTCCAGGAATGAAACGCAAAACATTTAAGATTATAGGAGGTTAGAGTCCTACTTCTTTCGAGCTCGTTCTCGCTCTCGACGCCTAGCTTGGCGAGTCCTCCCAAGACGAGTAGTTCCACGTGCGCGCTCTATCGATTCATCAATAAGAGCCTCGAGAAACCCTGCAGGACCTCCTTCTGACAACTTCTTTGCCGCTCTTGTTCCCTCGGACACGTTGAGACTGAGTTGATCTATCTGGAGAACCGCTTCTAGATCCGGTTCGTTTCCACTCATCACTTGCGCTTCAATACCCTTAATGTACTTCGAGAGGAGGTTGAGAGAATCGAGAACCATACCAGCTAATGCTCTGTTTCTGTTTGGAGAGTCTAGAATCTCTTTATCAATAGAGATTCCGCGAGAGGCATGGAGAAGAACTTCATCAATTCGATCTGGAGCAAAAGGGGGGACAAGATATCCACGAGCACCTGAACGAATCACACGATAAATATTCTCGGCCGATGGTTGTGTTGAAACACCGATCAGGAAGATATTTTTCACATTATTTGTGACATCCTCAATGAATTCCACCTCACTCATCGAGCTTTCCTCTGGTGGCTCACTATCAAAGAAAACAAAAGTGTATTCGTTCTCGCGGAGTTCTTCTGCTGCCGAAGCATACGAGTTTCGAGAAACAATGTTTCCAAACCCAAGAGTATTTAATGCATGTCGCAGTGGGGCTGAGACACTCCCCTTTGAGCAAGCCACAAGCACGTTAAACTTGTGTCTACTAGTTTGAATGTCGACTAAGAATTCTTGTTCCATAACGAATGGCTGAGAATAGCATGTTCTCCCGCCGCTGCAAGAGAGGAGAATAGTGGCACACAACACTATACAATTGGAGGAACCGTAGAACCTTCTACTAAGAGCTCAGAGATAACCAACTCAGAGTGGCGAAAAGTATCCTCGCATGAGAGAGGTTCGAGGTGCTTCGCCAGCACACGAGCTTCGTCTATCCGCCCATGATTGAGCAAGAACCGGATGGCAGCCAACTTTATGAGAGCATACTGTGGATACTGCTCAATACAACGACTAAGGAGACGAAATCCAGACTCAATTTGCATCTCCATATCGTAGCGACAGCAAGCATAGACTAGGCTATAGGTAAGATGTGCAGGTAATTCTTCATTTAAATCGTATGCGATACTTGCTGATTTAAGTGCCGTCAGTAGTGCATGACGTGAAAGATCTGTGTCGAGTTTTTTTAACTTCGCCGACAGGACCGTAAAATTATTCATCCAGCCAAAAAACCTAGAGGGTGACTTTGTACGAGTAAGATTCTCTAACACCGAAAGAATGCTCTGTGCTCGTGCTTGTGGTGTATGTGCCCGGAGCACTTCATCTCTTCCAGCTTTTCCTATTGCCCGGGCTTCATCGGTATGTTCGAGAAAATAGCGGATTTTTTCTGCAGCTTCTTGCACGTTATTTTTTTCATAGGTAACGAGATGCTTTCCATCTTCAAAGAGCTCAAAGAGTCCATTCCTAGAACGTTCTGTGAGCAACATGGCGCCACTCATCATCGCTTCAAACACACGGAAATTGAGATCGCCTTTTACAGTTTGATTGATAACAATCTCACCAAAAGGAAAGATTTCCCAAAACTTGCCCGTCTTGCAAAGCAGAGGAACTTCGTTTTTAAGCGCTTCAAAAAACTCTACCCGTTCTGGATTGAGATCCGAGTTGAGCGTACCAACAAAAACAGCCCCAAATTCTTTGTTCGTACAAGGCTCTATGGCACATGAAGCAAAGAGAGGGAGCCACTCAATCGGCACAGGAGATGACTTGGTAAGCTCTCTCACATAATCTTTTTGTGCAACAAAGACGTGATCAAAGACTTGGCAAAGATTTCCGTGCAAATGGCCGTGATGGTGTGTATCGACAGAGTAAAACGCAATCGGGATGTTCGTCTCTGCGAGCCCTTCAACCACAATCGGAGCACTATTATCGAGTACGAGGATACGGTCTGGCGCTTTGCCTTCCATCCCCTCTTTGATAATTGAATCAAGGTGAATAAGTGGAACTTCGAGTGGAATATCGAGATGTTTATTCAAGCCACAGGTAACAACTTCATGCCCAGCTTGGCGAAACTCCTCAACAAACCAATCTTGATTCAGGACTAATATCCGCATAACACCAATGACACGCGCGAACCATCTCCTATGGAGTTTGCGGCTGCGATGTTCCTTCGTACATCTTTTCTTGTATTAACTTTTGCAATTCTTTCGCATTCTCATTATCTGGTTGAAAGATGGTAATTTTGTCGACTTCGTGTCGAGCCTCTTCCAATTTTCCTTGTGCAAAGAGACATCCAGCTAAGGAGTATACAAAATCAAGATCTGCAGGATGTAGTTCAAGGTAACTCTCAAGTGACTCACGAACTTCATCAAGCTTATGAAGATGATACCCAAGCTGCACCGTTCCAAGAAGTGCCCTTGTATTTTCTGGGTTCGTCTCCAGAGCCTTACGAAAATACGTCCACGCCGAATCGTACTTTGTTTCTTGTGTTTCACAAACCCCAATTCCAGCAAGCGCAACATCGTACTCAGGATCTATGCTGAGTGCCTGCTCAAAGCACGCTCTTGCATGCTGCCACTCATCACGACTCGCGGCTATCGCTCCGATACCACAAATAGCCCGTGGGTTGCCGGAATCAACATATTGCTCAAAGATACCAATCGCTTCTTCCATATGATCGGTAAGAGCGAGCGCTTCAGCACGTAGAATAGAAGCCTTTTCGAATTGTCCATTCACACAGGAGCCACTTGCAAGAACTTCATCACAAGCCTCAAGAAGCGCCTGATAATCACGCCGACGTTTCATCTCCTCTAACTCAACAAGCTTTGCGTCCATACTATCGAATGGGCGAGCTCTCTGAGCCACAACCTGATCAATCGCCTCGGTAACGATATCAGCGTGGAGCCCCCCAGACTTTTCCTCAACAGGCTGAAGCTGAGGAGCTGGAGAAGATGACGTGGCACCTTTCCTTCTTGTGAGCAGATCATCTATAGCACTATTGATAGATTCTTCTGCTGTACGCGACTCGACAGACATTGATGGCTGAGGTTGCTTTGCAATCTCTTCTTCAATCTTCAGTAAGAGCTCAGCTGCCCCTTGGTGAGTTGAGTCTTGCGCTTGAATAGCTTCTACAACACTCTTTGCTTCACTCCACTTCTCGAGACGAAAGAGACACCCTGCATGACAAAACTGCATATCGAGGTTCTCAGGATTCTTCTCAAGATAGACGGTCAGCACACGCTCTAAGTCATGAAAACGTCCAAGCACATAGGAGCAATCAAGAAGCTGTAAGATCGCCACGATCTGATACGGATCTCGCTCAAGAGCTCGCACAAAGAGGTCATACGCTTCAGCGTGTCCAGAGCGCATCATGAAGCTCATACCAAGACCAGCAAGAATACGCGAATCTTCAGGATCCAACTCATATGCCTTTTGAAAATACTGCTCAGCAAGTGTTCCGTTTTCAGCTGCCATTGCTACCGCCCCACGCGCACGGTACACTCGTGGATGATTCGGACACACAGCATCAGCCTGATCAAGGAGCTGGATAGCTTTCTCAAACTCTCGTTCGCGTGCAGCATTTTCACCTTGCTCTAAGAGCTCAGTAAATTCAGAATCATCTTGTACTCTTGGACTCATGCTCTCCGAAGCAGCAACTTCTACAGCTGGCGCGACACTCGTCGTAGCACTCCGACCGACAACCTGCTCGTAGAGTGAAACAGTTCTCTCTGTAGCTTTCTCCCATGTGAACTGAGCAACATGTTCTTTAAATCCAGGTCGAGCAGGAGAGTAGTAAGCTGCTAAGATTGCATTGTGTAGCGATGACTCATCACCAGGCTGGCAATAGAAAGCAAAATCACCAAGATAGTTCTTCGCTGTGCCATTATCTGCAGCAACAACGTTACACCCGTGATACGCGGCTTCCATTGAAACTAAACCGGGAAGTTCATACCAGCTTGGAAGTGCGTGCACCTTTGCTGCTGCATAGGCGCTCGCAAGCATCTCAGCCGAAACCCTCTCAAGGATGATGGTTTGTCCTTTTCGTTTAAAATTTCGAATAGCTTGATCATACTGTGGTTGATACGAAAAACCACCGCTCGCTAGCACAACCGGCATCTCGAGGTCTTCCATCGCCTTCATCAGCATAAGCTGATTCTTGCGTGATTCAAAACGTCCAACACAGAAGACAAAGTCTTTTACGCCATACTCTGAAACAAAAAGATCTGGTGTCGCAGATTGTCCAAAGTCATATCCGACAGGAATAACTTCAATTGGAGCACAACCAGCGTACGTTGATGCAATAACTTGCTTTTCGTTTTCTCCATTGGCAAAGAGGCAGGCAGCATTTTGCGAGACCCATCCATTTTGAAACGGCTCACATCCAGGCACCGAGGTCGGATTGACCCAGTGTTGCGCATACCAGTTACGGTCTTGCCCCCCCTCGACATATCCAACAAGCGTGGAAGCAGCTTGAAGCGACTGGTTGTGAAATGTTGGAATGTCCTCACACAGAGTCGTCACGACAAACGGAGTTCCGGCATCTTTTGCTCGCCGCCCTGCTTGCTCAAGAAACGCTGGCATAGCAAAGTTGATGAGGTGAACGATATCATAATTTCTCGGGTCCTCTTTCATCTCAAGATCAAGAACACTCTCAATCCCACGCGAGTTGAGCCCTTCACGTAATTTCTCAATCACAACGGTATCACCACCACGTTGTGTGAGCATATTGCCTCTGTTTTGTATGAGGACTCTCATTCCATTTGTACTCTTCATTGTTTTCACCTTTGTACTCTCATCAGCTCGCATCTCGGATGTGTATGAGATGGTGGCATGATGTTTTTGGTAAATTTGTGTAAGTTTGGCTGCAATAGCTGACCAGCTATTTTCTCGACAGTATCGTGTAACATTCTCTTTGAGAGCCGCTTGCAGCTCGGGCGTACTCAGTAAGAGAGAAAGTGAACTCGAAATATCAAACCCTGAAGTGACGTGCCACACGGCATCACCAAACGCTTGAAAAGGAGGAGCAAGAGAGGTCAGCACCATTGCCCCAGCACCGACCGCAAGCGAACATGCTCCTGAGGCCTCATAGTGCTGCGAACGGTAATTCATCACAACCGCATCTGCCGCCTGAAGGTATCGTGTAACTTCATCTTGCGATACAAAGCGGTCGAGAAAGACGATTTCATTCTCAAGACCAATTCGCTGCGCAAGTTCTTTGAGCTTTGTTTGATATTCTAAAGCACTCGGATCTGCCTCGTTTGGCTTGCCTACGACATACCCCTTTGCTGCAATGCCCTGAGAGCGAAGAGCCGCAACCCCTTCGATCATCCCTTCTATACCTTTGTGTGGCTGCACAAAGCCAAAGCTTACAATCGCTTTTTCATCTACGTGCATACCAAGTTCAGCACGAAGCTCTGCTCGTTGCTGCTCGGAAAGAATGGGCTTAACGTCAACACCGTGTGCTATCGCCGAAACTTTCTCACCAGAAACACCGTGTGAGATAACTTCAAGTCTTACCTCTGGAGAGTGCACAAGCACTTCATCGGCTACATCAAAGAGCGCTTTGGCTGACTCTCGGTGAGTAAAAATGCTGTGAAGTTGCACAATGACTTTTCCCCCACGGGAACGAAAACGTGCAAGTGCATCAATAAACGAAGCTCGAGAAAACTCTTCTGTATTATGGATATTGAGGTGAAGCACCTCTACCTGTGCTGCTTGAAGTGCCTGCTCAAAGCTCTGCCATGAATCACTTCCTTTCTTCCAACAACGGTATACGAATGACTCATCAAGCTCTCGGTTTGCTTCTGGTGTGTCTTCAGCAAAAATGGCGAAAGAGTCCTGTGGAAGTTCACTCACAAGGTACTTCGCATAAGTTGCAAGTCCACACGACTGATTCCACGTCGTAAAGAAACCTATCTTTTGTTGCTTCTCCTCCCTTGGGTGAGCAAAGCGCTCGGCAAGGTCAATCACACTCTTTGCGACTCTTTCCCAGTTATAATACGGTCGCTGTTGCGCGAGCGCATTGCGTGACATCTCTTTTAGTCGCTCAGGATTGCTCAACAGCTGATCAAGTGCTCGAGTGAGCGCATCTTCTGTTACTTCAGTCAGCACAACTCCTGTTTCATCTTGAATAACCCCTTCTTTGAGCCCTCCAACATCAAAGGTCACTACGGGGCACCCCGTGGTTTGTGCTTCGATTGAGGTCAGCGGGAATGGATCAAACCAGATAGAAGGAACAACACAGATACCAGCTGTACGAAAGGCTTCAGAGATTACTGTCTGAGGCTGTTTCCCGTGAAAAGTGAGATCTGGAATACGCTTCTGCAAGTCTTCGGGATCAATATACCTATCTCTTCCCCACAGATCTGCACTTCCATACACATCAAGGAGGAGATCAGGGTATTTTTGTTTCAGTGCACAAAACGCATGGATAAGAAAGTGTACTCCTTTATCTTGTACAAGCGCTCCAGCAAAGACGAGCCGACGAAAATTCCGCCCTTCTGGCTGCCCTTCTTGAAAGATAGCGTGGTCTACACCATTTTTAATCGTAGTAACTTTCTCAGGCGGAGCTCCAGCATCAAGGTATACTTGGCGTTGAGCTTCAGAGACACAGATAACTTGATCAAGGTGTTGGCAGAGCACAACGGGGTTAATACCCGTGTCATTCGCACTCCGATCGTGGCAAATAAGCATTCTGCTCTTACACAGCGGGTCGCCTTCACTCTCAAAGATGGCTTGAGAGCGACCAGAAGAGATAAGGTGATATGCACCTTCTTCTCTTGCACGTTGTAATACACCACGCACATCATACCGTGCGCCAAGATCCCAATACTCAACTCCGTCTATCGTTCCTTCCAGCTCATCTGCAATCTGAGCCGCTACGATGACCCTTTTGCCCTGCTCAACGAGATAACGCGCCAGGAAGCGTGTCGCCATTTCGGCACCAGCATTAACTCCTCGTATATCGAAGGAGTGATCTTTGTGGACGATCAAATAATTAATATCTTTCATCTTTTTATTAATCCTGGGCTCCTCATATCCTTTTGAGAGGGTCCATAAAAATTTTCACAACCATGTAATTTGCAAGAGGCGTGCTCAGGTAGGCCAAATAGTTAAGAAGCTGATTTAACTTGAGATAAGATGGATTTGGTCAATTCTGTGGAAAAATCGGTGCCAAGATTCTGACAGTTGTCATTTAGAAGACCCCTCAGATCTCAGCTGAGATAGAGAAAAAAAATACATAACGCGAAGTACGCGAGGGACGCGAAGTCGTCTTTCCCCTCTTCGCGTCCCTCGCGTACTTCGCGTTATGTACTCTTCCTCGGCCCCGACAACAAAACCCAAACAAAAAACGGCCCGCCAAGTAAAGAGGTAATCACACCAACAGGAATCTCATACGGAGCAATAAGGGTACGTGACAAGAGATCACACGCCACAAGAAATCCTCCACCGAACAAAAGGAGTGCAGGAAGAAGCGCACCGTGGCGAGCTCCCGCAAGCAAGCGGCAGATATGTGGAACGATTATCCCAATGAACCCGATAGGACCACACACAGAAACAATCACGCCGATCATCACAGAGATAACAATAAGAAAGCGGCGCTTTTCTTGAACAATGTTTACCCCTCTTGCACCGGCGAGTTCGTCGCCAAAACTGAGAAGATCAAGCTCATGTCTTTTCAAGAGCGCATACAAGAACGCTCCCCCAACGAAGCAAGCAACAAGCACCGCCTGTGAAAAACCTACGACATCAAAACTTCCCATAATCCAGCGCAACGTACGGAGTACGGCTGAAAAATCACTGATATATTGAAGAAAGAGTATCAAGCTCCCCAGAAACAGATTAAGGACGACACCAACTAAAAGAAGCCCATTTCCAGAAAGCAGCGATCGGTTATAGGAAGCAACGAGCAAAAGAGAGAGGGTCACCCCCACCCCAAGTAACGAGCCAAAGAGCGCTCCCCAGAGGAGACTAGAAGAAACTATGAGGCCAATATGAAGTGCAATAGCTTGCCCTAATGCCGCACCACTAGAGATACCAAGCGTATAAGGCGAAGCAAGTACGTTACGAAAGAGAGACTGAAAGACAGCACCTCCAAGTGACAATCCAGCTCCGACACAAAACGCTAAACACACACGGGGAAAGCGAAGTTCCCAAAAAATCTTTCCCTCCGGTGTACTCTGAGCAATATCAGTGAGAGCACTCAGGGAAATTGTCGTTGCGCCGAAGAAGAGACTTACAAGAAGAACGAGCAGAAAGACAGCAAAGAGAAAGAGGCTCTTCATCGTTCCCCCATGCTCGGGTAAAGCAGCGCTCCTGAGTCATCTGGCAGGGGAAGCTTAGTAAAATCGACCTCAAAGAGCGATTCTAAACACTCAGGTTTTGAGAACTCACTAACCGTTCCATCAAAAAAGAGGGAGGAATTTTTTAATGCAAGCACCCTCTCAAATTCACGTGTAGCAAAGGTGAGATCGTGGGTAACAACCAGCATTGTAAATGACTTCATCTCTTGTAACTTGCGAAGAAGGCTTACCACATCACAGAGGTGCTTTGGATCAAGAAAGCTTGTCGGCTCATCAAGAAGTAATATAGAGGGGTTATTGACTAGCGCACTTGCAATAAGAGCTCGCTGCCTTTGTCCTGCGCTTAGTTCAGCAAGAGGGACTTGAAGTAATGAGGTAAGATCTGTGTACTCGACAGCTCTTTGAATTTCACGACGGTCTTCTTGGGAGAGAGACGACAGTGGAGAGAGGCAAGCATAGCGACTCACTTCAAGGAGATCTTGGACACGAAAGTCAAACGGCACGTGAATTCCTTGAGGAACGTACCCAACTTCCTGCGCTTGCTTGCGTGGGTCACTTAAAAGTTCACCACGGTAGAGAATCCTTCCTCTTTGAGGAGAGAGGATTCCGAGCAAGCACCTTAGGAGAGTTGTTTTTCCTGCCCCATTGGGACCGACAAGCGATACGTGCTCACCTTCTTGAAGAGCGAACGAAACATCTTCAAGAATGGGCGTATGTCCATAAGCAAAGGAGAGGTTTGAACACTCAAAAACAGAAGATCCCATTTATCCTCCTATTGAAAAATCAAGATGAGGATAAAGCACCTGAGCAAGAAGACGTTGCGCTTTGACAAACCGTGGCCCTGGAACATGAAAAGATGCATCTTGAAGATAGAAAACATTCTCTTCTCTTACCGCTCGTAGCTCAGAGAATGCTTGCCACTTCTGAAGAAACTCTTTGCGTGAATAGGCTGGCGCAGAGGGATCGGCAATTTGCACAATAATATCAGGATCAAGTTGTAAAAGCCCTTCGGTTGAGAGTCCTTGGAGACTGGTCGTTTGCTCGTGATAAATATTCGTTGCATGCACTCGAGCCAAGAGATCACTAAAAAAACCATCACGGCCTGAAATATACAAGGTACGCAAAGTCCCGGGGTCATCTCCAAGCAGGATCAGAGCCTTACGAACTCTCTTGTCCTCGCCAAGTGAGTTCCCCACAAACTGGGTCAAAGCCTCACTTTGCGACTGAAGCGTTTTGCGCTGTATAGCAGCTTGCTTGGCTACTCCACACCGAGCACCTACAAGAGTGAAAGACTTCAAGATACCATCAATACCTCGGTGCTCTATAGCGTGTACGGAGATACCCAGTCGCGTCAGTTTTTCATAGGCCACCTTATGTTCTTGTAACAAAAAAACATCTGTTGGCCGTAAGGCGAGTACCTGTTCATAGTTTGGATCGATATATCCGCCAACACTTTTGACACTATGATTTGCCTCAAAGGGCATATCATAGCGACTAACTCCAACCAGATTCTGAGCCAGTCCAAGAGAGACAATCACCTCAGATATACTTGGTGCAAGGGAAACGATACGGGGACAGACATCACACAGGGCGAGAGAATTCCCACTTAGGACGAAAAATACACAGACAAGTAGTTGTCTGTGTATTTTTCGTCCTAAGTGGTTACCACTGAACACCCTGCGATTCTCCTATATGTTTACTTTGACACCACCGTACGCGGCCACACCAGCTGTTCCATAGCCAAACACCTCTTGATACTCCTTATCAAAGAGGTTCTCAACACGCGCAAAGAGTGAGATCTCATCAGAAACTTGATACGAACCAAGGAGATCCACAAGGGTATAGCCAGAGAGCTCCACTCGCTCAGCTGGAAATGTGTTGAAGTTTTGATCATCACGATCCCCAACGTACCTGACACGAGCTTGCACAGAGGCCCTCGCATCGAGGAAGGTATAATGAAGAGAAGACGAGACTTGCGACCGGGCACGGCGTAGAAGGTCGTCACCTGTCGACTTATCTTCTGTATCAAGAAGCGTAAAATCAATAGAGAGATCAAGCCCCTCAACAAGATTCGCTCTTGCAAAAAACTCAAAACCCTCGATTTCAGCTTCGTTGATATTCTCAAAAAGAAACGTTCCAGAGTTAAACGTTACCAACTGGTCGATGTCATTTCTAAAGTATGTTCCTCCAACCGTAACAGCATCACCAAAGAGCGTCTGCTCGATTCCAAGCTCCCAACTCGTACTCTCTTCTGCTTCAAGCATCGGATTCCCAAAACTGGAATAAAGCTGAAAGAGCGATGGAGACTTGTAGCCTGTACTGACTGTACCAAGAAACCGAGTCCCAGTTTCAGCAATGGTGACTACTGGAGCGACTCGAAAGGTAACTTCGCTATCAGTTCGAGAGTGATCGTCCACGCGAACACCAAACGAACTTGCAAGCCACTCAGTGGCCTCTACAAAAAGGTCTGCATAATATCCATTTGTTCTGGCATCAGTTGGGCCAAAATTGGAACTATAGGGACCAAAAGCTCCATCAGAGGAAAAATTACTGCTGGCCTTTTCCTGTTCAGTCTCTATCCCAAAAACGAGCCTTGAGGATTCTGTAGGATGAATGACATTCTTAAGATCCCACTTAATAAGTTTGCCACGGTATTGGCTACGCTGCGTATCAAGAGGATGCGCTGCGTCAGGATCGTTATCATCATTAAACTTATGATTCGTAAGAGAAACTCCGTAAACTTGCTTTAATGCACCATCAAAGAGATCAAGAGCGGCTTCCGTTCGAAAGAACGTTTCACGAGTGTCAAGGAGCCGATTCGGATCATCTCCTCCAACACCTCCATCATTATCGATATCAGCCTTGGAGTCGTTGTGGCGAAAAACAACATTAAGATCAAGCTCGTTGAGAGGATGTATCCCCCCTTGAAAAGAGAACGAAGTTCGCTCGTACTCATCGTCTTCGCTATTGCCATCTTCTTCCGCTGCGGCCGAAAAACTACCAGAGTCTTCACGTGATACTCCAAAAGAAAACTCTCCTCCCTCTGCACCTGAGCGCACCTCTGCACTCTCTACAAAAGTCTCAAAAGATCCACCTTCAACAGAGACACCGATCTCAGTCTGAGGCGTACCTTTTTTTGTGGTAATATGTATGACCCCACCAATAGCATCCGAGCCGTAGAGTGTGCTCTGAGAACCACGTAAGATCTCGACCTGTTCAATGTTCTCTAAGCTCATATTGGCAAAATTAAAGAAGCGAGCATTAGAGCCGGGATTATTGATCTCGATTCCATCGAGTACGACCAGGGTATGCTCAGAGTTTGCACCACGCAGAAACACAGAGGCATTTCCTCCTCTTCCACCTGATTGCACCACGTCAACACCTGGCACATCTCGCAAGAGATCCAGAAGATAAACTTTTTGTGAGCGCTCAATGTCTTCAGCGGTAATAACTGTTACAGAACTACCAACTTTCTCGGCGGGAGTCTCAAAGTGGTGCGCAGAGACGACTACTTTACGAGTATTCTCATCAGATGTTGCTCGTGATTCAGCAGAAGTTGTCATAGGAAAAACGCAGCACAGAGAGGCTGCTGTTATACCTCCCGCAAATGAAAATGCCGCTGACTTCAATAAGCATAGGCACTTCTTGTGGAAAGGCCCTGATCGGGCCTTATCGCTATCTGGCGGGAGGTATGTGCCGTCCCTCTGGGGGATACTCCCCGCCCTCGGCGCTCGTTGAACCGGAAATTTCAAGTGCGGGGAGTATAGATAGAGCTTTTTCATTTGCTCTCCTTTGGAATGTTAAGAAAGGTATCAAATATACAGTTACTCTGATCCACGAGAGTAAGAGGCAAAAAGATACAGATAGGTCTTCTGACTTAGAGCAGAACTGAACATCTGACCTTCCCAAGAGTACATAAGGTCTCAGTGGTCGTTTAAAGATGCTCCCGAAAACTCATCACAGCGGCGGGCCCGTAGCGGATTTTCACCGCACTTCCCTTGAATCTGTACAGTGTTTGAGTATCAAAAGGGGGACGATGGTGTCAATAAGAGGATTATGTAGATTGCAGTAAGCGTATTGCAAGTTGCGGCAAGAAGTTCGCTTGAGAGAGCACAGCAGCACCCGCTTGCTGAAGAATCTGGTCTTTCACTAGGGCAGCCGTTTCACCAGCCACATCAACGTCCTTAATTCGACTTTCTGCCGCTGCATAATTTTCTACCGTAGAGCCTAAGGTATTCAGAGCAGAGCTCAGACGACTTTGTACAGAACCTATTCCAGAGAGTTCTTCGCTAATTCGTAAGAGGACTCCGTCTAATGTACCAAGCGCTTCGAGTGCTCCCTCTTCTGTGGAGAGATCAAGCAAATCAATCGTATTACTGTCTTGCCCTAATCCTAAATGCACACTCCCTCCTACAATACCATCCATACCGATCACATCAAAAAGCCCATCTCCATCAAAATCACCAAGTGTATATGACGCAGGGATGCTCGCTAATGTTGAAGTGACACCAGAAGGGTTGAGCGAATCTCCATTACTAAAGAACACGCTCACATCCCTACCTAAGCCAAGAAGATCGAGGTGCCCATCTATATTCACATCAGCAAACTCAAGCTTGGATAGAGAATGATCAAAGGTGATAGTATCAGCAACTGAGAACTTTCCCGAATCATAGCTATACTGCGTCGCTGTGCTTCCTGTGTAGGTAAAGACATCGTCCTTTCCGTCTCCATTTATATCTCCTATTCCTACACCACCAATGCTACCAGCAATCTTGGACTCTGAGGCAAATGAACGATCTCCATTACTACGGAAGGCAAATGCAGAAAGTTGATCGGCAACGATATCGTCGATACCATCACCATCAAAGTCTCCAACAACAACCTCTTGCGCAGCATTGACACTTAAGTTTGCAATATCACCCATGCTAAGTGTCCCATCTCCATTTCCGAAGATAGCCGCAAGAGTATTTGTGATAGAAGATCTGGCAATAGCGAGATCGTTTTTTCCATCTCCATCGAAATCTCCAACCTTTATATCTTCAATAGATTCAAGAGCAGCACCGAGAGAACTATGCGTCACGGTGAACGTTCCATCCCCATCCGCTGTAGCGACAACAATATCACCGGAATCATCACCAGTAATTATATCGGCTAAGCCATCACCGTCCATATCTGCAACGGCAAGTGCAGTGGCCGTATCAGATTTCCCCATAGAAAAAGCGGTAGATGCCGCCCCAAACGTCCCATCACCATCACCAAGTCGTACACGAATATTACCACTCTCAAGATAGAGCACATCGAGGTTACCATCTCCATCAACATCGCCGTGCTCAACGTCGTTGGAACCTGTCCCTGAAAATGAGCTATAAAAATCAAACTCTCCACTTCCAACGGTGCGCGATAAGCTTGAACCAAGAGAAAACCCAACCGTTCCATTATCACCAATCCCAGCTTGAATATTAAGCCTTCCAAATCCCGCCCCTAAAAGACCGAGCCCATTAAAAGAAGTGCTTTCTACAATACGGTTGTATTCCTGAGAAAGCGCTTGTGCTTCTTCGTTAATTGATTCACGTTGTGAACTCGAAAGTGATCCATTTGAGGCACTCTCGGCGAGCTCCTTGAGTCGATGAGCAATATCAGTAAGCTGCCCCACTCCACCTTCGGCGATATTAAGTAGGCTGATCCCATCGTTTGTATTTCGAATAGCTTGTTGAAAAATTCGTTGATTCGCTCGAAGCGAAGAGGATATAGCAAGACCAGCGGCATCGTCGCTTGCCCGGTTAATTCGCATACCGGTGCTCAGTCGCTCAAAACTGCGCGACAATCGATCTTGAGTTTTTGTCAGCTCGCGTTGAACGCCAAGCGCGATCACCGACGAGCTAAAACTAACCACAACATGTACATCTCTTACTGCAATACAACTTTAGGCCACACCAAAACGAACACGCATATACGCACGACCCGAAAAGGTATTGGCCATCTCAAAATATCGACAATAACCTCCTGAATACTTTACCTCTATCTAGTCAGATCCAGTTTGAACTCCTTGCCCTCGACAAGGTTTCTCAGCGAGCAGCCTAACCAACTGAAATTACAGTATAGGCCTGAGATCGGTTACATCTCTAGACGTACTGCTGGCACGTATCTTGCTGCATTCTCAAATAATTCTTTCTTAGTATGGGGAAACAGGGAAAAAACCAGATGCCTCGGGGGGCTGACGAACTATTTGGGGGTAACGATGAACAAGGGTTCCGTTCCAAGTCAATTTCAATCAAATCGTAATCAATCAGAGCGTGGTGCTGCCACTATTGAATACGCACTCAAATGCCTGCTTATTATTCTAGCAGCACTCGGTGCGGTTCATAACCTAGGGGGTACCACACACCAGCTTTTTAACCACTACGCATACACAATCAACAATGCGACTTCTAGTGGTGGGCAAGAGTTTGTACAGTTCAGCCCACCCTCTGGTCCTGGACTTGGAGCCAATAGCTTTGGGGCAGGAGATACTGGTCGCCCTGGCGATTCTCGCCCAAGCAGTGGAGGTTCCTCGAGCCCTTCCGCATTAGGTGGTGGCACTGAGGGAGTTGGAGAAATTGATGAACAAACAGCACCAGGAGATCTAGGCGGAGAAGAAAACGCCTTTCGAGGGAATTCAGACGATTCAGGATCCTCCAACAGCAACGCAAATGATGATGGTCGCGACGAAGCTGATAGCTCTCCTGACGAAGGTTCAGCTATGGGACCTCAAAGTAACGGCTAGACTTCATGCGATAAACGCGGGTAACTCAAAAGAGAAGCTCCTCCCATAAACATCCTCCTCTTCCATGAAGATCTGTTTGAGTAGGGATGCGAATGATGTTGTTTCTTGTTTCAAGCAACGTAACAAACTTCGTACGAGAAGGAAGAAGTGAAAATACCTGAGAAAGAACGACCTTATAGTACCCCCGAACAATCCATATCAATCGTCATCACTCCTTCAACAAGGGCTTGGTTCTCAGCTCGAATCTCTAAAGCACGTTGCTTTCCTTGAGCAATCTTCTTTCTTACTTTCTTTCGTATAGTACGCCGCTTCTGTTTTGTGAGGCGCATTCCTTGTTTTTTGGCACTTAGCCGCGCCTTTCTTATTCTGGCTCTCTTCATTGCCTTTCCGTGAAGCTCAACGGTATAAAACGCGATCTCCAGGAGACGGTCAGTATGGCTAATGTATGAATCAAGAATATGCGAGCTATCAATCTGGATACATTCTACTTCTGAATCACAAACAGTAACGAACTGCGGAAGCCTCCAACTATCTATCCACCCCAGGTTTTGCTCTTCACGAGCCTCAAAAAGAATGAGATCAAGCTCAGCTTTCGAAATTTGAGGATGATTGAATTGCCGAATACGTTGAACGAGATGAATAATTTGATCCTCCTGAACCTTTACTCCCTGGTCGAGTCGAGTAAGATCAAGAGTTTGATCAACCATTTCACACGCTATTCCGCTACAATCGGGAAATCCATCTTGATCTTCATCGATAGGGGTAAACACGCACTGTCCTTCAACACACCGGTCCTCGGTACATTCATCTTGGTCATTACATACGATCTCATGCGCAATATCTTGGAAGACTCCTGTGAGATCTTCTGTACCGAATCGAAAATAGGTACTGAGAGGACGCGAAGCGATCTCCTCTCGCATAAAGGCAACCCCCTCTTCGTAACATTCAAGTGGATCCGTGGTGTTTTCTCCATAATGGATTGCATAAATCTCTGTTCCAAGAGATCGAGCTTCTGAAGCCTTCGCTGAAGCGAACTCTTTGGCCAAAGCACAATCACACGGCGTATCGCTACAATTTGCTATCGTCCAACCAGGAAGGTTTTGTTCTCCGTCACCGAGTAACATAAGGATATGTCGCTTGTTGGGATCGCCGTTGGTGTTAAATTCATCTTGTGCCACGGCAATTCCTTGCGCCATGCTCGTCCCACCATTTCCAAACTCAGGAAGATGGTGGGGACTATCAATAACTTGTCTCAGATATTCGTAATCATACGTTAGGGTGGTGAGCATTTCCGCATGCTTGTAAGACACTCCTAACCACTCATACTCATTATCATAGGTATCCTCAGCATAATTACTTGCATGAAAACTATTATATCTTCCAAGTGCAACTTTCGGTGCAGCAGACGTAGCTTCAAAAAACTCTAAAAGTGCTCGAGCGGCATTCTTTTCATTTTGAATATCTTCAACCTCCATACTGCCAGTAAGGTCAAACATAATAACAATCTCGACGTTGCTCGCACCAAGGCACATCTGCCCATGTTGAGCAATGCTGGTCTGAGCCAAGAAGAGACATACTGATATGAGAAAAACACTTAAGTACTTCATACTCCTACTCCTGCAACAACACGCGAGTGAGATTCGTGTTCATCTATATTATGTAAATATTTTACAGATAGGTGCTCTAAGCAAGTCACGCTTTCAAAGGCACTCGATACTCCCCCCAAAGCCAAGGCCTTCCCCTCCGGCATTACACGGCAGCGCTGCGCCAGTCACAGAAGAGGTGAGATCGGGAGAGACAACCCCTATCGACTGAGTTGCTCGAGTACCAGCGGCAAACCTCATCGCCTCAGAAGCGAAGAGGGCTACAACAAGAAGTGCGGCAACACAAATGGCATACTCTGTCATGGAAACACCAACTTCAGATTTCAGTTTCTTTTCTCTGCTCATAAGACAACCTCAGCCTGAATAAATCTTTCATGAAAGATCCGGTCTGCCAGCGATGAAATCGATGGAGCAGTTCCCGTTAAGAGAGCTTCCCAATATCTTTGAAAACATGCTCCAGAAAGCGACGGGCCACCACAGCCAGGAAAAGCGCTTGAAGGTTGAATGACATATACCTTGTTGTCAGTCACATCTGTTCGAAACGCCTGGTTGAAATTTTGTTCGACCAGTGGATCTGCATCAGCATCACTTGTAGGGAGAAATACCAACGTAATCTCTCTGTCGAGCATCGTATCAACCACCGCTCCAAGAGCCGCTATCTCCTGGGCACTCTCGAGGCGTTTTGAAGTAACGAGTAAAACCCCACTATTTCTTAACTCTGCAGGGAAAAGCGCTCGTTGAGCCGGGACAGGCTGCGTACCAAAACCAGTTTGAACAGGATTAGGGCCCATAAGATTTCCAGGATACGTATACGGTTGCAGAGAACCGTCGAGCTCCCCGGATACGTACCGGAGAAACGTATGGAGATCTCCGCGGTATGTTGGATCATTTCCGGTAGTGGCATCAGAATCATCTGGATCAAACCCCTTGTTACAGCTGAAGGAAGAACCAGACACATCATACGGGCACGATTCAAACGTACCGAGCACACGTACCGTTTCTTGTGCCGTCATTCCCTGAGTGAGCTCAGCACCCGCAACGAAGCTTTGCGCGCGAGCTCCTCCTCCTCCAGTATAGTCAGGCGCTACACTATCTCTCGCTAGAAAAAACCCATCTTGTTGGGGCTCAAACGAGGCCTGATCTGGGTGATTCACGGCAGCATCTTCAACAGTAAAGATCATATCGTTCGGATTAGGATCTGAAAAATACGCATGCCAAGTATCAGCATGCTGCATCATGGTAATTCGACTATGGATGGCATCCCTTCGATCATAGCCAACAGTACAATTCTCAAATGGACAGAGATATCCACCAGCGTTATCTACTGGAAGCTTGTCAGCACCAGGCAGAAGTGGATTAAACGCGGAAGGCTTTACGTTCATCGCCGGAATACGGAAAAATGGCGCAGCTAAATCTTCACCGTACCCGACGAGCTGTACGGGAGGGTTCGGATCGACGCTCCCCGAGGTAGGATAACTATAAGGGGCATTATATGGAGGAATAAGGAGCACCTGTGTTCGTTTTCGATACATCTCCAATCGAGTCAATCGAGCAACAACTGACTCAAGAAAAGTATTTCGGACAGCAAGATAGGGATTCATAATATGCGTGAGCATCTCTCGACTATCTACGCTTCCGGGTCCAAGCGCGGGAAGTTGTGGAATAGTCCCCCAGCTACCAGTTTGTGCACCTTGAGCAAAGCGAAATGGCACGTTGGTTGTCAGATCGAATGGATCGAAGGCAAAATCTTCAGAGAAACGAAAACGCTCATCAGCTGCTTCCCATTTCACACGGAGCTCTGGAGCTATTCCTACAATCAACCCATCAAACGCCTCATTGGGTGGAAAGAAGCGATAAACAGCTTTTCCAAGCACATTATGATCGTCTGTTACAAAACCATCGACATCAAGTCGCACCTCGCATGCCATGTATTGATTATGCTCTGCTTGGCTCCAAAAGCTTGCATTCGGATAATAATCATCAAGCGCTGTGTCTTCTAGATTCCCCCCGACCTTACAGTTCGGGCAGGTTGGAAAATTGAGAATCAGGCTACTAACGTTTTCGTTATTACTATCGAGAAATGGGGCTGAGTTGGGATCGGTAGGATCCGATTCAACCGAAGGCACTATCACTCGCAACTGGCTGATAGTGACTTTTCCAGGGATACTTTGCTCTTGCAAGGCACGTTGCGCAATCTGCTCAAGGGCATTGGGCACAATCGGCATAGTATCTAATCCAGCTCGGCATACCTGAATCGCTATGCGATCGGCAATCACGCGAGCTTGCTTTGATTGTAGTACATCAAAAACTAGAGCAAGGATGATGAAGGTAAGTGATGCAACAAAGACTCCTCCCAGAATCAGCACGACTCCCTGCTCTTGCTTGGCACGGCAACAATACTTTTTTCTCATGCCACAAACCTCCCCACTATCCGATAAAAAAAGATTTTCGTTTGATAACAAGTAACGAATTTGCCCCATCTCCAGCTACCATGCGTAAGAGACTCAAGAATGGGTTCAACAGTGTATTACTCGGCCGATACTCGCATTCAACACCTACAAACTGACGGCTATAGGTTGGAGAACCTATCATCCCTGCCGAGCTATCAAGATACGGAAAGGGATCAATGTTTTTACACGCAAGACATCCTGCTCCATCTGCATCATTTGGATTACACGGGTAACGAACACTTGAACCAAGACTCTGCTTCATTGATTGATGTGCGTACACAAGCGCGTAGGTATAATGCGCTGGAAGATCCACATGATCATCGATCAGAAAGGTGTCATCGGCAACATCATCATAGTAGCTCGGCACTTCTCCTTCGAGTCCAGGGGATGCGAGCAACGCTGTCAATCTACCACTTGGAACTGCGCCAAAATGCCAATCCTGAATATCCGAGAGCACCTCTGATCCGATACGTTCAGTTTGTCCGCGGGTAAGAGCTAAGCGAGAGCTTGTCACGGCCTGAGAAAGGCTCGTACGTGCATTTATCGTGGTGGTGATAAAGAGGATAAAAAAGAGGAGCGCAAGAAGAAGTGGAAGAAAGATGGCCACTTCAACCATTACAGAGCCAATTTCATTCTTCTTATCCGCAGCAAAAGGATATCGGCTCAACCTTACATGAAGGAATCCGCTTTCAAAAAAATGCTGAAACAACTGAAACGCAAAAAACACAATGAACCACCTATCATAAAACGTACTGTGTAAATGTCTTCCCTTCTGGACTGCCTGCTTCAGCTAAAGTGCAATTTCTATGCTCATCTCGTTTTCCTTATTATGGGTAAAAGTGTGATTTTGGTGCTTTTCGGCAGCATGAAAATTTTATCTAACATCCTGATAATACAAGCTATTTGCTCTAAGCGGCCGTTATCTCAAGCTTTTTTTGTCTTTTTTTTACAATTACATAATGAGTCACATTTTAAAAAAGTGTAATTATTTTACATGGCATGAAGATTGCTCATAACACCACTATAGAGGCATGCGAGAGGATTCTTCTCGTAGTTTTTCAAGGGTTGTCTCTTTCTTGGAGTGAGCAGGTTACTGGGAGTTATTTATGAAAGGTTATACAAAACGAATCGCACTATCTCTTCTTTGCGCTCTTTTACCTTATACTGGGTTTGCCGATGACGAGCTTCAATATGAATTTGAATTTGAACTTCAGAATCCGGAGTATAGCTCAGGAACAACTCGAACGGTGATTGCTGGAGATACCTTTATCTCAAACATTCCACATCACGATGGAGATTCTATTGCAGAAGGCGGCATCGCTTTGAGAACTCCAAACAATCAAATACTTCTCGAACCGCATGAGTCTCTCATCTCAACAAGATACGGTCAAATTATTACTCTCGGCAACGACCATGATGGTGATGGCATACGAGAGCTTCTTGTCACGGCGCCCTCTCTTCTAATTTCTCCAAATGGAGGTCAGTGTGGAGACGGGCAAAGCGTTTGTGGTGCTGTCTTTGCCTTTAACATAGACGAAGTCCTGACATCAACAACACAGATGCCACCACCTGTTTACACCCTTCTTTCCACTCAAGGAACAGACTTTGGTGAGGTTCTCCAATACGTAAACCAAAATGGGAAGGAGCTTCTTGCTGTTAGCTCTCCTAGCTCGGATACGGTGGAGCTCTTCGATCTCGATCAAGTCGATCCTTTAACGAATGCACCTCTTCGGGTCAGTACCGCTGAAGGTTGCGAAGGAAGTGATTTTGGAAGAGCTCTTAACCTCATTGGGGATCTCAATGGCGACGGCTACCAGGAGTTGGGTATTGGAGCTCCTTCAGCATATGGAGATGGAGCATGTAATACCAACGGAGCAGCTCATCTTATGGAGATTTCGCAAGGGACGCTTGAACCACTACAACACGGAATTCTTCTTCATGATGACGAAGTAAATGAAGAGTCATTTGGAAGTGCCATCTCAGCAGCAGGACCAAATCGCATAGCTGTCGCGAGTAGGCTCTATGGAGAGGGATTTAATAATCCCAATATGGGACGTGTCACTGTCTTTGAACGACAATCAGATCAAACATTCGAGATCCTCCAGACACTTGTCCCAACTGACCTATTTGACAATATGAACTTTGCTTTTTCGCGCCTAGGAACTTCTCTTCAGTATCTTGAAGGGAGTAGTGGTGAACAATTTCTTCATATCGGCGGCGATGGAAATGCTGTCGGTCAAGAAGGAGAACAAGGGATAAACAATGGCTCTCTTTTGGTCGTACGCCTTGAAGATCAATCACTACCACAAAAAGCAATGCTCTATGAGGTTGGCCACTACGACAGAATAAAATACGGTCAATCCTCTCAAATCGAGAACCTTGACCTTATCCCTAACGCACAACTTGTAGCCACCTTTGCGCCACAATTGGACAATGAGAGTGAGGGGATTGGGTACATGAGAGCTCATTCTGTGGCAACAAGTACTCCAACGCTACTTGCTCCTGCTTACGGAGGGCGTGGCACAGGTACTCCATGCTTTTTCTACGAAAATGCCTCTGGACCAATAGGCGGTGGTGAAAACATTATCAATCCTTCTGTTACCACAGCAATCCCAGCTCCAGTCATAGGACAGCCGTGGGAACTCAACTTTGTGACTATCGGAGGAGATCCATACCCTGAATCAGAGCTTGAGATAGAGATTCGCCCCTCTGTACTAACTCTTTGGTCAGATACATTGCTCGAAGACTCTGTTCCTATAACACCTGGGAATAGGTGTGCGTGGCACATAAGTCTTCAAGAAGCCGTGCAACAGGAGCAGTTTGCGTTTAATAATGTGATTGCGGATGCTCCCATACCGATCGGTGATGGGACACATGTCCAGACGACACTGACTCCCTTCTCTGACCGATGGCAGATCATTCCAGAGTCACTCAATGGCAAACCTACAAATGGACAACAGTACTACGTTCAATCTCTTATAACGTACAACCTCTGCACCCAGCACCAAACTGAGGGATACACCATCTGTGTTAATACCGGATATAAGTCTCTCACTGAAGCAGTCGCTGTCCAAATAGGTGAAGTAGATGCCGGAATGGGTATCCCAACTCAAAACCCAATTGGAGGACAGCCATGAGAAAGTTTACAACCACATACACCCCCCCATACCTAAACACCCGCACAGCTCTTTGTGGAGTCACATTACGTGACTCCACAGGGGGCACCCCTTTACAAACTTCTCATTCTCTTCAAGGTGATACGATGGATAAAACTACCAACATACTCTCGTTTTTCTTTTTCTCACTCTTGTGTGCCTGTAGTCTAATGTTCACAAGCACAGCACATGCGGACGTTGAAGGCGACCCGGTATACCTTTCTGTAACCGCAAAAGTCAGTGAAGGTAGACTACAGCAGGTTTCTATCCTCGATTCGAACTTGCACAACTCGCAAGCTCTACAGTGGTTTCAAGAAAATATCAGTCAAGAACTCGGAAACCATATCACAATGAGATTCTTAGCTGCCCCCCTTCTCAACCACTCTCCAAACGAGATTCCTGTCAATCTCCAACTCCGAGATACACTTGTTGTTGGTCTTTTCAATAAAGGAAATCTAACTGCGACAGCCATAAATATGAATAAAGTTTCAGGTTTTGGCTCGGGACAGGCTTACGAGCAACAACCAGGAAATGGGGAAGTAGGAAACCCAGGTCAAGTTGGATTTGAAAATCAAGTCCCAGAGAAAACTCGAGTCACCCCTCAGTGGAGTGCTACTCAACCGACAAGAAAAGGGTCAGATCTCACTGAACTATATTAAGGAGGCAGTATGAAACAACAGAAGAACATAGGGGGAACACACAAGAGAGAGAGAGGGAGTGTCTCTGCTGAGCTCGCCCTCTTTCTTGCGGCAATTATCATCCCTGCAGTTCAATTCCTCTCAAATGGAGCACTCATTAATTTTATGAACGAGGTCCCTCAAAAGGAATCTTCAGCAATGATGGCAGCCCACTCAACTCCTTTAACTATAGAGATTGATTTTAATCTCCTAAGCGTGCCACAACCACAATCTTTCTTACTTAACAATGTCAATGGTGTTACCCCTGAGCAGGAGCTAGCGCGTCTTGGGGCGATTGCATTGGGCAATAACGACCCGGCACAAAGTTCACGCTGCTTTGCATTTATTGAAATTCTCAATGTTCAGAATCCACCGCCTCCATATCCGTATTATTTAACACACACGTATGAAAATGCTGTCTGTGACAATGCATCAATTCCTGAATGCGACAATAAAGCCATAGAGCTCTTTGAAAGAGTCCCCTCTCCCACTTACGGTGTATATCTCTGTAGCTGGACCACTGCCCAATCACTTCCCGCCGATCCCATCGTAAGCAAAGTGCTCATCGAGCTCTAGTAAATCGTTCTTAAAAATTTCTAACACGAAGAGCGCGAAGATCATCTTTCTTCGCGCTCTTCGCGTACTTCGCGTTAGATTTATCCAAGTGCGTTTCGACAGAAAATATAGAGGGATTGTAAACGAATTTTGAGAATTCTGAGTGAAAAATAAAGGGACGAGAGTGGGGCTCTCGTCCCAGGGGGTTTTCAGGGTGTTGTGGATTGGGACTTATTCAGTCTTTACACAAGGTGCAAAAGAAAACCCCTTGCACCTCGCATATTCTATATATATTATGTAAAATATTTACAAGAGGTATCATAGCCAATAAATCTTTTTTTATTTTTTTTGAGCTTCATCCCATTGGGAAACGAGGTGAAATATCAGCAGAAATGAAAGAAATGGTGAAAATTCGCTCGTCGAGCGGCTGAGCGAGAGCGAAAAAGGCCCTCATTGGCGCTACTCAGGCAGTTGATCCGTTACGCTATAGGCTGTCACCGAAACCCTCGCCCCAGCTTCTTTCTCTGGAGAAGGGGTCATATCCTGATCGTGCTGAGCGAGAAAGTGGCGTACTTTTTTGTGAAACAAGGTCCCTTCTCGTAGGAGCCACTTACGTATCTTAGGAAGATCTTTCACGAAAATATTATCAAAATCCGTTCGAAGGTGAAGGTGGGGGACAGCATCATCACGCTCTGTATTATCATGCACTGTATCTATGAGTGACTGCATGTCTGCACCAAGTTGACGGTACCCTTCCTCTGGATTCCCTTTGAGCATCTGAAAACCGGCCACAAGCCTTAACCCCCTTGGCGACTCCTTTACAGCCCCAGTTCTTTTTAACTCACGTAAGATTGCAGCTGGGTTTGGATCGAGTGAAACCGTCTGAACAAGGTGCCAAAAATCGCTCCCCTCCCCATCAAACGAAAGGACACGCGGCTTACCAGCAGAAGTGGTGAACTCCTCTCCCTCTCTCCAGAGTCCAATGACTCGACGAATAAAGTTCTTATCCGTCGTCAAATCTCCACCACTCTCTCTAATTCGCCCCACTTCCAAGCGGTGGACCCCTGTCATAATCGAAATACGGCTCGTATTGACTTTAGAGCTGGCCCTGGTGAGTTCGGCCTCAGCTGCTTGCACAAGGACGACTTTAAGGGATTCAATGAGGTCTTGTAGGGCAAGTCCATTACGTAGGCAAAACGCTGCAATCGGTCGAAGCATCTGACGTAAACAGTGTACCCGTAAAGCCTCTAAACTTGGTGCCATGCTAATAGATTTCCTTCATCAAACAGACTAGCCTTTCATACAATGTTTGTTTTCAGTCTCTCTTAGGATACATTTTCACTCAAAAAGGATGTAAATTTATAACAAATACTAACTGTGAATCGCCTATGCGACAAGATATCTTTAGTCTTGGACGTACTTTTTTTACAAACCCAGACTTTCCAGCCTAAGTTACTGATACAACCGTACTTCTACGAATTTTTCTTAGAAAATTCCCCCTCGATTTACAACACACTCAGACATGAACGACGAATAACACCCTAAAGAGGTATAGGGGCTTTAGATAATGTATTTGGAGATGGCATGTATACAAGCAAAGGCAGTGTTGCCCTATATCTTGAAAAAGAATTCCACCAACTTCAACGCTCTCTGAAGCAAAAGCTTCACCAACTTTTTAGAGCGTTTCCACCAAAGACTCAGAACCGGGCTCAATCGGTTGCTTCACCAGAGGTATCTGTTGATGATACCCTTATTCGAAGGCCCATTGTGAAACGTAAGCCTTTAAGAAAAAAAATTCCAGTTCGCGAGTTTGCCATACTCGTTTTTGCTGTATGGCTAGGAGTGCTGACTATCACATCTATCTCAGCAATCCACCAATCAAATGAGAGCCGCACACTACTAGAAGAACAATTGGTGCTACAAGAAGAGGCCTTGCCTCCCATGGTAAGCTCTCACGACAAGAGACTCTCTCCCACTATCAATATCATCTTACACTACGGCAAGCGCCTCGAATCAGATATCCAGTCATTGCGATATCAACAGCTTGCGCTCATGTCTTATTTAGCTTCGGAAAAGCTTCAAGGTGAGTCAAAGCAAAAAAGGCTCCAAGAGTACGAAGACTACCGCACAAAAGCTGACAATCTCGATAAATCGCTTAAGGCAAACGAAGCTCACTTCAAAGAGGCTCTCAAGCAACTACAACTTTCGCTCAATACTCCTTAGCGCCTAGGGGGCTATTGCATGACATACATCAGTTCAGTATTTTTTTGAAACATCTTCGGCAGAGATGTTACAGCACCAAGGAGCTCTTTGAGCTCTTCGTATTTATCTTCTTCAAAGAGGATATTGGGAACTTCATCATCTCCTAAAGGCTTACCAGCTAAAGCATACACTTCACGAGCCGCATCAAAGATATCACCATAGCCATCGACGAGTCCGTACTCAACAGCTTGCGAACCGAGAATAACTCTCCCATCAGCAAACGTTTTGACTTTTTCAAGCTCAAGCCCACGCCCCTCGGAGACAGCCGTAATAAAGGCATCGTGCGCGACCTGTACGGTACTTTGGAGAAAGTCGGTATCTTTTTTACTGACGGGCCGAAAAGCATTTCCAACGTCTTTGAGGTCACCGCTTTTCACGGTCAACATTTCAAAGCCAACTTTACTTGTGATGGCGCTCACATTTGGAATCTGTAAGATAACACCGATAGAGCCTGTCATGGTCCCCGGCTGACACAACACTTTACTCGCCCCAAGAGAAACATAAAGCCCACCGGAAGCGGCGACAGTTCCCATAGCTGCAACAATAGGCTTCTTTTCTTTGAGCCGTCTCACTGCGTCATAGATTGCCTGTGAGGGACCGACTGCACCACCAGGAGAATCAACATCAAGAATAATCCCTGTAATCTTATCATCTTCGACGTGCTTATGAAGCTCTCGAAGAATCTCCTCATCATCTTGAATCATCCCTTTGACTTCAACAATGGCAACACCTGTCTTCTTTGCGCTCTCTGCTACAGAACTCAGTTGCTGTGTTGAAGCAATAAGACCACCGATGAGCATCGGAATAGCAATGAGGATAACGACGACGACCGTCAAAAACTTTGCCAGCCAGATAAAATATTCTTTCATAGTGTTCCTTGAAAAAATCCAATTAACGAGAGAGGATCGTAAGAAAAACAATAATCAACGCAAGCGCACTCACACCTCCGTGATACATCCCTAAACGCTTCGCGCGAACCTCTCCTTCTTCATGAAAACGCCGAAGCTCTAAGCCTACAAGACCCGTAAGAAGAAAGAGGACAAGGACTGCGGTAAGTTTTGCATGAAACCACCCCTGCTGCATATAGAAAGCCATTCCTCGGTACGCAATCAACTGGTAAAGACCCGACACAAGAACAAGGGAAGCTCCAGGGATCACAAAGCCATACCAAGAGCGATTTATTGGCCTCATCAATGTTTCCTTATCACTCGATTGAGCAACTGCCTTGAGAGAAACAGTGAGGGTAAGCAGTGGTCCAATCCAAAAAAGAAGACCTGTAACATGTACTGCGAGAGAAATAGCTACGAGACTCATTCTTAAACAACTCCCTGAAATTACTCAAAATCATTTGAGATAGAGAAACATTTCTCGAGCGAGACCACAACAGATGGCTTCATGGCGAGTTAACTCCCAAAAATTGCTCTCTTTTTTTCGAATTTATGCCGATAAAGAAATGAAGAAAGGCAATTCGCTCGACAACTGTCAGCGGACAAGAGGCGCATCATGCATACGGCACTTATTCCAAGTGGGGGTTCTTCCCAATCACTCCTTATTGCTCAACAACCGGGCACAGGCACCAGCTCGCACACACCGCCTACGTTTCAACCCGGAGAACAACTCGAAGCAAGAGTAACTACGAATGCCGATGGTCAACGTGGCATTGTTATGAAGGGAAACTTCTACTCCACCAACCTGCCACCCGATGTGAGCGATGGCCAAGTTCTTAAACTCATCGTCCAACAAAGCGGACCTCCCATAGTTCTGCAAAGAGTCTCTCCCGCAAATGAGCACGGCCCACTTATTAAGTCTTTCTTACAAAATATTCTAAACGCTACTACACCCGAGGTAAAACTGAGCGACTTAGGAAAACTGTCATCACTTGGCGCGCTTCCGCTTCCGCAACTGCTCTCGAGTAGCTCCTCCCCCTCCTCTCCTCAATTACAACAAAACGGGTTTGTAAAAGCGCTCGGTCAACTCCTTGAGAACGAACTGCTCCTGACGCAAGAAAAACTACAGAGCCCCAACAAGTTAAGTGCATTTCTTACCCGCTTTGTTGAAGGAAACTCGCTTGAAACTCTTCGCCAAGCAAAAGAATCTCTCGAAGTGCTGGCTCAAAGCAAAGAGTCTCCTCCCCCACCAACTCATCTCCCAAACACCCTACAGAAGGGCATTGCCGAGCTCCTCCAGGCTCTTACACCAAACTCGAACGGCCAAGTGCCCCTCCCTACACTGCAATCAGTGGGTTTGACGCTCACACTACAGCTAAGTTCATTAGCACAAGAGCAAGGCTTTCCTCAGCTCTCTGAGCAACTCGCTCTCTTAGGTACAAGACATGCCTCCCTTGAGTCACCAAGCAACGTGGTCACAAACACTCTCAAAGCCTTTCAGCAACTTTTTCAGCACCTGGGAACACATGGAACCGGCAGTAGCTCACCAAATGCACTTTCACTTGCCGGGGAGCTCGATGTACTCCTTCAGACAGCAAAAGATCTCCCCACTCTTCGTCAGTCACTCGAGCGGTTTCTTCAGCATCTAAGCACACAAGACAGCTCACAAGCCGCAAAGAGTCTGCCGAGCGATCGACTCAAGCAAGTCCAAAAAGCAATGCAAAGTGTCGACCAATTTCTACAGGGCCAAGAAGCTCTCAAGCAAATGAACCCACTTATGAACGCATTGGGAGAACCTGTATTTATTCTTTTGCCCGCACTCATGCAGGGGCTTATTCAAAACTGGGAAATGAGCATTTCTCCCCAACAGGTCGATCCAGATGAAGCAGGCAAGGAGCGAGGCAAGAGAGAATCTTATGAGCGTGTACATATTTACGCTGAACTTCCAGCCATAGGCGCGGTTCAAATCGATATCGCCCACCGCACCCAAGAAGTACTCTTAAGTCTTACCTTTACCAATGAAGATGTAACTGAATTTGTCGACTCCTACCTTCCCCAACTCGAACGACAACTTGTTTCTTCTGGATATACAAAAGCTCAGCTTATTACCCGAACTGGCACACCACAACGGACACAACCGGAGTGGTGTGAAGTACTACGGTCGAAAGAGGTAGTAGCGTAGCACAAGCATCTATACTCAGTGACCACAGGTTTGTCGAAGAAAAACTCACTGAGTATATCAGCTGCGCAGCAGCTGCGAGGCGTCCTCGGGGACGCCGCACGGGAAATATGATGCGCAAGCATCGTATTTCCCTGGGGAAGACAAATATACCCCGTAGAGTAAGACGCGTGAAAGCGATCAGCTTTCACACCACGGTACGCGGCGAATATATCTAGAGAGTACGACAAACCTAAGGTTACGGGGTATATACATTCTTTAAGGAGCAGTATTGAGATGGCTTTTGAAACAATAACAGCGCACATTCCTGAAACAGCCAAAGACCTAAAACTTAATCTCACGAGTCTGGCTCGTCAGAATGACCTATCTGATGAACAGCTCAATGGAGCTCTCTATGTTGCTGCTCTTACGTGTAAGCACGATGAACTCATTGCTCTTATGCACGCAGAGGTGAAAGAGAGTCTTTCTCCTGAGTACCTCAGCGCAGTCGAGACGGCAGCTGCTCTTATGGGCATGAACAACGTGTTTTACCGTTTTCGCCATATGGTTGAAAATGACACCTACTCGACGTTACCGGCTGGGTTACGCATGAATGGTTTGCGCTCACACGGTATTGCTCAAAAGGATTTCGAGCTCTTTTCACTTGTTGCTTCTGCAATCACTGGTTGTGGAATGTGTATTGTTTCTCACGAGCGTGCCTTGAAAGAGGCTGGAATGACAGAGGCGGAGATTCAGACTGCTGTTCGTGTTGCAGCCATTGTGCATGGATTAGCCGTTGCTTTGAGTGTCCCTCAGTAGTTACCAGCTGAGAATGAGCTCAATTCCAGCACCAGCTTTTTTTGATATTTTTGAAACACCTCCCCTTACCCTAAATTCAGAATCCTTCACAGCATCGCCGGTGCGGATGAGATCGTAGCCGTAACGAGTAATGTGTAGCGGTGACTGTGCCTCATCAGTAATGAGCTCTGCGTCTCTACGAGGATCGTCGTCACGTAAAGAGAGTGATAGTTTTTTATATTTAAGATTATTTCGTAGTGCAAAACTACGAGCTTCCTGTGCTGTCGAAGTGAGCTCGAGTGGATACGCATCACTTGCCAGAGCTGAAACTGGGAGAAAGGCCAATATGGCGCATAGAATGGTGAGCATTTTCATAGTGTTCCCTGCTATCCTGCTTTTCTTCGCAGAGTTGAGAACGTCAGGAAGAGTGGAATGCTCAATAAATCGTGGCGGTTTTCTCGGGACAAAATCTTAGTTTTGTGACTTAGGTCACAATCCCTCCCTCTTGCTCTAAGCAGTCTCAAACGCAGGCACTAAGCCTTTGCAGAATACTCTGGATCTCTAGAGCAAGAGCAAGAAGGAGGGGCGGGGTTAAAGTATCTCCCTCAGGATGTTGGCGTACATTCGAATTGACTTTGGGGTGAGCTCTTCATCGGTTGCAATTCGCCCTAACATGCGAACCCCACTCATCTGTAGAATAATACTCTCCGTTGACTGATTTGGATCTCCGAGAAAGATGATGCCGTGAACAGGAATCTTTCGGGCTTTGAGTGCTTCGAGAGAAAGGAGAGTGTGGTTGATTGATCCGAGATAGTGGTGTGAGACAAAGATAACAGGAAAATCGACCTGTTTGATGAGATCTATAATAGTTTCTTTCTTATTGAGTGGAACGAGAACGCCGCCCGCCCCTTCAACAATGAGCTTATTTCTTGTTGCAGGAATAATAAACTTATCAAGTGAGATTTCGACATTGTCAAGTGCGGCAGCAGCATGTGGAGACATTGGCTCCTGCAAGGCGTACGTTTCTGGGTGGAACTCAGAGTGGGTATTCGTGATGAGACGGGAAACGAGCTCTCGATCAAGTGAGTCGAGGTTTCCAGCTTGAACAGGTTTCCAGTAGTCAGCTTGTAGGGCTTCTGTAAGAACGGCAGAAACAATAGTTTTCCCTACTTCCGTACCATTGCCTGTAACAAAAAAACCATCCATAGGTTTAACTTTTCCTCATAAGTACTTGTTGTAGTGTGTCGAGTAGCCCATCGATCTGATCTTGGGTATTAAAAGCATGGAGACAGATACGTATTCGCTCCTGACCTTCTCGTACCGTTGGTGCAAGCACAGCTCTACAATCAAAACCGCTCTCTTGCAGTATATTACTTACTCTTTTTACGTGATCATTGCCAGGGATCACAATGTGTTGAATGGGCCCTAAATGAGTAGAGCAAGGAAGCCCCAACTCTTGTGAGCGAGTGCCGAAGTATTGAGCGAGTGCAAAGAGGAGGTCTCGTTCCTTTGAGAGATCAGCTACAGCGCTCATTGCAATATGAATAGCGAGCACTTGAGAGGGTGGACATGCAGTGCTGTAGATAAACGATCTGGCAAAATTCGTGAGGTATTGTGTGAGGGTTGTCGAGCCAACAACGGCTGCTCCGTGTGTTCCAAGCGCTTTTCCAAAGGTGTGCACTCGCGCAAAAACTTCGCTTTCAAGCCCAAGCTCAACTACCTTTCCTTGCCCTTGGGGAGCAAAAAGCCCCGTTGAGTGGGCTTCGTCAACGATGAGTGCCGCGCTGTGTTTACGTGCGAGTTGAGAGAGTTCTTCGAGAGGAGCAAAATCTCCATCCATTGAGAACAGGGCTTCCGTAATGATAGCAAGATTTCCATGAGGGCCGGTCGTGATCCGCTTGAGTTTTTGTGAGAGTGACTCAAGATTGTTATGAGCAAAGGAGTAGTGGCGGCACCTTGAGAGTCTTAGCCCGTCTCGAAGAGATGCGTGGATATGCTCATCGTAAAACGCAGTGTCGTGTCTTGAGAGGATGCTCGAAAGGAGTCCAGTATTTGCTGCGTATCCGGATTGAAACAAGAGGGCGCTTGGTGCCTGAAAGAATTCGGCCAGTTTTGATTCAAGATGCTCAGTAAGAGAGGAGTTGCCGGTGAGAAGCCTCGAGCCAGTGGAACCCAGGCCGCAGCGTGTTTGATTGAAGGAGTCAATCAGCGCTGCTTTGAGTGTTTCTGAGCGGGCAAGTCCGAGGTAGTCGTTTGAACTAAAATCGACTCTAGAAGTTGTAGTTGAAAGGGTACGTAAGCTTCCATTGCGCGTTCGGGAGTCAAGCCGTATTTGTAATGCCCGCTCTAGGGCCGAGTCGCTCATAGGAGAATTTAAGCATTTGCCTGTTTCTTGCACGGCTCTGTTTGAGTTCCCTCGTAGGCAACTTGAGGGTGTATGCCAAGTTGTTCGAAAAATTGAGCATCCTCATCGAGCGTTGGATTCGCCGTGGTCAGGAGTTTTTCACCAGCAAAGATAGAATTTGCTCCCGCAAGAAACGCGAGAGCTTGTGCTTCTTTGTTCAGGGACATGCGGCCAGCAGCAAGGCGGACCATAGAAGTCGGCATGAGGATACGTGCTGTTGCAATAGCGCGGATAAAATCCCAGCTTGATACAGGAGCGTTTTCTTCGAGCGGTGTGCCTTCGATGGGGACAAGGGTGTTGATTGGGACAGACTCAGGATGAGGGTTGAGCGTGGCTAGTTGGTGTAACATGCCTGCTCGATCGCTCTCTGATTCACCAAGGCCTAAGATGCCACCACAACAAATGGTAACGCCTGCTTGTCGGATATTTTTAAGTGTTTCAATTCGATCTTGGAAGGTTCGTGTTGTGCAGATGGAATCGTAGAATTCTTCTGATGTGTCGATGTTATGATTATAAGCATAGAGCCCGGCGTCTTTGAGTTTTCGTGCTTGCTCTTCTGTGACCATACCAAGAGTGCAGCATACCTCGAGATCCATATCCGAGACTTCTTTGACCATCTCAAGTACACGTTCAAAGGCACGGTTATCACGCACTTCGCGCCACGCTGCGCCCATGCAAAAACGGGTTGCACCACCTGCTTTTGCTCGCCGAGCAGCTTCAACGACTTGTTCTTTCGCAAGAAGAGGCTCGACTTCTAAATCGGTTTCATTATGTACCGATTGAGAGCAGTATGAGCAGTCTTCTGAGCATCCACCAGTTTTAATTGAGAGCAGAGAACACACTTGCACCTTTGAGGGATCATGGTGTTTTGCATGTACCTGAGCTGCCGTATGTACGAGAGGAAGAAAAGGACTTGAGAGGATAGATGCTACTTCATCGTTCGTCCAGTCAAAGCGAATTGCGCCATTAGCATATTGTTCAAGTGTCATAGTGCCCCCTACCTTTAAGCGTGACAGTATAGTGGAGAAGCTCTTGGCCATCAATTGGCAATAGCGGGATGAGAGAGAACAACCGAGCAGGTGATGCCCCCAAAGCCTGCACTGTTGATAAGAATATGAGATGGAGGAGCGGTCAGTTTTTGTTCTTTGATCCTGGTGGGATAGGGAAATTGAGGGATGTTATCTGAGAACATTTCTAACGCTGTGCCTATGGAAAGTGCGCCAGACGCACCAAGAGTGTGACCAACGAGCCATTTATTTGAAAAAAGAAAAGGAGCGGAGTCTTCGCCAAAGAGGTCGTAGATTGCCCGAATCTCTGCGTCATCTCCTTGTTTGGTGCCGGGAGCGTGCATCATAATGGCCCCTATGTCTGTTGGCGTAAGATCAGAGTCTTGCAAGGCGGCTTGCATCGCTTGGATCACCCCTTCGCTAGTGAGGCGGACACTACTTTTTCCAGAAGAATTCACTGTGGCAAATCCACATCCTGAGATGGTAGCAAGTGGTGGAGATAGTGCTTGAGACTCTTTCTCAATGAGCATAAGCGCAGCGCCTTCACCGAGAGTAAATGTGTTACGCTCCTCTATGGCGAGAGGGCGACAAGGAAACGGGGATGAGGTATCACCGCTATAGATACCAAGTGAGCGCATCATCTCAAGCGTAAAGTCTGTAAGCGGAGCTTCGGTTCCCCCAACAAGAGCCTGTTCAACCATGTTAGAACGAAGCCACGCAAGAGCATTGCCGACGCTCAAGAGTGAGGTGCTACATGTCATAGAGCAACTAAGAGCAGTACCTTGGAGTTGTAAGTGTCTTAAGATCGAAGAGGAGAGATTCCCAAGTGTTGTTGTAGGTGAAGTCGTTGGCAAGAGACGTTTCTGCTGTGCAAACGCACCGAGTGCGTTCTCAAAAGTGTGCGTTGCTCCACGAGAAGAGCCCACGGAAACAAGAGTTGTGCGATTGAGTTGATCATTTTGAAGACTTTGAAGCTGTGTGGCTGCCGCTACTGCATAGAGCGATGCGGGATCCAGGCGCGAGTAGTCTGTGGTATTATTTACAAGGTTGGTTACTTTATCCTGACTGCCTTGTGAAAGGGTATAGCAGGGAAGGTCGTGAAGGATCTGCACGGAGCTAGCGCTTGGTGCTTGAGGCGCGCAGGAAGCCCCAGCTGCGCTTAAAGCAGTAAACGAGGTAACGACATACCTGTCTAACATAGAACTCCTACCCAATTCCCTGTTCTCTCTTATCGACTGAATTGTGGCATAGGAGGAGATGCCACATCAAGGAGCAGCTCGTCTTGTGGTATATACCCCGTAACCTCAGGTTTGTCGTGCTCTCGGAGTATGGTGCAGCGTATCGTGGTGTGAAAGCTTGTCGCTTTCACGCGTATTTCCCTACGGGGTATATTTGTCTTCCCCAGGGAAATACGATGCTTTCGCATCATATTTCCCGTGCGGCGTCCCCGAGGACGCCTCGCAGCTGCTGCGCAGCTGATATACTCAGTGAGTTTTTCTTCGACAAACCTGTGGTCACTGAGTATATTCGGGCAAGCCGAGAGCTAGAGATTCAATTCTCTCTCATAGGAGGTAGCAAAGAGCTCCATTGTCGTTTGTGCTTCATCGGTAAGCCCTTGTTCGGAATACTTTTCAACGAGAAGGGCAAGTGTCGGAGAGAATTGAGGAGTTGTCTCACGACATTTTTCAAGCGATGAAAGTTCTTGTGTTTGACCGAGTTGTTCCCAGTTCTCTGGGGCTTGGTTCAGGAGCTTCGCTGCAGAAGGAAAGATGTTCTCTGGGAGTACAAAGCTGTGACCCCCTTCAACACGCACGGGATGAAAAGGATCTTCGTCTTGGATCTGTTTTAAGAGAAGGGCAATATGTGCGTTCACATAATTTTTGAGGGAAACGTAGTAGTTCACGGCCTCTTCTATATTCCAAGAAGGAAGAGAAGCTTCTGCCGACATGTTTTTAATGCGCCACCCTTTTGCAAGAAGAACAAGTCCGAGCTCTTTGATGAAAAACTCTAGGTTTTGAAACTTAAAAAGCTCTTGATTCTCTAGGAGAGCTGTTCTTCTGATGGTGACACATGGAAAGATTCTGTGGGCCCCGAAGAAGACTTCAGGAGTTGCTTCTCCGCTTGCTCCATGACCGAGTGAACAAAGAGCTCCAAAGTGATTCTCTTCAAAATCCTCTATGCATGCCTCAGCAAAATTTGGAGTTAGTGTAACCCCAGGTGCGAAGAATG
The DNA here is from genome assembly GCA_030428205.1 of bacterium. Lineage (GTDB taxonomy): Bacteria > Bdellovibrionota_C > UBA2361 > UBA2361 > RFPC01 > JAUIBK01. The sequence goes on from JAUIBK010000008.1 coordinate 61,908, forward strand.
TGAGAAAAGGACTTGCTGCCGCATGAGCAGCGCTGAGGTAAGGTGTTTGGTGTGTTAACTCGGTGTGTGAGAGTAAAAGAGACGGAAAGGATGATAGGGCTTGTTGTAAGAACTCTTTGCTTTTTGCACCTCCAACAAGGAGCACCTCGAAGTCTTGCATGTTTTGTTGGGAGAGCGCCTCAAGGGTGGATGAGAGCGTAGTGAAAGTGGTAGTTGTCCCAATCTCGATTGCAAAGGTGAAGCTAGAATGAGTAGGAAAAGTTTCTCTCTCGTACTTTGTGCAGACTTCTTTCATTTCAGCAAAGATGGGTTCCCAGTCTCCACCAGTTTTACATTCGTCATAGATCGGATAGATTGAGAGTGTTTTCTCTGACCGTTGAGTGAATGGAACGTGTTGTGCTACGCGGAGCCAAAGATCGAGATCCATAGCGTAATGAAGGTTCTCATCAATAAAATTTCCGTCAGTTCTTCGAGCAAGATGGAGTACTTCACGACGGAAAAAAAGTGATGGCTGTGATGGGCTTGAATGCGAAATCCAATACTTTAAGAAGTCAAACCAGCACCGCTCATTATTTGGTACGCGAATACCTGGCGTTCCATTTTCGTCAACAACTTGGCAGGCTCCCATGAGCACAGGATGTTGCTTGAGCAATGGGATGATTTCAGTGAAGACACCTTCAGGGTAAGAATCATCAGAGTTAAGCCATGCGATAATGTCGCCGGTTGCTTTACGAAAGCCTTTATTTAAAGCGTGTGATTGTCCACGATCAGGCTCTGATGTCCAAATCAGATGGTCATAAGACTCAAGGACTTGGGTAGTGTTATCTTTTGATCCTCCATCAACAATAATATGTTCGATGTTGTCGTATCCTTGAGCAAGTACGGACTCGATATTTCGCTTAAGATATTGGCCGTGGTTGTAGCTCACCGTGATGATAGAAATCTTAGGATTCTCCGGGAGGGTTCCCAAGTTTAGAGGCGGTGTCGTTGGATCGAGCATCTGGTTGAGAGCCTTTGGTGGTTTAAGAGTCACTCTGAGTCCCCCTTCCCATTATGCTTGTAGTTGCGTGACGTGAGATTCATTCTTGTTATCAATATAAGCGTAATATCCATCGTACGTATCCCGAATTGAGCTGAGAATATTCTTTGCATGTTCGTTTGTAGGATCCTTACGAAGAATGAGGTAAGCAAGATGAGCGGCGCGCTGAAGTGATCCCCGTAAAGTATACACTGATGAGAGTCCCATAAGCCCAATAATGTTGTTTTGATCAAGTGTGAGAATATCTTCAAATGTTTCTGCTGCTGATTCAACCTGTTTTCGTGTAAGACAATCTTGGCCCCATGCAATAAGACAATCAATCAACTCTGCATCACTGAGGGGCTCCGATAACATAGCTGACTCTAGTTTCTTGCTCCGAGACTCCTGCTCGAGTGGGAGGGGGCCAAATGACTCGTATTCTTTTGATTCTTGTGTGGTGATCTGCCCCCAGGAAGAATCATTAGGATGTATCTCGTTATAGAGTCGCACCTCATCAAAGTGCTCTCGATTCGCTACGGCTTGCGCTTCATCAACATCTTTGATGTGCCACTGGTGGAGGAGTAGGCCAGGGTGAAGCCAAATATAGTGCTTTCCTAGTGCTTCAAGCCGTGTCGAGAGATCGCTATCTTCTGAGCCCCACAGAGTATACGACTCGTTAAAACCACCAACAGTGTGAAACATTTTTCGTTCAATAACTTGAAAACCACCGTGCCCGTAGTTTTCAAATAGTCTGCCTTGTGATGACAGTTCTGCGTATGATGCATGAGTGATTTGATCAGGATACTTTTGGATCGGAGGGAGCTTCTTGCACTGTGCAAGGTAGAAACTTGTCTCACCAAATGATGCTCGATACATCTCCCAACATGCGAGCAGTTGTGGGGAGAAAATCATGTCAGCATCAGTAAAAATAAGCCACTTTGTGGTTGCGTGTCTCGCGCCAATATTGAGTGCCCTTGATCGAGACCACGGTTCTCTTGTGTGGGACTCAATGAGTGTTGCTCCGAACTCTGAACATACAGAACGGATCTTCGCGAGTGAATCTGTGTGTGAGCCGTAGTCGCTGACTATGATAGGCAGAGAGCTCTGAAATGAACTATTTCGAATTGACTCCAAACATCTTCTGAGTCGAGCTGGCTCAACGTTTCTCGTCGGAACGATAATGCTTGCGTCGTTTTTGTCAGGAGTGAAGTTCTGATTTCCGGAAGGAACATGGGCGTTGGCAAGTGCAAGCTGTTTTTTGCGGTGTTCCGCGTGAGCTTCTTTTTTTCTTTCATGGCGCTCTGTGGCACGTGCAGCAAGCCAATCGGAGAAGCTCTTGAGTGTTGAGTGAATAACGGGGGGATCGAAGATATTTACTCCAGGTGAATCAACGAGAATTCCGCTTGGAAGGTATTTTAATGTATAATCAGAGATGCCAGGAATGTGCTCACCATGTGAGACAACAAGTGAAATGGATAGCTGTTGGTGTAATCCACGTAAGATTCCGTGTGCTCGCCCGTGACTTATCACGATTGTGTTTTTGCCTTGGCACCCAGCTTGTGTCGCAAGAATTTTATCCGCCCATTCATCTTGGAGGTTAATCACATACACTCCTTTGGGGACGTGTGGAACTTGGTTGGCATTTCCGAAAACGGCGACAAAGTACTTTTCATGTACGAGGTGTTCAAGCAGTGGCGCAAGACTTGTGATGTATTCTCCTGAGACTTTAGGATCTTGTGGAGTACAGAAGAGAAACGTTGGTTTTGCATATGATTCTGGTGCGGTATGGAGCACCGTTTCTGCGTACATACGGTTTTCTTGCGATGAGAAGAGTTTTTTATTTGCTTCTATTTGCTGTGCGAGCCCCTGGGTGTGAAAGTAGCGAGCAAAGCTGGTACGCCCATCGAGGTGTGTACGGCACTGAAACGTGGGTACGGGGACATACCCGCCAGGACAACCTCGCTCAATGACTTGAAGCCAGAGATCCCAGTCTTCAAAGAAAAACCCCTCCCGAAAATGTACACCGTCTTCAAAGAGCGACCTCTTCCAGAGGCTTGTCACCGAGGCGAGGTTTTCAAAGCGAAAGAGCTTCCAGGAAAAAGGGCCAGGAAGCCACTGTGTCGGTTCTCCTGGAAGGTTACCGAGCATGTCGAGACAACCATAGGCAAAGCCGTAGTTTGGATCAGATTCAATACACTGCACGTAGTCTGAAAGGGCAGAAGGTAGCAGAATGTCATCAGCATCGAGAGGTAAGATGTACTCCCCTGAGGTATGTTCAATACCGATATTTCTAGCCCGAGAAACTCCACCATTTTCAAGTTTGAGGTAGCGCAGCTTTGCTGGGCATCGGCTTACGAGGGTTCGAGCGACATCTTCAGAGTTGTCTGTGCTTCCGTCGTCAACGATAATGGCTTCCCAGTGTGGGTAGTCTTGGACGAGCACACTCTCTACGCATTCCTGAAGGAAATGGCCGTAGTTATAGCAGGTAATAATGATGGAGACAGTTGCTGTGCTCGTCATGCTTGTTCTTCGATTTTATCTCGCTCGTATGTGTCCTTTCACTTTAGATGCGTATTGTTCGATCAGGTCTTCTCGAGAAATAGTGTGTAACTACGATGGGTTGAGGCTCCCAAGGGGCCCTTACGCTATAATTTAAACCCTTAATAACACTCGTTATTATAATCTGATTGGTGATTTACGTTGCTACTGGTAGCGAAATCGGTTCCAATGAGCTCGTAATATTTGTTCCTCCGGGGGTTTTTGCCATTCGGCGAAAAAGCGCTCCTCTCCCGTTAGGACGAAATTTTTGTCGGAGCACTTGGAGGTGGCCTATGTCAAGCAGTGATGAAGTTCTTGTTGTTGTGTCAAAGTTGAAGAACTACATAAAGAATTCTTCTGGTATGAACACATCTGGAAACGTACCAGCGAAGCTCTCAGAGCTCATTCGAGGATTGTGTGAAGGTGCAATTGAGAATGCAAAAAAAGATGGACGTAAAACGGTAATGGACCGTGATTTTGCTACGTCTTGTTCTCAATCTCATTCTGAGGCTGCTTAAACTACCCTTCGTAGTTTAGGAGAACACACCTTCTTCAAATGGCTCATCTCGCTTTTCTAGAGGTGAGCCATTAACTCTTTCCATGATGGTCATGAGCTTCTTTCTGTCTACTGGTTTTGTCAGGTAGTCCAGTACGCCATGAGAAAGGGAATGGTATATCTCTTTTGTGTCGTCGACACAGGTGGTCATCACTACTTTTGAGCCATCTGAGCCACTAATCCCACAATCTTCTTCATATTCTCTGATGGCTTCAAGCATTTCTTGGCCATCAACTTTTGGCATCATGATGTCAAGAAAAACGAGGTCGAAGGGTTTCTTATCTTCAAGCGCAGTACAGAAAGTGTCATAACCGTCCTGCCCATTTCTAGCGTGGGTGAACTCTGCATAATTTCGCACCATAAATTTCATCATTTGTGCTGTAGTAGGGTCGTCTTCAACGATCAGGACTCTCATCTGAGTTTCTCCAGTCTGTGCACCAGTGTTGGTTCAATTACATTTTTTGCCATTGGCAAAACAAGTATGTGGCTAGCGTGACCAGCAAGAGTTACTTAGCACCCACACTAGCCGATCTCTAAGATCGACCTGTAAGGAAATATACTTTACCCCTCTTCTCGTACCATTTATTCAACGTAAGGAAAGAGAGAAAGAGTCAATAAGATAGAGCATAGAAAGCTGTTATTTTTAACTTTTATCCTCGAGAAGGCTCTAGAATTTCAATACAATGGTCGACCTGTACTACAGAGAAGAGGGAGATGGATCCCGGAGTAGCCTCATGTCAATGATGTCATCCACACAGAGTGGGCACGAGCTCACGCCAAAAGAGAGAAAGAAAATCTCTGTACTCGTGATCGAAAGCGATCCGGATACACGTCAAAACTTGCGAGCATGCTTACAAAAACTTGGTTATGGATCTGCCTATTTCGTTGGGGATCATCTTGCTGGTGAGAAGGTCATCGCTGAGCGTCCCTTCACACATATTATTTTTGAAGCTGCCACCACGACAATGCCACCTGATGCATTTTTGACGAAAGCTCTTACGTATGATTCTAAGATTATCGCTCTTGCGAGCTCTTCGAGTCCTGCGGTTGACGATGTCTTTGAACTCTTGCGTATTGGTGCTCGTGGTTTTCTTGCCAAGCCGGTGAGTGTGGAGTCGGTGGATCTCGCACTTTTGATGGCAACGAAAGGTGAACGTTTCTCAGAAACAATTCTAAATTCTAAAAATAGAAATGAAGCATTTGCGGCTCTTGCTGCTGCTACTCTAGATAAGGCAGCAACGGCTCTTCGCCAATCAAAAGATTTTGCTACTGCTCGTAGGGACTATCCACACTTCATGGGAGATCTACGAAACTCAGTGCGCCTGGGGGCTACCTTTGCCAAAGGCGGTGAAGAGCAGTTTCGAGAAGATATGATTGAGTTCTTTGTCGCGCTCGCACAAGGACCAGCTTCACGTCTTGGGCGATTGAGAAAACGGTTACGAAAGCAGAGGCGTGTTCCTGGAGATGAAGGGGGCTCAGAGGAGAAGTAGCATAGCTTTCATTGCATTTTTCTAGAGCTGCTAACCAATTGGTGTCGCTCCTCTTGAGGCTTATCCATGGAGCACATACGCAGCTTTTCTTCTACGTGGTAAGAATAAAATTGTCGCCACTTGAGCTACTCCTTGCTCTGACCAAAGCACTTGTCATACTATGAGCTCGGATTTTCCAAGAATAATCGGGATACCTAGATGAGCCAAATCGATTTTCAGACATTCGACCTCTTTCACCCGACTGAGGAGCATGAGTTATTACGTCAAACAGTACGATCTTTTGTACAGGCGGAGGTCGAGCCACAAGCAATGGAGTTTGATCGGAGCGAAAGATTCAATCAGGATCTTTTTTTAAAGCTCGGTGACCTGGGGCTCCTCGGCATCACTGTTCCTGAGAAATTTGGTGGCTCTGCGATGGATGCACTTGCGGTTGCGATTGTGCACGAAGAGCTCTCAGCGTCTGACCCTGGCTTTTGTTTAGCCTACCTTGCACATGCGCTTCTATGTGCGAACAACATAGCGCAGAACGCAAGTGATGAGCAGTGCGCAAGGTTTCTTCCCAAGCTTTGCTCAGGCGAGTGGATCGGTGCGATGGGGATGTCCGAAGCTGACGCTGGTACTGATGTTTTAGGGATGAAGACAACTGCCGTGCTTGAAGGAGATGATTATGTCGTCTCTGGTCGCAAAATGTGGATCACGAACGGCACTCTAGATGAAGGGGATACGCCGTGTGACTGCATGTTGTTCTATGCCTCAACAGGGAGTGACGACAAAGGGCGAGCTGTTCTATCTAGTTTTGTTGTTGAAAGGGGATTTGAAGGCTTTTCCGTTGGGCAAAAGATAACTGACAAGCTTGGTATGAGAGCTTCAAATACAGCCGAGCTCTGTTTTGATAACTGTCATATTCCCTTGTCCCACAGGCTTGGGGAAGAGGGAGAGGCGCTGCATCATATGATGCGAAATTTAGAAATTGAGCGACTTGGCCTTGCTGCAATGAGCCTTGGGATTGCCAAGAGATCGCTTCAGGTTATGGTTGAGTACGCCAATGAGCGGAAGGCTTTCGGCGAGCGATTAAACGCCTTTGGCCAGATTCAGCGGTATATTGCTGATAGTTTTGCTGAGTATCAAGCTGCCCGAGCATATGTGTATGACACAGCGCGGCGTCTTTCCTTAGAGTCTGGAGGTTCTCGACTTGATTCAGATGGAGTCAAGCTTATTGCTGGCCCTGTTGGAAAACGTGTGGCCGATCGGGCGATTCAGGTGCTCGGTGGTAACGGATATGTTGGTCAATACGTTGTTGAGCGGCTGTGGCGTGACTCTAAGCTTCTTGAGATAGGAGGGGGGACTTTAGAGGCGCATCAGAAGAATATTACGAAAGATCTTACGAAGCATGCGGGTTCGGTGCTGTCGTAGCGGTACGAAGACGGAGGCTGATACCAAGAATAAGACCAAAGCCAAGATATTGACCAAGATCAAGACGAAGACTCAGACTAGGAAGTAAAACCAGCTAACTCTTAGTCTTTGTCTCAGCCTAAGCCTCCTCCTAAGAATTCTTCAATTTCAGCAATAAGCTTTTTTATCCTCGGCTCAGCCGCAAGATGTGACTGTGTCACTATCCCCTCCTCCCCATACCGAGCTTTAATATCGCTTAGGCGCTGCTCATACGTAACAACACGACCGCCCTGCATCACGCGAGTATCCCAATACGTAAGCAGCTTTGCTGCAAGAGTGTCAGAAACAGGGATTTCTGGTAGCCCTCGGAGTTTCGCTTGTTCGGGGGAGTTGCTGTGACACACGATAATATCTGCCAGTCGGTCTAGCCCCTGTTCTTTTAAGAAGTAGTACCCATCCCAAGGGTGAAAGCCTGTACGGTGCAGTTTTTGGAGGTAGCCGACGTCGTGAAGGAGGGCGGCACAGTGGGCTTCATCAATGTCAAAATCTTCCACTGCATGATTGGCGACAATCTCCTCAGCGCTTTGTTGCACTCGCTTAGCGACTTGCAGGATATGCGCTAGGCGCTTGGGTTCATTCGCAAAAGAGGAGCGTATAAATGTTTCAGCTTCGGAAGGGATATTTAAATTTAGGTTAGGAGTCGTGGGGGGAGGTTTCATTTTGTTCACGATGACGATATGCTTTTTCTTCAGTCTTAGCTATCGTAGGCAATGTTATCACTTATGAACACACTTCGTCTTGTCATTTCTCTCTTTCTCTTCATTTCATTCTCTCGTGTATCTGTGGCTGATGAGTTTCCTCGTAAGCCAGTTAAAATTGTCGTGTACACTAAGCCCGGTGGGCTTATCGATGTTACGGCCCGAAAGATTGCCCAGATCCTAGAGAACAAATATCTCTCTCAGCCAGTTGTTGTTGACAATAAAAAGGGAGCCGGCGGAATTGTTGCTCTTGGCTATTCTGCGCGTCAACGCCCCGACGGGCATACGTTAGTTGCTCTTACAAGCTCAGTTATTTCAAAGCTTGTTGCCGCAAAACAGGAAAAGCGGCTTGATGATTTTACGCTTCTCTCTCGTGTTGTCGATGATTATGAGTGCCTGATTGTTAACCGCAATATGAAGATCTCCACCCTCTCTGATTTGATTGCAGATGCGAAAGAGAAAGCTGGCAAACAGATATGGGTTGGTCCTGTCTCAAAGGGAACGGATCACCTCTTTGCTATGAAGTTTTGGAATGCCGCGGGTGTCGATGGAAAGTGGGTGCCGTATAAGAGTGGCGGGGAGGCTATCGCTTCATTGCTTGGTAATCACGGGGATGTCTATGTTGGAAATCCTCAAGATGCACAGGGTAGACCTGATTTACAGATCACGGCAGTTGCTTCACCTGAGCCTTTAGCAGCTTTTCCAGATGTCCCAACGTTTGCTTCGCTAGGGCTTGATTCTTTGACTGGAGAAAGTCTGTGGCGCGGAATCGCTCTTCACAAAAACACTCCCCCCGAGATAGTTTCATTTTGGAAAGAAACGCTCACAAAACTCCATAAGGACAGTGATTGGCAAAAATTTGTGATTGAAGGAGGTGCTGTGCCTGTGCTTGATACTAGCGAGTCTTTCGACCAGATGGTGAAAGCACAGATAACGCAAGATAGAGAGCTTCTGAAGAAGTTGTCTTCTTGATGAGCAACTCTTTATTATAAGATGCAGTTCAGTATAAATTGTAACGCAAAGGCCGTGAAGTACGCGAAGCTCTCTCTTCTTCGCGTACTTCGCGTTATGTTTTCTAAGCGATGTAACTACTTGTTCAACCGCTCACTTGTTTCGTTGATCTGGTACGCTTGTTCCGTTCCATCACTTAACTTTGCAACCAGATATGCTCCATCAGGATATCCTCCCCCAGCTTGTGAAAAGCGGTAGTGAGGTCGATTTCCATTGTGGTCATCTCCTGAGAAGTTTCCTTCCTCAATCAAGCTACCTTTATTTGCAGGAATGTTTGAGTAGATTCCAACCGAATCAATATCTCCCCGAAGCCCTGAAGGAAGAAGGACAACAAGCTTTCCGTTAGACTCAGATTGAGGCTTCCAGAGGAATTCTCCATTCCCAGAACTGTTGACTCCCTGAGCAGCGTCTGAGTTAGAAGAGGCAGGTGTGCTTGGAGCGTTGAGCTTTCGTGGCGCGATAGAGAGGTTTCCTGCGTAGTATTGCTCAAGTACAGAAGTTGCCTTAGCAATGGCTTGGTCGATCTTCATGCGTGCAACAGTTGGGTCGTTTTTCCCGCCGCGCCCGTCATAGAGTGCTTTGTCGTTATCATCAAGTTGCGCTGCGGCAAATGACACTCCGTTAATCTCTCGAGCTTCCTTCTTGGTCAGTTGGCCGTTGGCAACGAGATCTTTAAGGGCGTTTTTGGTGGCATCTTCTACGCCGTTCGCTCCTTTTTTATTTGCTGTGCGAAATGCAGTAACAAATGACTCGTAGGCCAGTTCGTCTTTGCTCTTTATGAGGTGAGCAGCGATAGCAAACTGGAAGCGTTCCTCATTTACTTTGCCATTTTTCCCGCCGTTATTGAGGAGCTCGCGAATATCAGTATCAAAGAGGCTTGCATCAAAAGGTGGTGTTTCTTCTGCTGAAGTAGGAGTTGTTCCTATGCACTCAGGAGCTGTTGTTGGAGCAATCTCTTCAGTTGGACACGTCTCTGTTGTAGGTATCTCGGCCGTTTCAGTTGTTGGTTCTTCAGGAGCTCCCTCAATAGGAGCCTCTTCTTGTGGCTTTTCACTCCCACCAGTTTGCTCTGTACTAAGTTTATCAGTGAGAGCAGAGACAAGACGATCGACGATAGAAGTCATCGCTTGTGTGAATTGCTCCATGAGCATCGCAGTCATCTTTTGCATATTTGCAAAAGCCATCTTAATCTCTTGATCTTTGTTTTGTTCTGGGCCGAGTTTGTTGCCACAAACTCCTTCCTGGCTGTGTTGAAATCTCCGAGCACGGCACCGCATTACTCGTTCCTGTCGTGGTGAGAGTGTCTCGTGGTGGCGAGAGCGTGGTTGTGCGAGAGAAACTGTATTTTTCATATCGTTATCCTTTTCAAATAGTGAAAATGAGTTGCCACGCTCTTGCCCGTATCCCTAGTGAATAATGAGAGAGAGGGTGGTTTTCACTCTCTATTCGAAGATTCGACTTAAAAGTTGCGTCTCCCTCCTGTGTTCGTGGTAACGGGGTTGGAAGATTGCTCTCTTGCCACCTTGGGAGAGGGGATTCACAATAGGAGATATGGAAAATAATGAGTTATTTCAGTCGCATTGGCGAGCTCAGCTTCATGAGATTATCTTTGAAGCCGACACCCCTGCCGGGAAGTGGTTTGATGTGATTCTCTTGTGGGCTATTTTGCTCAGCGTGGCGTCGGTCATGCTTGAATCAGTGGCAGGTATCCGAGCGTCCTATGGCCCAGCTTTAAGAAACATCGAGTGGTTTTTTACCATTCTTTTTACGTTTGAGTATGGTGCGCGTATTGCCAGTGTCTATTCGCCACGTAAGTATATTTTCAGCTTCTTTGGAATCGTCGATCTGCTTGCGATTCTACCCACATACCTCTCGCTTGTTTTTACAAGTTCTCAGTATCTTCTCGTTATCCGCTCTGTTCGACTATTGCGCGTTTTTCGAGTGTTAAAGTTGGTGCGATACTTGGGTGCGGCAAACGTTCTCACAAAAGCATTAGCAGCTAGTCGTCATAAGATAACAGTTTTTTTAGGAGTCGTGTTCACGATTGTCTTAATCATGGGAACCCTTATGTACCTCGTTGAAGGAGAAGTAAACGGGTATACAAGTATTCCAAAGAGTATGTACTGGGCTATTGTGACACTTACGACTGTTGGCTACGGGGATGTGACTCCTCATACAACCCTTGGGCAGGTACTTTCTTCTCTCTTAATGGTACTGGGGTATGGTGTCATTGCTGTTCCTACTGGAATTGTTTCGGTTGAACTCTCACGGGCACAGGCTGGAGAGGTGAATACTCAGGCCTGCAGGAATTGTAGCAAAGAAGGACATGCCAGTGATGCCCAGTACTGTAAATACTGCGGTACTCACTTGAGCTAACCGTTGTTCTGTTGCTTCCTCTCTCTCGTGTTTCGTCAGATTGGGGTAGCAATTGTAATGTTCATTACCCCTACGTTTGCTATGCGCTTTTGATCGAATGTGGTTTGGAGAACTGCTCACTCATTACTTGCCTGTGAATCATTCGAACATTCGTCAGCTTCTCGGCACTTTGCTGGCTCAGGATCCCAAAGTTTTTTGGTGTCTCCCCCTCGCGATCGAATAACGCTATTTGCATTGTCAAGAGCTTTTCCAGCCCCAGTCTCGACACTTGCACATCCCGTGGACGCCAAATAAAGGCCGATAGCGAAAAAAAAGAAAGCTTTTGATAGTCTCATAGTGTTCCTGTCGCCATTTCTTGGTAGGTTGCTCTACATAAACTGAAAGTTCTCTCTCGACAATACTTGTCGAGAAGGATCTTTTCACTAACTATCTAAGGAGTAGTTGTCAATGAAAATAAAGTCCAAGTACGTATTTTCTCTGCTTTTATCTGGTGCACTTGTGCTTCCAGCTACTGCATTTGCTCAGAACGTCGGAAACTGTGGGTGGGGTTCTAAGCTTTTTGATGGGCAAAAGGGAATAGTTCCCCAGGTGCTTGCGGTAACCACCAACGGAACTTCAGGAAACCAAACATTTGCCATTTCCTCTGGAACTTCTGGTTGTACTCAGGACGGAGTCGTTAAGACGAACTGGAAAACTGCAGCATACATTGATGCAAACATGAATAAGTTTGCTCGTGATGCTTCAAGAGGAGAAGGTGAAGCGGTAAAATCTCTCGCAAAACTCCTTGAGATGAGCGAAAGCGATAGCCAAGTTTTTTCAGTGGCCCTGAAAGACAATTTTTCAACACTTTTTCCAAGTGAAAACGTGACTTCTGAGGAAGTAACAACTGCGCTAAGAGCCATGCTTCAAGGGCATTCTGCACTTTCTCAGTACTCCGCTAAGGTGTAATATTTTTGCCTTAGGCGTTTCTGGTAGGTTTTAGCGCCCTCCGGATAAAGGAGCTCTCTTTGAGAGTGAGGAAAGAGGCGGCGGTATGCCGCCTCTTTTTTTCTTTTACTCAAGTACCTCAAGATACGTTTTTTAAAATTACAGCACGCATGCCACGACGCCCAGTTTGCCTCGGGATTTTCTTCTCGATTGTGATCCACCTCTTCATCCTCCTTGCTACTTCTTTTGCCGATACTGTCGCAGTGATGCCGTCGGATATCATCGAACAAGCGTTGGAAATGCGACTTCACGAAGATCCCACCTGGCATGCCCTGATCCACTATGAACCTCGCACGCTCGGGGGCTATGTTAGTAGAGTGGATGATGAGAAGTTTTTTCTTGCACGAGATGGAAAGTTTCATCCGAAAAATGAGCTCGTAAAAACCTTGCAAGCTTTTTTCGAGGAAGGAGATGACGACTCTCATCCACTCTGCCGCTTTCCTGCAAGACTGCAATGGCTTAAGGGGGCTCTTCCGCTCCTTCAAAGTGAGGTAGAGGATCTTTCGTGTGCTCGGTTTTCAGAGTGGATAAATGCTCTATCCCCAAACGGGATCACGATGGTCTTTCCCTCAGCTTTTTTGAATAACCCGGCTTCTGCTTTTGGACATACCCTGTTACGCATCGATTCCCGCGATCAGGATGAAGAGAGCCGTCTTCTGGCCTACACGGCAAGTTTTGCGGCGTCTACTTCTGGAGAGGATCCAGTAAGCTACGCTCTGAGAGGAACCTTTGGAGGATACCCTGGGTTCTTTAACGTGTTTCCGTATTACCAGACGGTGAAGCAGTACAGTGATCTTGAACATCGAGATATTTGGGAGTATCAGCTCAACATCACCCCCCACGAGGCAGATTTTCTTACCAAGCACCTTTGGGAACTGAAGGGGATCGCATATCAGTACTTTTATTTTGACGAAAATTGCGCGTTTCAGATGCTGGCGCTTCTTAATGTGCTTTGGCCAGAGAAGGCACTTCTCGAGAAGCTTAAACCCTGGGTAATCCCCATAGATGTTGTACGAGAGGTTGTGGCGCAGAAGTCCCTTGTAAAACAGACAATCTTTCGACCTGCTTTGGCCACAACTCTTCAATCTCGTGCGGCTACCATGTCTCAGGTGGAGATTGAGAGAGCGAAATCTCTCGTTGAGAGAGAAGAGACGCTCGTCTTGCCCGCTGATTCGCCCGAAATCCTAGACCTTGCCTATGACTATCTTTCATATGCACTAACGAAAGGTAAGGTTTCGCATCAGGTAGGGAGCAAAAAGGGTCTCTCGTTGCTTAGCGCAAGAAGTAAACTCAATGTGCCCTCATCGACTTTTAAGGTGGAAGCAACTGACAGTCGACCAGACCAAGGCCACTCAACCTCACGGATGAGAACAGGTGTAGGACGTCGTTCAGGAAAGAGTTTTTACGAGTTGCAGTATCGGCCAGCCCACCACGATCTCCTGGATCCTTCTCAAGGTTTCCTAAGAGGATCACAGATTGAGATGTTTGCGACGTCGTTTCGTCACACGGAAGATGAGTCATTTAAACTCGAAGAGTTTAAAGTGCTTGATCTCTTTTCGCTCTCCCCAAGAACCGATCTTTTTCAGCCCCATTCTTGGCGGCTCTCTACTGGTGTTCGTCGAAAGCGGTTTCATGCAGTTCGAGATGGGCTTATTACAGATACGAGGTTTGGATATGGCTTTACCTGGTCTGTAGATGAGGCTATGGCGTACTCGTTGTTGAATAGTTCACTTCAGCTTGGTGGAAAACTTGATACGAACTTTGCTGGAGGAGTTGGAGTGCTTGCTGGCATGCTCTATCAACCAATTGAAGCGTGGGCGATAAAAGGAGAGGTAGAGCACTTGCGGCTCTGGGGTGATACACATACTTCGTTGGAGTACCGAATTGAACAGCGCCTAAGCCTTACCTCAGACTTGGCGCTTCGTTTTGCACTTGCGAGACGACATGAGTACACAACATATGATAATGAAATGCGTTTAAGTCTGGACTTGTTCTTTTAAATGATACACTGCTTGGCGCTACCTATATTCCCGGCGCTTAAAAAAATCGCTTCACACAGCCCTGAGGGTGGGGAGCATTCCCCGGAGGGAGACCCCGCAGGAAGCGATAAGACTCAATCTCAGTCACCCGAAGGGATGAAGAGGAACCAGTCTTTTCACAAGAAGTGCCTATGTTCATTGGGCCGGATTTTTTTCGTCTACGGGGGGTATGCATTGATTCTCGTGTGGACAGGATGCTCGAACCTTTTCTTCTATCCGGATAAACAATTCTATGGTTCGCCTGCTGCGTTAGGTATCCGATTTGAGCAGAGAATGATCGTCACTCCAGGGCAACCTACTCTTATGGCATGGAGACTTTTTCCTGCGGAGGGCCAGGAATACAAAGGCATCATCATTCATCTGCACGGTAATGCCGAGAATATGAGTACTCACTTCCGCGGTATCGCCTGGTTGCTTGAATATGGTTATCAAATTCTCACCGTTGATTACCGCGGATATGGCGGCTCTGAGGGCGTTGTCTCAATTGACGGAATTCATGAAGACGTGCGGAACATTTTTCGCCATGTTCAAGGGAGTACAGACCTTGGAAACGTACCAAGGTTTCTCTTGGGGCAAAGCTTAGGGGGAACACTCGCTTCTACCGTAGCGGGAGAAGCTGAGTTTTTAGCGATGTTTGATGGAATCATTATTGAGAGTGCTTTTTCCGGTTATCGATCGATGGTTCGTGAAAAAGTTGGTGATTTTTGGCTTCTCTCTCCTTTTCAATATCCCCTCTCGTGGCTTGTGACTTCTCGATATAAACCCCAAGAAGCGATTGCCAAAGTAGACGAGACTCCTTTTCTTTTTTTTATTGCGGAGTTAGATCAGGTTGTTCCTCCCTACCAGACACTGGAATTATATAATGCAGTAAAGGGGAAGAAAGAACTTGTGCGTATCCCCTATAAAAAGCACCTCGAGGTGTTCCAAGAGAATCACTCTCGGAAAGCTTTGGTTGAATTCTTAGAGGAGAGAAGCCAAGAAAGCAGCAATGAGAGTTGAGGCTTTTCTTTATGGCTGTCAGGACACACGAGATTCCAACAGGAGATAACCTTTAGTCTTGTTCGAACGAGAAGTCAGCCAAGGCTTGCTCAAAGTCAGTAGCGGCACTTTCTTCGGCACTCGATGGAGCATTTGTTCGTAGTGCAAACAGGTTGTCGAGAAACTCTTGGACTTCTTGAACGTTGTTGTTTGCTTCTTTGGTCATTTGTAGAGGCAGAGAGTTTTTTAGCTTAGTCATCTTATTCTTCCTTGTAGTCTTTGTCCGAGCCACAGTTCCGTTCTGCGGCGTATAAAGAGAGTCGGAGTAAAGTAGGGAATAGAGTGTGATGTGGGTCACAGGATAGCTAGATACTGGCTAATATGCTGATATTGCTATTTATTGCAATGCTCTTTGGAGATCCTCAAGGCTTCTGGCATCCACTGCTTAAATTGCTCTATGCGTGTCTGAGCTGTTGGGTGAGTGGAGAGAAACTCAGGTGGTCGGTTGGAGCCTTGAGCTTGTTGCATACGACCCCAGAGAAGCGGAGCCTCTCGTGGGTTAAAGCAGGCACGAGCAAGATAGAGCAATCCGATATAGTCTGCCTCTGATTCGTGTTTGCGGGAAAAAGGAAGCAGGATTCCAAACTGGCTGCCGAGCCCAAAAGCTCCAAGCACCATCTGTTGTGTCTCAGGCGCCATCTCACCTACAGCCATGTTCAGAGCTACCCCTCCAAGTTGTGTGAGTCGTTGGTGGGTCATACGCTCTGCGCCGTGGCGTGATGTTGCGTGAGCAATCTCATGTCCCATGACGGCAGCTAAGCCGTCGTCATTTTGTGTTATAGGAAGAATGCCAGTATAGATAGCTACCTTTCCACCCGGTAGAGCAAAGGCATTGGCCTGTTCTGAACGAATGAGATTAAATTCCCATTTAAAATCGTTTACTCCAGTTACGGCTGCTATCCGTTTGCCAATGGAGCGAATGCGGTCGAGATCATTTCCTGAAGAGATAACGTCGCTTTGTGAGAGGAGTGTTCTGTACGATTGAAGTCCGAGCGCAACTTCATCACTACGAGACATATCCACAATTTGAGTCCGTCCACTGAGAGGGACTGTCTCTTGATGGCTTTGAGTATAAATGAGAAAGAAGAGACCGAAGAGGAGAAGAGGCCAGATACGAAACTTGCCCTTACGGCCAGACGTATGAGAGCGACGGAAGGGAAATGGGGTTCTTGTATTTGGGAGTCGGATGCGCATGTTAAGAAATATTGAAGATAAGTATGAGATCAGTTTTATAGTGGATTTTTTCAGTTTTTACCATAAAGTTGGCTCTAAGCAGCTTATGATATTTTTTTCGTAGAATCACTATGCATAAAATCTCTGTCTTTCTTGCGTTCTTTCTCTTTTCATTGGTTTCTCAGGCCGAAACTCCCCCAAAATTGTTTACCGTTGGAGTCTTGGTCCCGCTCAGTGGTGGTGCTTCTGAGCAGGGCAAATGGATCGAGCGTGGATTAGACCTAGCAAAGCGAGAAATTGAGAGGAGAGACGGAGCCACTCTTGATCTCCACTTTGAAGACACCCAAGGTGATACAGCTAAAGCAATTTCAGCCTATAAGTACTTGCAACGAACCGAGAAGCCTTCTGTCTATTTTGCCTGGGGGTCGGGAGTGGGGCTTGCCCTTACTCCGTTGGTGAATAGAGATCAGATTCCGCTTATTGGTGTTGCCACGGGGACTCCGTTGTACACCTCGCCGAATGATTTTACCTTTCGTAATTTCCCGTCCGCTGTTGATGAAGCCCTCCAAGCTGTCAAAGTCGTTACAGAAGACCTAAAAGCAAAGCGGATAGCTATTCTTCAAATTGAAAATGCTTATGGTGAGGGAGCTATCGGGGCATTTGAAAAACATGCCGCACATACAGGTGCTCAAGTTGTTCGTAAGGAGGTTTTTCTTCCGGGAGATTCCGATTTTCGGCCACAAATATTGCGAATGAAACAGTCAGCCCCGGACGTTGTCTATCTTGCTTCTTATCCCCATGAGGGAGGCATTGCTTTGCGGCAAATGAAAGAAATGAGAGTCGAAGCTCAAATCGTAGCAACACCAGCTATTGCAGGAAGCCATACGTTCTCGCAACTAGGCGATGAAATTCTCGAAGGGCTCATCATTATTAGTGCTGCACCGGTTTTCACAGATTTTTCTCAACCGCACGTAGCGTCATTTGTTCATCGATACCAAGAGGCTTATGGAGAAAAGCCAGATCTTGGACACTATCTCGGAGTAAATGCTTACGATGCGCTTCATATTATTGCTCCACTTTTGAAGCTGTGTGCTTCAGAAGAAGAGTCTGGCTCCTGTTTGCGAGATAAGCTTTTCTCACTCAAATCATATCACGGAGTTGGTGGAGTTATTTCATTTGACCGAAATGGCGATGTGAAGAAAGAGTTCTCGGTGCAGCAATACACGAATGGAGCATTTCAGCGACTCGATCGCTAGCTGATTGGAGATGTCTCAAGCGAGGACATACAGCATTTTGAGAACTTAGATGTATCCAAGTCGAGATAGCGAGAAGTGGTTGCGGGGGGCGGATTTGAACCGCCGACCTCCGGGTTATGAGCCCGACGAGCTACCAGGCTGCTCTACCCCGCGAAAAGAGAGAAGAATGTGAGCACATTCCGCAACTTGGATGGCGAGGGTATAGCATCGCTTTGGGGAAGTCAAGATAGGGACTGGGATCACTCAGTAAGATTGCCTTTTCCCATTCTGCATAGAAGATTATAGTGTTCGGCGTAGTTGATCGGGGTCTAGCCCAAGGGCTAAGTGAGTTTTGGATGTTTTGAGGCTATTTGGAGAGAGTTTGCTATGAAAGCTTTATTGAAAGAACTGGGGTTGGGCGAGCAGCTTTTGGGTTCGTACGGGAAAAATTTGTATGAGCCAGATTCAGACAAGAAGGTTGAGAGCTTTTCACCGATTGACGGCAAGCTCATCGCCTCAGTAGCCGTGACAAGTCCACAGCAATACGAGCAGATTATGGCTGAAGCTCAGCAGACATTTCTTGAGTGGAGGAAGGTACCTGCTCCAGAACGAGGGCAAGTGGTACGCGAGATTGGTGATGCGCTTCGTGAACACAAGCATGCTCTTGGAAAGCTTGTGACGCTTGAGATGGGGAAAATTCTCGCTGAAGGTGAGGGTGAAATTCAAGAAGCGATTGATATCGCTGATTTCTCAGTCGGACTCTCACGACAATTATATGGACGCACGATGCACTCAGAGCGCCCACTTCACCGCATGTACGAGCAATGGCATCCGCTTGGTGTGATTGGAGTTATTACAGCTTTTAATTTTCCTGCTGCTGTTTGGGCCTGGAACGCGATGGTCGCTGCGGTGTGTGGCGATGTCATTGTATGGAAACCAAGTGAGTTTACACCAGTTACAGCGGTAGCTCTTACTGAAATTTGTCGTAAGGTTGCTGAGCAGCACGGTTTTCCTGGCCTCTTTAGTTTAGTTGTTGATGATGGCCCCGAACTTGGCAAGACGATGGCGGCTGATGCACGTATTCCTCTTATTTCTGCAACTGGCTCTTGTCGGATGGGACGCTCTGTTGCTGAGGTAGTTGGGGCACGTCTTGGTCGAAGCTTGCTCGAGCTTGGTGGAAACAATGCGATTATTGTACTTGATGACGCAGACCTTGATCTTGTTGTTCCCTCAGTGCTTTTTGGAGCGGTTGGTACTGCTGGACAGCGGTGTACATCAACTCGACGAATCTTAATTCACCACTCAAAACAAGATGAATTTCTCAAGCGGCTTACGGCGGCCTATGAGCAGGTGCGTATTGGAGACCCCCTTGAGAGTAATACCCTTATGGGGCCACTGATTCATGAACATGCTGTTCAAGCGTATAAAGATGCTGTAGCAGCGGTGCCTTCTCAAGGTGGAGAGGTCGTTTATGGTGGAGAAGTGCTAGAAGGGCACGCGTCTCGATTGTACGTCCAGCCCACCATCGTTAAAGCCCACCGTGAGATGAAACTTGTAAAAGATGAGACCTTTGCTCCCATTCTTTATGTTATCGGAGTCGAAAGTTATGAAGAGGCCATTGAGATTCACAATGACGTGCCACAGGGGTTAAGCTCAGCTATCTTTACCAATAGTATGCGTGAAGCAGA
This sequence comes from bacterium, assembly GCA_030428205.1. Classification (GTDB taxonomy): domain Bacteria; phylum Bdellovibrionota_C; class UBA2361; order UBA2361; family RFPC01; genus JAUIBK01. The sequence goes on from JAUIBK010000008.1 coordinate 81,207, forward strand.
GCGCTTTCTCTCTTATGCGGGAAGTGATTGTGGAATTGCTAATGTTAATATTGGTACTTCTGGTGCAGAGATTGGGGGAGCGTTTGGTGGAGAAAAAGATACTGGAGGAGGTAGAGAATCAGGTTCTGATTCTTGGAAGCAGTATATGCGTCGCCAAACCAATACGATGAATTATAGTACGAACCTTCCGCTTGCTCAGGGGATTGAGTTTAAGGTGTAGCGGGTTGATTTGCCTGAGCAAGATTCTCTGAGAAATTACTTTGTCCAGATGGAAAGCACGATTCGAGTTGAGCTAGCTCTGCGCCATGAGGCATGACACCATCTGGGTATTGTTCCTGGCACCAGGCCGTAAGTAAGCGATCTTTTTCTTCTTCAGAGAAATCACCTAGGACAAGAAATTTTTCAGCATCTTCGTAGGAACCACGCATAAGTGCTGAGCGCGCTGCAGCAGAGTACATTGGGCTACAGCCGGCGAGCATCATAATCAAAACGCCGAGCGAGCAAAGAAGGATGGGGTTTCTACAATGGGTCATACGCTATTACCTCTTCAAGAGACGCCCGATGGTACCCTAAGGAGGGATCTTACTCAAATACTACCCGCAGCAACTCTAGTAATTTCAAGAAGATATCACGCATTTTCAAGTTTCTTCGAGCCACTTGTATCCTTGAAGTGTTTGGCATACTCTGCTTAAAGATTTTTTCCCCTTCAATATAGGAGGAGCGGCATGCTTCGCTTGGTTATCGTTTTGAGTCTTGTTTTAGGTCTGTTTGGGTGCAACAAGGTTACCTATGACATTTCTATGGCGGATAAAGACCAGGATAATGTCGAGTATACCGTTGAAGTTGATAACAACACTTCTCCTGTGAAGAACTAACCTTCGCCTCCCCCTCTCTTTAGGGGAGAGCAGTATTCGTTGTCCTCTTTGGTTTCAGATAGTTAGAGTTATCTGATTGTTTGATTCTTTCCGCAAAATTTAATACCTTACGAACTCCTAACAATGAGAAGTGGCTTCTCTCCCCCTTTTTGACCCTTCCTAATGGGGATGTGATTAATTGAGGAATTTGTATGACAGGTAATGAGATTAAAGTTCTTGGTGAAGTAGAAAAGCGAGGACATGAGCAGGTAGTGTTTTTCCATTACCCGCAAGTTGGCCTTAAAGCTATCGTTGGTATTCATAACACTGTGCTGGGACCCGCTCTTGGTGGGTGTCGTATGCGTCTCTATGAAGATGAGTCACAAGCAATTGATGATGTGCTCCGTCTTTCAGAGGGGATGACGTACAAGAGCTCTATTGCTGGGCTTGATCTTGGTGGTGGTAAGTCGTGTCTTATCGTTGACCCTGCAATGAAGGAAGGCCGCAAAGAAATGTTCTACAAGTTCGGTGAATGTCTTGAGTCTCTTAATGGCCGTTACATTACCGCTGAGGACATGGGAACGTGCGTAGAAGATATTATGCACATGCGTGAAAAAACAAAGTGGGCTGCTGGTTTCTCTCAAGAGCAAGGCGGCTCTGGAGACCCTTCTCCGTGGACAGCAATGGGAGTGTTTCACTCTATTATTGCTGCTTGTGAGCGCAAGTATGATTCAAAAGACCTTAATGGTCGCCATATTACGCTTCAAGGTGTTGGTCACGTAGGTATGTACCTCCTTGAATCTCTCCGTGAGTCTGGTGCCAAAGTCACTGTGTGTGACACAAGTGAAGATTCGCTCAACAAGGCTAAGTCAGAGTTTGGTGCGGAAGTTGTCTCTCTTGAAGAGATATACGATGTTGATTGTGATGTGTATGCACCGTGTGCGATCGGACAGACGGTTAACCCAGAAACACTGCCTCGGTTAACTTGTGATATCATAGCCGGAGCAGCTAATAACCAGCTCTCTGATGAGTCGGTCTACAGCGCTATCCTCGATAAGAATATTCTTTACTGTCCTGACTTTGTGATTAACTCAGGTGGAGTTATCTCTGTCGGTGGTGAGTTTATCGAAGGTGGATGGAGCGAAGAGTGGACCCAGAATAAGGTCAAAAACATTTATCATACTATCCACCGTATCCTTGATGAGTCAGAGAAACGCAGCAAGTTCCCTGAAGTGGTTGCGATTGAACTTGCTAAAGAGCGTATTCAGGAAGCTGAAGAGAAGCAGAAAGGGTAGTTCGACTGGGGGGCTCATGCTTTCTTTGTGTTGGCATGCAGGTTGAATAATTTTTTTAACGCGAAGGACGCGAAGTGCGCGAAGAATTCAAGTTCTTCGCGCACTTCGCGTCCTTCGCGTTACGATATGTTTTCCTGGATGACAATTGCATGAGAGAGCGGTCTCCATTTTCTTTTGAGCACACACCTGAACGTGTTCCCTACGAGCTTCAGGCCCCATTTGCGCCAGCTGGTGACCAGCCCCATGCTATTCAAAGTCTTGTTGAAAACATTGAGAGAGGTGTCCCATACCAAACGCTGCTTGGTGTGACTGGTTCAGGAAAAACTTTTACGCTTGCTAATGTCATAGAGAAAATTGGGCGTGCAACGTTAGTTATTGCACCAAATAAGACCCTCGCTGCTCAGCTCTATAGCGAGTTTTGTGAGTTCTTTCCTAAGAATCGTGTGCGCTTTTTTGTGAGCTATTATGACTACTATCAGCCAGAAGCGTATATCCCTTCAACAGACACGTATATTGAAAAAGACTCAGCCATTAACGATGAGATCGACAAGCTGCGACATAGCGCGACCCGCGCTGTGCTTGAAGCAAGTGATACGATTGTTGTTGCGAGTGTAAGTTGCATTTATGGGCTTGGTGCTCCCGAAGATTATTTTCGGATGATGCTCTTTCTTGAACAAGGTATGGAGCTTTCGCGCCAAGGCGTTATCGAGCAGCTCGTTCACATGCAGTACACCAGAGCGGATGTTGAATTTACACGTGGAACCTTTCGTGTACGTGGAGAAACAATTGATATCTTTCCAGCAGACGAAGACAGTAGAGCAATTCGACTCCTCTTTTTTGGTGACGAGATCGAAGAGATTCGAGAGATTGATCCTGTCTCAGGAACAACCAAAGAAGAACGCAAACGCGCGGCAGTCTATCCTGTCAGTCACTTTGTGACGGGTCGAGAAGAGGTTTTGGCTGGAATACGCCGTATCCGTAAAGAGCTGAAAGAGTGGCTCCCGAAACTTAGAGAAAAAGGGAAATTATTAGAGGCTGAGCGGCTTCAGCAACGAACGCTCTATGACTTGGAGCTCCTTAAGGAAACAGGAGTATGTGCTGGAGTTGAAAACTATAGTCGTCATCTAGCAGCTCGTGGTGAGGGTGAACCACCAACAACTCTTCTTGACTACTTTCCACAAGACATGTTGGTGATTATCGATGAGAGCCATGTCACGATTCCTCAAATAGGAGGAATGTACCGTGGAGACCAGTCACGAAAACAGAGCCTTGTGGACTACGGTTTTCGTCTTCCTTCTGCTCTCGATAATCGCCCACTGAATCTCGATGAATTTTGGCAGCGTGTCGGTCAGGCCGTTTTTGTTTCAGCAACACCAGGAGAGCGTGAGCTTGAGATGTGTGAAGGGGTGGTGGTGGAGCAGGTAAATCGACCGACAGGGTTACTTGACCCTCAAGTTGAAGTGCGTCCTGCGACTCATCAGGTCGATGATCTTCTTGGTGAAATTCATAAGACCATTGAAAGAAATGAGCGAGTTCTTGTTACAACCCTGACGAAGCGTATGGCCGAAGATCTCGCAGAGTTTCTCCGTGAGTCAGGAATACAGTGTCGGTATCTCCACTCAGATATTAAAACCATTGAGCGAGTTGAAATTCTCCGTGGGCTACGTCGTGGTGACTTTGATGTGCTCATTGGCATTAACCTGCTGCGAGAGGGATTGGATCTCGTGGAAGTGAGTCTCGTCGCTATTCTTGATGCTGATAAAGAGGGGTTTTTACGATCTGAGCGGTCCCTCATTCAGACAATGGGGCGAGCAGCGAGGAATGTTAACGGCAGAGCGATTTTTTACGCGGACACGGTTACGGGCTCGATGCAAGAAGCTATAGCGGAAGCTGAGCGTCGTCGTTCTATCCAGGCTGCCTACAACGCTGAGCATGGAATTGTACCCAAAACAGCCACACGCAAGGAGCAGGCTTCGCTCGTTGAGCTTGAAGAGGTGCGCTCTGAGCTTTCAGAGTTAACACTTGATGGAAAGCCTGTGATTATACCCGAGGATTCACGTGGGCAGAAACGCCTTATTGAGAGGATGAAAAAAGAAATGTTTGATGCTGCCGCGAAACGTGAATTTGAACGTGCAGCACAACTGCGAGACGCAATTCATTCCCTTGGTGAAACGATCTTGAAAATGTAATCTCAACCATTTCAAGCTAGCCATTTCCTTTATCTCATTCCCCCTCCTTGTACCTGAATCAAAGCACTGAAATACCTAGATGAAGGTTTCCTTTTTCCTTGGTCGATTGCTGTTTGGGTTCAAGTTCAAATGCAAGTGCATGTCCATGTGCAAGGGAAAGCGGTAGTAGGGATAGGATACGTTTTGTTAAAATTATGAAGAACTTACTCTTCGATGTCACCCGTTAAGAGCTCGAGTGCTTGAAGTACTGTTTCTAAGTCTTCAGGTGGAAGATTCTTTTCAGCGAGCAGCTTTCGTATCTCCCTCTCGTTTCGTTTGCGTTGCTCTTTTAGCATTGCTTCAAGAAGTTCGTCACCCTCGAGCTCTTCCTCGACATCTTGAGGATCAAGTTTTTCAAAGAGGGAGCGATCGAGTTGTGAGATAAAATCAGCAAGGCTTGTAATGATATTGTCGAGAACAGTTTGTGGTTCTTGAACTCGCTCAGGCCCAAGAGAAAGTTCCTTTTTTGACTTGGTTTGAGATTGTTTTACTTCACCCTTTAAGGTGTTGAGTTTTGGAGTGCGGGGAGTGGGCGTTTGGAGTGCATCACTTTCCTGTTTTCGTTTTACTTTAAACGAACTTGAAAGTGAGACTTCTTGAAGTTCGCTATGAGACTCTGGTTGCGCAGAGACAGTGGCCCCTTCGAGGGAGACCTCGGTGTCATTTCTTCTCTCAGTTTGCGGAGTGACTGCATCTCCCATAGGTGGCCATTCTCGTAGGTAGTCTCAGAAAAAATCCCCCAGATTCTTTCTTGACGCGCTGTTGTGGGCAACCCCTTAATATAAGCACAAATCGTTGACTTAAACTACTCTTTGGCGGGGTTTCTCTTGCATATTGTTATGTGCTTTTGGGGGATTATGTTGCATATTCAGGGAGTTGTTACATTTTCGTAAGGTACTGATATGGCATATCCATCCAAGGTTCTTCTTAGAGAAGTTGGTCCCCGAGAGGGCTTTCAAACGCTTGATACGATTGTTTCCACAACGGATAAGCTTGAGCTTATCCGTTTGCTGGTTGAGGCTGGTGCCCCTGAGATTGAAGTCGCTTCCTTTGTTCGACCTGATAGAGTCCCTCAGATGGCAGATGCAGAAGATGTGATTGCCGGGCTCCCTGAGAGTGGTGCTGCTTACAAGGGGCTCTATCTCAATCCCAAAGGGTTTGAACGTGCGGAGCAAACGGGCCGCCTCTCAAATGAAGCTTGGCTCTATACCTCTGCGAGTAAGACATTTTTGAAGAGTAACTATAACACCACACCACAAGATTTTTATGACAGCATTCCTGAGTGGATTGAGATTTTTCAGCGATATAATAAGCCACTTTATGGACTTATGATTTCTACCGTTTTTGGATGTAACGAAGAAGGAGCTATCGCACCTGAAATTGTTTTGGAGATCCTTGATGAAACTCTCAAACGAGCAGGCGATCTTGGAGAGAGTTTTCAAGAAATTTCATTGGCCGATACGGTAGGGCACGGAAATCCTGAAAAAGTGAAGCGTATGATTGCTGAGATACGTACGAAGTATCCTTTAGTGAGAATTTCACTCCATCTTCACGATACCCGTGGTACAGGTATGGCGAACGTCCACGTTGGGCTACTTGAGGGGGTAGACTGCTTCGAAGCTTCTGTTGGGGGGGTGGGGGGATGCCCATTTGCCAAGGGAGCAGCTGGCAACGTTGTCACTGAAGACGTGGCTTATCTGTGCGCAGAACTTGGTATTGATACCGGTGTGAATCTCCAAAAATATGCTCAAGCTGCTGCGTATGCTGAGGAGATAACAGGGCTGACCCTTCCTGGAAAGTTTTTTAGGACTGCCTTCTCCTGTGGATAACTCTCAGGAGAGGTTAATCTCCATTTTTGGGCTTGAAACGTGACCATGCCGTGATTAACAATACTGGGTAATGAATAAATATTTTGTCACGTGTGAGGATGGAAAACCTGCGTCGTTGCTCATTAACGGGCACCGTTTGGTTATTATTTCGTCTGATCCCGGTGATCTTGAAGATCATATGGAGCTTCTTGGTGGAACAACACTTGCCGAGCTTGGAGATATGGAGACTCCTGATGAGGAGGATCCCCGTCTCTTAGAGCTTGCCACTTCGGTGGACGCGGGTGTCGTTGTTGCCCCTGATGATATTGACGTCTCTGAGCTTATTCGTAACCTCGAAGACGAGCTCCCTTGGATTCAGTAGCGCCACTACTTTGAACTCCCAGCCCCAAGGTTCTTTTGAGCCTGTAATCTTATTTTCATAAGCATTCGCGTATCTACAGATTATTCCATAGGCACAGCTGGTAAAAGCTGAATGCTTACGTATTTCTTAACTTGCTCAAATCGCTTCTGCCTCGGATAATTTGAGGTGTATGCGTAAAACACTTTTAATCCTCTGCCTTACTTCTTCTTTCTTTTGTTTTTGTGCTCAAGCGGAGTCGTTTCGCTCGTTTTCTCCTTCGCGGTTTGAGCGAGTATCGTTCCAGTCTGTTAGTACACCACTGCCGTTTGATGATGGGCTGGCGAGTCAGCGTCAAGAGCTTCTTGAGGCAGTAGGCCATAGCGTAGCGTATCTCCGTTCTTCGGATGCAAAAGACTCGTATGTGCGTTTTCAGCGCGAGGGGATTTCAAGAGAACAGATGCTTGTGTCCTTGGAACGTTTTCGTGAACTCCTTCTTTCTCCGCTTTCTGCACATGAGTTACAAGAACAGGTGCGCCGAGAATTTGATCTGCTCTATCCAGCCGATGCGGAACGCTCGGTAAAGTTTACAGGTTACTTTCAGCCGACTTATGAGGCGAGCCTCACGCCAACAGAGATATTTCGGTATCCTATCTACCAAACTCCTCCTGACTTTTCCTCTTGGCCTCTTCCTCACCCCAAGCGTATTTCTCTCGAAGGGTTTGAGGGGCGTGGCGTACCACAGAGCCCATTGTACGGGTATGAGCTCGCTTGGTTAAAAACTCGTTGGGAGGCCTACATGATTCATGTACAAGGCTCTGCAATATTGAATCTCCAAGGAGAAACGAAAAAGCAGCTCTCTATTCGGTATGATGAGGGGACAAAGAAACCTTTTCGTGGGATACCACGTTCTTTTCTCGTTACTAACGGCATTTCATGGGGGATGTTGCCGCAGTACTTCAAGCGTAACCCACACCAGTTTAATTATCTCTTGGCACGAAACGACCGGTTTATTCTTTTTGCAAAGAACGAAACAGCTGACCCTTTGGGTAGCCTCGGGGTTCCCGTTATAGCAGAGCGCTCGATTGCCACCGATAAATCCCTGTTGCCACCTGGGGCCTTGGGGATCATTCGCACAAGAATCCCTTATGTTGGGAAAAACGGAGATATTTATTTAAAGAAAACCTCTCGCCTTGTTCTTGATCAAGATACTGGGAGTGCCATTAAAGGCCCTGCAAGAGTAGATATTTTTATGGGAACTGGCCCGGAAGCCCAGCGCCGAGCAAATCATGTGTACTCACAAGGAAGTCTGTATTACCTTATTCATAAAGATGTTATCTAACCTACGCCGTTCTCAGTATGAATCAGTTAGCTGAAAGTAGTCATAGTGTGATTGTTGAGTGCCCAACCTGCCATGTGCAGTTTTGGGTAGATGAACAACTTCTCTCTGCGATGGAGGAGCCGTGTTTTCACTGCTCAAAGTGTGACCATATCTTTCGCCAAGAAGCTATGCCTCAAGAAGTGGGTTACTCCTCCGATGGGGAAAAGGAAGAAGAGGAGCTATACGATTCTCCTGAGGTTCCCCAAGCTGAGCTTCAGCCTGCAGCGATCGACGATCTCATTGAGGCTGTGGAGCAAGAGACACTTGTTGAGCCGGAAGAGCCTGAACTCGTTGAAGAGTCGTTCGATGAAGAGTTCGTAGATTTTGAAGAGGAGGAAGCCTGGAGTGTACTCGCTGATGAGCAAGAGGATTCCTCACTCTTGGGTGTGCCTAGTGTTGTTGCTGAGCAAGAGGGACAAGAAGAGTCTTCTGAGGAGCGTGAGTCTCCTCATTTCGAGGCGAGCATTGAAAGAGTTGTTCAAGAGGTTCAACCGAGCTCTCATGAAACTATCCAAGAGGCCTTTGATTTTGTTGAGAGTGGTGGTGATGAACCAGAAAGCACAGTTCTCTCCGATCGAGATACTCAAAGCTTTAAGGAGTTCTTTGAAGAAGACCCTGAGGCCGAGCTCGAAGATGAACAAAGCATTGCGGATGAGAGCGACTTTGTCGATCTGACGGCGAAAGCTTCCTCTGATCCCTTTGAGCCTGATGCACCGTTAGAGTCTTTTCGAGCAGATGACTTTGAAGAGGAAGCTCTACTTGCTACGGAAACAATTACGGATCTCGCCGCACGCCAGGAGGAACTCGATCTTGATGACACTGTTGTTCGCCCGCACCAATCGGCTGAAGTCGTTGAACTTGACTTTGGAGAGTCCTCTGAAGAGGACGAGCAAGACGCACTCTTTGATTCAAACGTTTTAGTAGATCTCCCTCATGGACACCCACAGCCTCGAAGCTCATATTCCCATGTCTTGATGTATGTCGGTGGCCCACTCCTCCTCTTTCTTGTGCTCCTTGGACTTGCCGGGAATTTTCTCGGAACATCTTCTCCCTCAGCCACTCAGTATGCCTCCATGCTTTTTGCTCCTGAGTATCGAGCCGCTCCACCAGAGGTGAGGCTCGTACGAACAAAGTTTAAAAAGATAGAACTCGATTCGGGTGATAGCGTCTATGCTATTATGGGCAAGCTTAAAAATGACTCTGTTCACACCCTCAATGATGTGTTGCTTGAAGGAGTTGTTTTTGACCCAGACGGGCAAGCACTTTCATCAAAGAAGGTGTCTCTTTCTCCAGTGATGAACAAAGAGCTTTCCTCGCTGACACCGGAAGTTATCGAAAGATTGCAAAATACTCCCCCTCGAAAACTGATGCTCCGGCCGCGAGAGAAAAAGCAGTTTGCTATCGTTTTTATGCCAGATGAACTAGCTAGCGCGGAATTTTTTACGGCACGTGTGTTCTCGGTTAAATACTAATCCTTGCTTTTTTTCAGATGAAGCCTCCCCTTACGGCCATCAAAAGGTTCTCCCCGCTTTTTCCTTGCACGCGAACTTGAGCTCTTCCCCTTTTCGGCTACGTCTAGATTACGTGCAAGGGTGAGAGGGCACTCTTTAATTTCTCTTCGTGTTATATCTGTTGTTCCTTGCTTCTCTGTGGAGTCCTGTATCTTCAGTATGTTAGGCTGGTTTTGAGCGCGGTGGATAACAATGTTATAAATAGCGCCAGGCTTATTCTTGCTGGACTTTGCAAGTAGCTTAAAGTAACTTAAAGTTTTATGAACACAGCCGAAGAATATCCTCACTTTTTTGAAGTTCAGTTAGCCTTTTTTCAGGGCCCAATTGACCTCTTACTACACCTCGTTAAGCGAGAGGAGCTCTCTATAGAGACTGTCTCCCTTGCGGAGGTGGCCAATCAGTATCTTGAATGTCTTGAGCAGATGCGTGCATTTGATCTTGAGGTGGCTGGTGAATATCTGGTAATTGCAGCGACTCTACTCTCGATCAAGTCGAGCGTACTTCTCGATGAGCCTGTTGAGTTAGTGGAGGATGAAGATGGAAACCTCGTCGATCCTCACGAAGAGCTCTTGCGAAGGCTCCGTGAAGCTGAGGTGTATAAGGACGGTGCACAAGCTCTTAGCCAACGTTCCTTTTATGGCATTGATGTTTTTTCTCCTCCCTCGCTTCTCTCGAAAGTCAAAGCACCTCCCGCAGAGATTAAAGACCACGATCCACTTTTGCTTGGGAAAGCCTTTAAGAAGATTCTCGATAAGCTTAAGGATGATTCGCACTCTTACAATATTACGCTAGAGTCTGTCTCGATTGTCGATAGAATGATGGGAGTGCTCTCTGAGTTGAAGAAAGCTACAGGTCCGATAGTTTTCTATAGGCTCATTCCTGACATGACAAGTCGGGCTTCAGTGATCGGTACTTTTGTGGCTCTACTTGAGCTGTGTAAACGACAGGCTATTTGCGTGCAGCAAGATGAATCGTTCAATGAGATTGTTGTTCTCCTTGCCTCTGATAAGACCGACGATCTGCAGTTAACCTCTGAGTTTGATACCGTTGTTGCTGGCGGAGTTGAAGCTGAAACAATGAATGGGTAAAAGAGGAGAGAGAAGTTGAGTAACGAAGAACAGATGGAAACTTCCGTAGAAGAAGAGTCTCTAGAAGGACAAAGTGTTCAAGTTTCAAGCGAAGCCGAGGATGAGCAAGTTGAGCAAGAGGTTGAGCATGAAGAGCTTGATGAGGTTGCTAAGAGCGCGCTCATCGAAGCTGTGATTCTTGCCCATGGTGAGCCGATTGGGTTTTCACGACTCAAAGAGGTTTCGGGTATCGAGAAAGATGCTGAGCTCAAAGATATTCTCGAAAGTATTCAGATGAAATTTGAGCTTGAAGATTCTGGCATTGAGCTTAAGAGCTTTTCTGGTAAGTACCAGTTCCGAACGAAGGGAAGATTCTCTACGTTTCTTCAGAAGCTTAAATCGGGACGACCACGCAGGTTGAGCCCGCCTGCACTTGAAACGTTAGCAATTATTGCTTACAGGCAGCCGATCGTAAAAAGCGATGTTGAGAAGATTCGTGGCGTTGATGCTACTCCCACTATTAAAACTCTTCTTGAGCGTGGGCTTGTGCGTATTGTTGGCCACCAAGCCACCGTTGGCCAGCCTGCTTTGTATGGAACAACGGACAAATTTCTAAGTGTTTTTGGTTTATCCTCTCTCTCTGAGCTTCCGACGTTAAGAGAGCTACGAGAGCTCGATGAAGATCCTGGCGAGCCCGAAGAGGAGCTTGAAGCACAAGAGGCTGAAGCTCATTTGGAAGAGACTCAGGTTGAGCAAAAATCTCCTGAAGCTTCTGAGGCTCAAGAAGAAGAGCCACAAGAGCAATTACAAGCTGCCAACTCTTGATTAACACCTCTAAAGGTGTGATCCTTGGGCCCTTATGGGCAAGATTCGTATTCAAAAATACCTCTCAGAATGTGGTGTGGCTTCACGCCGCAAGGCTGAAGAGATGATCCTTGAAGGGCGTGTGCGCCTTAACGACCAAGTTGTCACTGAGCTTGGGGTAAAGATGACTCCAGGGGTCGATAAGGTCAAAGTTGGCAAGAGATCCGTGAATCCTCCAACTCGTGGTATGATTGTCGTTAATAAACCGAAAGGTGTTGTGACAACAATGTCAGATCCAGGCGGAAGGCCAACGATAGCCGAGTTTCTCGATAAGCGAGATCGAGGGTATGTACCTGTCGGGAGACTCGACTACGAATCAACAGGCCTTGTTGTTCTAACGAACGATGGTGAGCTTGCTCACCGCTTGATGCATCCAAAATTCTCCTTCGAGCGTGTTTATCACGTTCGGGTTTCTGGTAAGCCAACAGAGAAAACGCTCCGCCGTATTGATAGGGGAGTACGGCTTGAAGATGGTGTTGTTGCCGCGAAAGTAAAAGTTCTTAGAGGAAATGAAGATTCAACTTGGCTCGAAATTAAGATCGGAGTTGGACGCAATCGTATACTCCGCCGTCTCTTTGAGCACCTCCGCCACCCTGTGACAAAGCTTCACCGCGTGTCTCACGGCCCTGTAAAACTTGGCAAGCTCCGTATCGGAGACTTTAAACGGCTCACTGATGCTCAATTTTCGAAGATTCGCGAACGTATTTTTGATATGGCCGTACAAGACGGCAAGAAATCGTCCAAGAAACGGAGAAGGCGCCCCACACGTTGAATTGGTGGATTAAGCTTTTCTTTATCATCACTTCTCTGAAAGTCATGTCTTTTTTCTTCAGATGCTCAAGAGATTCTCTTTATACTAATCTTGTCATGCACCTGAGCAAAGCGCCTCTGTAGAGCATTCTGGCTTAAGTATGCTCCATGTTGTACACTGAAGTGTATTGGGAGGGGCGTTTTCATTTATCTACACACATCTAATCCCTAGCTATTTCAATTCAATTCTTGAGCGCGACGCTCTTGTCTGGGTAGACGACTGCACTAAAGTACAAAGGTAACTTTGTGGTTCTTCGTCATGCGTTCCCGTTTTTTCGGCAGGCACCACTGCTCTTTTTCGGTTTCTAACGTGCCGTAGGCACAAGGATCTTTCATGAATGGTAATCAGATTGGCTTCTGTTTGACGCTGTTCTTGTTCTGGGTAGTTTATCCGCTTTTTGGGGATCTTGTCTTTGAGGCTTCTTACAGAATAGGATTTTGGTTCTTTTTTCTCGTAGTGATGTACTTCCTGAGTCTGGTTGCGTACTCATCTCAGAACATACTCCTACACCTTCTTATCGCTTGTTTGTCTGGTCTCTTTGCAAGTTTCTTTACAGACTATAAGACACCATCGCTGAACTATCTGTATTTTCCTATTTCTTACTTTGCGACGTTTTTGTTCTTTCTTGCGAAGCGAGGGATCCTTGGAGATTGGCCACTGTCCTTGCTCGGTGGTTCGGCGTTAAGCGGTAGTGCGTTCTTCGCATTGCCGATGCTTGGGCTGTGTGATCCGATCGTTGTAGAGAAAGTCCATGGAAATGAGTTTCGAGTACATGCCTCTCACCCTCTTATGAGTAGTCTGCTTCGTTCCATCGCTGTTGTTCCTCGTGAAGGAAGTGAAACGTTTCACGCCTCATCAGATACGGTGAGTCTGTCAGGTGTGTTTCATTATTCCGTGAGCAGCGGAGATGATGCGATGGAATACTGGCGACTTGCTGGTCTCGATCGTATTGTACGACAGGAGTTTTTCGACAACTTTTTAAGGAACCGAGGAGCACCCTGGGATACGGAGCGTCTGCGACGCGATCTTGCACGAGAGATCGCTGAGACCCTAAGAGACACACCATGTGTCTTACTGGGACTATCAATCCAGCTGCATCTGCAGTGATGGAGACGGGTACGACGATTTATTTCGGTTTTGTTCTGTATGGATGTTGCTGCTACTACGTAGCGCCGTCCCGCAGGATAAGAGGATTTGCACAATCTGCAGTCGTCGAGCCCTACCTCTGAGAGGTTCTAGGGGTACTTTCTTAAAGTGAAGCGCCACCATAAGAACGCATATCATCTGTCTCTCTGTTATAGGTTCGGCTCGTATATCCGCTCGTGTCATCTTACATTGACTCTTACTCTGCAAAGCCTCCGAGATGCGTTCTTTTGATTAGGGGTTTGTTCGAAGGTATAATCTCTTAGACTCTTCAATGCTGGGGATCTCTGTAAATTCTTACTCTCAATGGCGAACGAAATTATAAGTGATGGCTCTAGCATCCCTGGGCAGAGGGACTATGGTCAGAGATGCCCTGAAACAGAACATGTCGATTGCTGCAGGTTTCTTTCGCAGCTAGCTTTACCAACAAAATTTCGATTCAGCGAATCTGACACTCGTGTGGATAACTTATTTGTCGGAGATTCGGTCCAGTTTGAGTTTCTTTTGGGAGATTTGACCATTCAAGCCAATGGGCCAAGTGCGTTTGCTTGCTTAGATCCTGCACAGCGTCAGGATCTCTTTAAGTCTTGTAATGTTGTCTTTAACGAGTTGGTTAAGGTCTCAACTGAATTCCCGCATATGGGAAGCGAAATAGAAACGCTAGCACGACTCTTCTTGATTCAAGCGGAAGTTGGACTCCGGCGCAACTTTGGTAATGGAAGCTCAAGAACACCAAGTGAGCTATTCAAACGAGTAGAAAAGAGACTCACACGTAAAGTAAGAGAGTGCATCGCGTTAGCAGATACTATTGACCGGGAAGGAGAGGTTCTCGACTTGGCATGTGGAGGTACCGCTGTTATGGGACTTCTGGCAACAGCGAGGGGGCAAACAGCTCGAGGTATTGAGATTGGTCATCGTTCAGCGTCATTAGCTCAACGGATCGCGAGTATTCTGGGGAGAGATCTGAGAGTCCAACAGGGAGATATTCGAGATCTCTCATATAGCGACACACCTCATTGGGTCTCTAAGCATCCGTGTGCAAAGGGTAGGGCATTGCCTGATGAGATACTTGCTCAATGGGTTGATGATCCTACGGCATGCTCTCTTTCATTAATGCCGTGCTGTCCCGGCAATGCACGGGTATCACTGCCGTTGCACTATTCGACTCACTTAGGGGTGACCGAGGAGCGTTGGGATCAACTGAACGCGCTCGCAAGTATCGCTTCTGATACACGAAGTAAGCGTTGGAGCGAGGGAAAAGCAGCTTTTGCGGAGCTCAATGAGATTCGAGTAAACTACCTCCAACACTTAGGCATAGATGTACGCGTAGTTGTGGTGAAGGATACCCATTTTGGTGATATTATTTGTGCATCTAAGTAAGGAGCGGATAGTCTCTAACCGATCGAAGTTGTAGTTGTTTCCTCACTCCGTGTTCCGATACCGGTTCGATCCCTGTAGTGTCCAGGGAGGTGAATGTGCGTTAAGCACAGAGGAACCGCAGGTTCCTGGCCCTCGCCCGCAGTATTCATGAGTAATCTGCTGCGGAGCTATACCTTGCAAAAATCCTTCACGAATTTGAAATTTTCGACCTCGGTGTGTTTCAACACACTGTCAGCCGAAATTTTCAAATTCGCTCGTCTTTTCACAATCTATAGCCCCTCGCGACGATGACTCATGAATACTGCGGACGAGCGGCGAGCGGAAAATAAATGGACCCTACGGGGATCCGGAATTACTTCGTAATCCGCCTCGAAACAGTATCTCTGATACCGGTTCGATCCCTGTAGTGTCCAGGGAGGTGAATGTGCGTTAAGCACAGAGGAACCGCAGGTTCCTGGCCCCAGCGGCGAGCGGAAAATAAATGGACCCTACCGGGATCGAACCGGTGACCTCAACACTGCCAGTGTTGCGCTCTCCCAGCTGAGCTAAGGGCCCGAAGTTAATTTCGTAAGCTCATCCAAAGGATGAGATCGCGAAATTAACGAGTGCTCCGTAGCACCCGAAGGGGCGAAGGAGTACGGGATCGCCAAAAACCTCATCTCGACCTCGCTCTACATCAAAGGTGAAATCTCAAAATGAACGAGTCCGCCGTAGCCGCACAGGGGCGCAGGAGGACGAAACCACCACAAGGCCAAAGATAATAGATAGAATGACACACAATGTAAAGCCGCCCCCAACATTGCAACTAACCACATTCTATACTATTTTCTCTCTGCCAACTTCTCTTCGAGGCACTCATCCCCCTCTTTTCTCAATGTGGAATGGGCTTGCCCCGACGAAGCCTTGGCGAAGTCGGGCTGTGGCGCAGACTGGTAGCGCGTTCCCTTGGGGTGGGAGAGGTCGGCGGTTCAAATCCGCTCAGCCCGACCATATTTTTCAATGAGCATCGAACTTAGCTAGCTAAGTTCGCTTGCGAATTGACCCTCCGTAGCTTCAGCGAAGGAGGGTACTGTTCTAAAGGGCTGAGCGGATTTGAACCTGGACGAATACAAAGACTTTGCTCTCGAACTCCAATCGCTTTGCCGAGAAATCATTCATCAGAAGCTTTCCAAAGATCTCGATATTCAAACCAAAGCAGACAAAAGCTTTGTGACAATACTGGATCAGGAGATTGAAAAGTGTTTGCGTCAACAAATCCAAAAGCGCTATCCAAGCCACGGAATTATTGGAGAAGAATTTGGAGAGCTCAACTCTGATGCTGAGTTTGTGTGGACTCTTGATCCGGTTGATGGAACAGAAGAGCTTGTCTATGGAGTTCCTCTTTGGGGAACTATTATTGCGCTATTACGAAATAGAAAACCCGTGCTTGGTTTAATAGATCATGCTGCTCTCGATGTTTGTGTTGTTGGAACGAAAGGCGGTGGAGTTTTTTGTAATGGAAATTTGGTACAACAGTTATCTCCTCTGAGTGAGTCGCCTCGTTGTTATCTTGCTTCTCGACATCAGTTCGCCCGGAGCGTTGATGAGGGGGAGTTGTTCGAGGATGCTACCCGACTTTTTCCTAATGTTCGCATTTACTGTGCCTGCTATGCCTTTACGAGTATCATTTGTGGCAATGCTGATATTGCGCTAGAGGCGAATCTAAAAATTTGGGATCTAGCCGCAGCCGAAGTCCTCATCAAGGAGGTGGGGGGGGAATTCGTCTCGTTTGCGGAGCGAACCTTAGGTGATGGAACACCTGTCTACAGTGCTGTCTTTGGCAAGAAAGCAGGCGTAGAGAGAGTTCTTGGAGAGGTGGGCATTTGCTCATCACCCTGAGGCATATTCAAAGAGATCGGGTTTGTCGTAGACAAAGCTGATTTGAGTATGAAAAGCGCTATGCGCTTTTCAAGGCATCCTCGGGGACGCCGCATGGGAAATATGCTGCGTGAGCAGCGAATTTCCCTGGGGAAGATAAATAGACCCCGTGCAGAAAAACGCGTGAAAGCGATTAGCTTTCAGACCACCATACGCGGCACAACCAGTCAAAGAGCACGACAGACCTGATCTTACGGGGTATACCTGTTATCTTCAGGTCTTCAAACTACCCGAGCCATCCCGAAACCACTACTTTTTGAGAAAGACCCCTGTAAGTGGTATTCTTTATTCTTGGTGCGATCTCTTTCATTTTTGATGATCCACCCTAGTTCTTTTCTATGCCCTTTCTTATGAGTAGACGAGAGAGATGCGTTGGCCTTACGTGATAAGGAAATACGCTCTCGGTCCTCACATTATGGAGTGATGGGCTGAGTTTTATACACTGGGTCACTCTAAGTGCCCTTGTTGAGAAAGGAGCAGCAATATGAAGCTGCTAACGGTTATTGCGGCCTTGGCGATGATGTCGCCAGCGGTATTCGCGCAGAATGGAGGGGGTCCCCCGAGTCCTTCTGAGACGCCAGGTGGGGAGACTCATGCCCAGGTGATTGAGCCGACTCAGGTCACAGTCACTGATGGTGTGGCCTCTTTTGAGGTACCCAGCGCTACGATGCAGAAGGCAATCGATAGCGGAGGATTTGTCCTCATTACCTTCTGCTATGAAGGGTGGCCGGTTTATGTCGAGATCCCTGCCTCCTCCTTTGGGACAGAGGCACTGGGGGAGGCGGCATACTACCCGGTAACGTTCGACCTTGGGGATCCGAGTCTTGCCATAAAGGCCGAGGCAGATGCTGCTGTTGTTGCAACGACAGTAATCAACGAGCAGCGAACCTCTGAGCTTGGATGTCCTGACATGTGCGTTTGGAAAGGCGAACCTCGTCTTTGCGGATCCACTCAAGTTATCGAAGAGGTAGCAGCTGCGCCGATAGTTCAGCGAGTTCGTGAACCGTATCAGTGGAGGTGGCGAAGATCGTCTACTTCACTCACGGAACGTCTTCTTGCTGAGCGGTGTTGTCGCTCTCGAGGAGTCGAACGTGTGCGTGTGATCGCTGGTCCTCCAGTGGTCAGTGCTGGGCAGACGACGCCGCCCGATCCGGATCCAGGTGGCTGTTGGTAATTGCCACCAGGAGCACCTGAGGCAACATGGAGCCGCGGTTTGAAAGAACCGCGGCTCTGTTTCTGATTTCATCGACTGATGCTCACCAATCTGGTTCTAGAAAAGGATACTTCGTATTGGCCTGCGCATCTCTCTTGTTTTCGTTTCCAGCAGGGGCTTAGTATAGGTTTATTCACAGCGGAGAAAGTCTGTCTGTAACTCTAAGCTCACTCTAACTTTATATGCCGATAGGTGATGCATGTATACTCAGATCAAGTTTGTCGCAGACGAAGCTGAGTTCAGCTTTCAGACCACCATGCGCGAGGGGGGCCATTACAAACATTTGGAGAGCACGACAAACCTGATCTCACGAGGTAATATCGCTTTCAGTGATCGAAAGGTAGTGAGGATAAGGTATTTAGGGAGGGCGTAAAGAATAGCTCTTAACCGTTGACTCTGTCTGAGTCTAACCTCCCAAAAAGCCGAGGCAGCGCCGTTTCCAGCGTTGCCTCAGGAGCTTGCCATAAACGCCTAAAAGTGTGTCCGCATCATTCGGACGTTGTATCGACAAGCTTACTTTGCGCGATAAGCGCATACCGGTCAGCAAGACCAGCACCAGTGAGCGAGCTACATGCGCCAGGAAGAAATTCACGAGCGATAGGCCACATAGCCTGAGCACCAGCGATCTCCGTTTCGCTCATGTCAGTTCGTCCACGAAACCACCAGTCGAGGTAGAGCAGGAGTGCTTCCTTGGACTGGGGGGTCTCTCCTCGAATGAGGTGTACATCCTCTGGTGACAGTTCAGCTACGAGCCGTTGTGCCATCGTCGGGAGCACTTCTTCGAGGTTGTAGGTTGTCAATGCTCGAGCAATAATCCCGAGCTCTCGACCGAGCCGATCGCGAATTGGCGAAAAGGTTGGTTCTCCAGGTTTTGGTTGTACCTGATGTATTACCTGAACACCGAGAAGAGTTGAGATTAGGGTGAGGTCGCTTGCGTACGACTGAGTCACCGTGCTCCCCTCATTTGCCCCTTTGAGTCCGAAAAGACTGCCCAGGGCCCCTACAGATGTTCTCCCTTCAATGAGTGTGGTCGTTGTTGTTGTAAACGTAAACGGAGTCCTCTCAGGAAGAGTGATTGGAGTACCACGAATAGCATTTCGTGCCTCTCGGGAGTTATTCCCGAATTGAGGAACGAGGCGGAGATCGTTTGTCCTTCTTAAACTCTGAGCGAGCTGATCGAGAACTTTCATTTCTGGCTCCCAGAGAGTTTCCCCTCGATCGAGTCCAATTTGCATATCCTCGACAAAGGCGTCGAAGGTCTGTACAAACAGACTTTCAGCCATCCACCGTGAGTGGTCAATGTGAGACGGATCACTCCTTGAGTCATCCGAGAGAGTGGTCATCCAGACCCAGAGTTCATCACGTATCGGGCGAAGCCGTACGTGAAACGCATTGCGGTCGAGCTCTGCTTGTGCTGCACGAATCTCCGGGTTTTCCGGAGTGTAGTGCTGAATCGATGGCGAATCATCTTGTGTATTTTGCATCGAAGAGCATCCTTGTGCTCCGAGCATGAGAAGACAGCTCATAACAATTGAGGTAAACGTTTTCATTTGAGATCCTTTCCCCCGATAAGGGGCAGAGTGCGAATGGGAATACAGCGATGCGGACAATTAGGGGCACCCCCGCCCTACCTCTAACTATCCGCACCTGAAGTATTTTCTAGGCACAATGAGATCTCTTTTGATTGAAAAACCTTAACTATTCTTCACTACCCATATGAAATTGTTAGAAGATCGTGCCTACTATCGTAAGTAACGAAGTCCACATACATATTTTCAAGGATATTTGTTTCTTACTCAAAAAATTTTCTTTTCTTCTAGGTGAACGAAAGAAAAATTTGACTACCTCTGGGCTGCTGCTACCGTTGACTATGGGTGTTTTTAATGTTGGTGGGGACTGGCGTTCTTTTTTACCAATACATATGAGAGAGATAGTCTTTACTAGGGTTTTGTAGAGGTTTTCGCTGTTGCTCTCGTCTTCTTTCGTTTCAATCGTTGTGTAAGGGCCATTTAGGGATAAGTGTGATTTTGTCTCTAAATGGCCCCTACCAAACTGATCAGACATGACTGTGAGAAAGCACGAAGAGCATAGGGGCGCTTCGTTACTTTTCTCCATTTTCCGAAAGGAGGCGGAATATGATCCGCCGACTGAGTATCTTGCTGGTTTCTACGGCTCTCCTCGTTGGAGGGTGTCATGTGGAGCAGCAGAATGTGAGAGATGCCTTTTTGGTGTCTCCCGAAGCCGTTCAGGAGATGGGTTTCGACCCGAATGCGCCGCTGTCCAATGGAATGGATGTCGGTGTCGTCTACCAGCCGGATCTCAACGATCCGACTAAGATGGCGGTCGCTGCCATCGAGACTCACAACAAGGACGCGAGCACCTTGGCGCTTGAAAGGGCGCTCATGTTTCGTACGGTCCTTGAAGGGGTCGAGGCAGGATCTTCGGCCTTCAGCTTGAGTGCTCGCGGAATGCGGACACTTCAGGACCTGTTCGATGGCAACGGTGACCGCTCTGTCGTCAAGTACGAAGGTAGCTTCGGTGGTTTCAACGGAGGTGGTAGTTTGCCTCCGGGAGTGAGCGACGATATCAGCAACCTTGTCGTTGAGCTCCAGAGTCTCGGCTTCCAGTTCGGTATGTTCCGACAGGAAGACATCCCGGCTCTGCTCGATGCGATCAACAACGGCGGGTAGTTCCCTCTTTTCCCTCGCCAGAGGAAGAGGGCACACGGTCGACCATGTGCTCTGCAGGAGAAATCTTGCGGAGCGCTTTAAAGGATAGAGAAGAAGACTATACTCTCTCTCCTTTCTCTTTCTTATTTTCTTAAAGCATGTTGAGTATTCTTTACGCCAAGAAGCTCGTCAAATGACGTTGATACAACTCGTACATCTTCTTCTTGAGGTGATGGTGGTGAGGTGTGGATAAGGTCACGAAGAGGTCGAGCAACAATCCGTTGTCGAGGAAGGCTCATTGGTTGTATTCCCCGAATTCTATAGTCTTCCGAGAGAAGCTTAGTTAGGTCATGCTGAACGATTCGTTGCGCAGCTTCTTCCGTATGAGTAGGAGCAGTGGTAGCTATAGGTGAAAGTGAGCTTTGCTCTAGCCCTGAAGAGAGTGATTGCGCAGAAGCTGCTTGCTCTTTGTAAGTAGCCAGTAAGTCCGTTAACTCTCTTTGAACAATACGCTTTTGTTCTTCATGTTTGAAGCTTTTATGAATGAGATCTGTAAGAGGGCTCGTTACTGTTCTCGTTGGTAAAGAGGTTGAAGTTTCTAAGAGAGGAGTATTGTCAGTAGGTTCAGTGAGATCAGGGAAAGGCTCTCGTGGTGATTGATGTGGCTCAAGTGACTCTAGCCTTGCCCCAGCTTTGGCCTCAGCTCTTGTCGAAGGGAAAGAGGCTTGAGAAAGGAGATCTACGGGAGCTTCTTCTTGTCCAGTTGGTGTCTCGTTCTCGTGTTGTAAACCTGGTGATTGGTTCAATAAGGACGAAGGAAGGAGATGAGGTTCCGCTGCAGGCTCTACAGAAGTATTTGTCGGAGTAGAATCGAGAGGCTCAACATGTAGGGGAGAGGGGGCTTGGGGTGTGTTCGATTGATGTGTGGAGAGGGGAAGGTCAAAACGCAAACCATCCATATGTTCAGGCCAGAGGTTCATTTCGAAGAATGGAGATGCAAGAGTATGAGAGTTGGGAGCTGAGGGTAGATCGGGAGAGGAGGTTTGAAGCGGAGGAGGTTCTGCAATGTGTGGTGTGTGTTGTCCTGCATTGGGAGTAAGAAAGAGTGCGGTAGCTGCTGCAATTGTTTCACCAATGGGCCGACGGACTTTTAGCCTCGTGAATGATTCTTTGTTGCTTGAAGGCTTGAGGGAAGAGGGGACGTGAGGTGTCGTAGGTGAGGAGAGAGCGACATGTTTTTGTTCATACTCAGACAGCTGTGTGAGCATGGTAGTCATTTCGAAAATGACGCTTTGAACATCGCTGTTTTGATCGAAAGCCTTTTGTTGCGCTGGGCAGAGATCGCGAGTTTGTTCGAGATTGAGTGAGACTCTCTCCTTTACCTTGCGTACCCACTGAGCTGTCGGGGGAGCTCCCTTTAGCTCGCCTATCGCCTCAGCAATAGCATCCAAGTCGGCCTCGGACGCACGGAGATAGCTCTCAACGCTTTGAGGGTCTTGAGGCTTTCGCGTATGCGCGTGATTTCTCTCTTGGGTCAGCACCTCGATTCCTACGTCGAAAATGGTATACGAGACAGCAGAATAAGGCCCTCTCGATTCTTAGTCAAAAAAATGAGTGCCTTATGTAACTTCTTATGTGTTGTAGACCATTACTTTCGTACAGGGGGAACTGTGTTTTTAATCTCTATGTCGTAGCCGAGTGCTCACAACTCCTATGAAACAAGCTCAAGAGCCAATCATTCAGGCAGAAGATGATGCTGATACCGCTATCATAGGGAAGGCGGCAGCTGTCTCTCGTCAACTTTCAGAAACTCTTACTGCATCAGTGATCCCCGAAGCGGGCCAAGATACTGTGCTTGGAGATCGAGCAAGAGAAGTTTCAATAGCACTTCAAGGAGCGCTTCTTCCTGCCGTGAATAAGCCACAAAAGCTTCCTGATCCAACAACTGAGCCTGAGGAGATAGAGGGGGTTCATGTGACCTTTTTTCACGATCCTGAGGCGGAAGTTCTTTATCTCACGATGAAAGATATTGAGAGGAGGGGGAGTATCTCAGTTCCTGTTGCGCACAGTGATTTGCCATTGAATGAGCGAAGGGAGGAGTTAAGTTCATTCCTGAAGGACTTAGAGATCGGGGGACTCTTTGGAGCACCTCAAAGGGAAAGTCAATATTCTCTTGTTCAAACAGATTCAAAAGCGTGGAAAGAGATCATGAATCTTTCAAAAGGAAAGGTTCGAGAACTTATAGGTGTTTCGTTTGATCGCGCGAATCTTATCGGCGTTGATATGACAGGTGCGTTTATTGATACTGTTGCTATTACACGCTCAGATCTTACTTATGTGAAGCTTAATGGAGCCTGTGCACGCAATCTTATCCTCAAGCGGTGTGAACACGCGAACTATCTTCAAGCAGAAGAATTTGAAGCCGAGCAATCATTGATTCAAGATATAAAGGCAATGTACTCTCGCTGGGATAGGGCTCGTTTACATGATTCAACTTTTTGTATCCTCGCGCTTTATTCTTCCTTCGAAGACATCTCTGGGGAGCATTTGGAGATACGCAAGAGAGTCGAGGGAAATCCTCTCTGTTATTTTCAAGCACATTCGTTCGAAGAAATTTGTGATGTTCTCACTCAAACACTTCAAGGGCTTCCTATTCCTCCAGAGCAAAAGTCATGGAATCACCTGTGTCAAGCTGAGTTCCTTTTTGAAAGGAAGGCCTCGGGCTTAGATGCTTCCGAACTTCTCCTGGTAGGCGTCCCAGAGAGTCCTGTTCAAAATATGAGGATCATATCGCTTACTCCCCGTGGTGATGGTGTTGTCGTGGAGAGAGGTCAGCACGAGCTCCTTCCTCAATGCATTCTCGATAAGATGGCAGAGACCGGTGGAAGCCTTCGCTATAGTGATCTTGTCGGTTTTATTGCTCAATGGCTTGATGAGGAGAGAAGAGAGTCATAGAAGCGCTGGCTTTGCTAATAATTGATGAAGACCAGCTCGCGCGAAGTGTGAATTCGTCCATCTACTATTCGAGCAATAGCGTTTGCTTTGATGTAATCGAGTGGCATTCTTGCTGGCTCTGTTAAGGGGAGGTCGTCTCGAAGTGCTGACTCTGAATATCGATCCTCGCTTCGAAAATCCCATTCAGGTGAGATGTTTTCGTCTTGGGGTACATCAAAAAACGATTTGTGTTGTGAGAGGACGTAATAGACGCCTTTCATGCCAAGGACATCTTCTGGTCGTATATCTCCCCAGGTAAGTTTTCTGCCAGTGACATCAAAGATACTTACATTTTTAAAGAGAATTTCTTGGTGTTTGATGCATAGGCCTGGAGGAGGAAGAAGGGGAGCAGAGGCTTCGTACTGAGCTCTCATGTGTTCGTTATAGGTGTACCCATCTCCAAGAAATGGTACCTCAAAGTGTGAGTCAACGTTGACTGCCGTCCAAGGATCTGGGGTTTTCCGGGGAGCAAACATAGTAGGAAGCCTTTCACCATCGTGATAGATTACCCTACATATATGCCCTTTCATGAGTGTAGCGTAGTTTGGGATCTTAAGCATGCTTCGAATTCTCTTTTTTCTCCTTTTCTTATTATCCGTTACTTTTGTTCATGCAGATTCTTCTGTAGAGCTTCTTATGGTTGGGAGCTTTCATGGGGATGAGGTGAGTGCTCGGTCAGGTGAGTATTGGATGAGTTTGGTGCCGTGTAAGGAAGGTGCGTGTCTTGAGGGCGTTGAACTTGAAGTGACGCTCGAGCATGATCCAGTCATTGATAATGAGAAGAGTGTAAAGTCAGGAAAGGCCATCTCTTTTCGAAAGGACGGTATAGGAATTGCTCACCGCTCACAATTCCTTGTACGCGCGTCATTTTTACGAGCTGGTCCAGTCGAAGTAGCGAGTCGCTCGCAAAGTGTTGGGCAACTTTTCCCAGGGCAAAGATTTTATTATTCCCTTGCTGCTAGCAAAGTCTCGTATGTAGTATTTGCGAGTGGACAAGCTGTTCAAGATGAGTATGAATACGTTACTATTCAAGACTACTGTTTCAATCTTACCATCCACTCCCAAACTCAAAAGTTGATGTGTATGAAAGGAATAGGGCGTAGTGGTCAAGTGCCAGGAGTAGTTTGGGCTGGAGATCTAGACCGAGATGGGAAGCTGGATCTCCTTCTCGATACGAGTAATCACTATAATGTAATGGAAAAGACACTTTTTCTTTCCTCTCTTGCTTCACATGGTGAGCACCTGAGAAAGGCTGCTACGTTTCGTACAACAGGGTGTTAATGAATTTGTAACTTTTTCTTACCTCATTTGACTTGCCCTTTTTTCTTAAAGGGAGAACAATGCTTCAATAATTCTACTATAGGAGGGCACATGCCACGCTTAGATATTGTCACGAAAGAAACTGCAATAGGGAAACAAAAAGAGCTTCTCGAATCTATTGAGCAAGCCAAAGGAAGAGTGCCGAATATTCTCGGTAGCATGGCTCAGTCCCCAGTAGTGCTCGAATTCTACCTTCAGTCGTCAGCCGTTCTTGCAAATTGTAAGTTAGATGCAAAAACTCGTGAAGCTATTGCCCTGACGTGTGCTGCTGCTAATTCGTGTGATTACTGTTCTGCTGCTCACACTGCCATTGGTAAGGGGGTTGGAATGAGCGAACAGGAAATTTCTTCTGCCCTGAAGTCTGAATCAAGCGATCCTAAGGTTGCAGCGTTACTGACTTTCACTGAAAAAGTCGTCAAGCAGAACGGCGAGATGAGTGATGGTGATGTCGATGCACTTACTTCAGCTGGAGTCACTCAAGAAGAGGTAGCTGAACTCATTGCTGTGATAGGTATCAATATGTTTACCAACTACTTCAACCACATCAACCAGACTGTTGTTGATTTCTAGCCATATGACCATATGGTGGTGCCACAAAGGGCTGTGGCTATATCCTTCTTCATGAAATGAGGCCGGGGTCAGCGTCCTCTCGGAGCTGACCCCGGTCCCAGTTGTTGTCGACCAGCGCGTTAGTGCGTGTCTTCGCCTCCAGCAGTCGGGGCTTCGTTGCCTTGACCTCTTTGGAGAATACGAAGACTCTCCTGAGACTCGAGCACATACACACGCACCTGATCGAACCGAGTACCGAGCATCTGCGCGAGATCGTTGACAGCTTCTCGAAACTCCTCGAGTGAACGGATCGCTGGGGAGAGCTCGGGATGCGAGCTAAGTGAGAGAACCGCGTTGGGTTCAATCATGCCAGCGAAGTTTTCGCCATCTTGCCAAGAGAAGACTCCGAGTGCCGGGAGAACAAGCCCGGTCATTCTCGTCTTTCCTTGGCGCGCTCGCTCGATCTGCCACTCCTCGAATACCGTACTCGCCGTCAGAGCAGCAAGCATGGGTTGAGCGAGAGCAGATGGCAGGCCACTGAGTGATGCTGTGTTTTCGAGCGAAACGCTATCGATCCATTGCATCACCTGTTGCTTGTCGTAGCCTTTGTACCCGGGGGTGGAGGCCACGGCAATCCGAGCGGAGAAGACTGCAACACAGTCGGCGGTCTCCCCCTTACCATCACATAACGGAAATTGTGCAGGTTGGTACTGCAAACGATGCTCCTTTCTCAAAGCCAAGCGACTCATTTCACTGGCAGTTAAAGAGCCTCGAGATAGCTCCTTAACTGCCAGTAAAGAATCGCTCTAGAGCGCTGAAAAAGGAGAAAAAAACCCTACCACAGCCCATAAGGGGCAAATGAAAGGATAGCAGGGTTTAGAAGTAAAGCAACTCTGCTGGACTGAGAGAGAGAAGTGATTGTATTGTGACGATAATGAGAAAGTATATCTATATAGCCTTAGCGCTTCTTTATTTTCTTTTCCCTTTCGACTTCCTTCCCGATGTTTTCGGCCTACTTGGTCGTGTTGACGACTTTCTCGTTGCAGCTTTTCTCTTTTGGAATTACAAAAAAGTCATTCAAGAAAAAGTGCGTCGATTGCAGTCAGAATTTTCCTCAGAAAAAGAAAGAGCAGAGAACTCTCAAGCATCATCGCCCGTACAGTCTCCTCACGATATTCTTGGTGTTACTGTGGGGGCTCCACAGAAGGACATTGCCAGAGCCTATAAAGCTCTCGTCAAGAAGTATCACCCCGATATGGTTAGCCATCTGGGAGATGAGTTTCAGGAGTTAGCCCATCAAAAGATGCTCAAGATTCAGAGAGCGTACGAAGAGCTCACGTAAGTATCAGGGATTGCTTTAGAAGTAGCCTTGGACTTCTCTTGAAGCACTTTTCCTTCTACAGGTGATATGTGGTGGGGAATGACTGCTTCCTTGAAGGGGGAACAAAGAAGCCTTTTTTAGAGGTTATTTCTTATGCGTTCTCTTCTCTTAGCGCTTTCGGCGTCTTTTCTGCTTTTCCCTCCTCTCGTTTTTGCTTGCTCTGATGGTTATGAAGATTTTGTTCTCGGTGTAAATAATGTGCCTGGACAAGAAGTTGATATTGATCCCTATTGTGCAAGTGGTGCGTGTGTGAGCTCTCAAACGGCATATGGATGTATGGTTGCTTGTGCTCCGGGGACAACAGAATTCATTGAAGGCGAATGCAACTCAGCTCTTGAAGGGCATTTCTACAATGCAGAATGCGGAAGCTATACAACGACCCGGACACACACTTTTAACGGTGTAACAACGATTATCATCAGGGAGTGTAGCGGCTGTATATACCACGATTTTTATACAGGTGAATTTCTCGCCTCAGATTTTAGCTGTTCCTCGGCAGAGAAAATTGAAGTACAAACTGGTCCGATAAGATTGCGCTAATAGTGTATTGAATAGCCAGTAGTAATGAATGTGAATTGACACGGTTACGGCCACACAAAGCTTTAAAGAATAGAACGACCCTAAAAATGATCGATTAGCTGTGAGGCGAAGTCAGGGACCGCTCCATCACTCCACCAGAGAGTCTTGAGCGAGGTACTCCTAAGCCGGTCACGCGTACACACCTGTTGGAGAAGAGAATAAGGTAGGTGCCACCGTAATCAACCGTTACATCAGTGAGGACGTCTACGTCTGCGCTATCTTTTGCCTCTTGAAGAGCCTCAGAAGTGTCAGGAGAACCTGATAGGGGAATAATACCGAGAAGGCGAAATTGACAATCAGAGCCTTTGGCAGGGATAGTTCCGCGCACTCCTGGAGGAAGTGGGCTTGTTGATGGAATGATGCTTGAGGGCTGAGAAGAACAGGCCGAGAAAAGAAAGGTCAGAAGAAAGATGGCAATACTTCGTTTCATTGTTGTCATTCCTCAAAAAGTTTTGTTCACTCTATCATAGCGCACTCTACCCGTGTAGAGAGAAATGGAGATGTCTAAATATGTCTGAGCTAAATTACGATGAACGACTTAAAAATCTAGCCCGCCTTGTTGTTGAAGTCGGCTGGGGTGGAAAAGCCGGGGTAGAGGGAAGGCCTGTGTTGATGTACGGAGCCCCCTCAAACTATGATCTTATTGTAGCAATAGCAGACTATGCCTATTCGCTTGGTGCCCGGCACTGCATCCCCTCAATCATTGCTCCTGAGATTACTGCTTTGCATCTCAATGCGCACGCAGGCAACGACGCGGCGCGAAATGAAATTCCTGCT